>JBJOMV010000091.1:0-7933 GCA_046052185.1 Verrucomicrobiota bacterium | reverse complement strand
ACCTCAGCGTCCGCCGCGGCGGGGCTGTCGGAGGCGTGGCAGACATTGCGCATCATCTCGGTGCCGAAATCGCCACGGATGGTGCCCTTGGGAGCCACTTTAGAATTGGTCGGTCCGAGGAGTTCACGGACGCGGGAGATGACGTTCTCGCCGACGAGGACGGCGACGATCACCGGACGGGAGGACATGAAGGCCTCGATCTCCGGGTAGAAAGGCTTGTCGGCGACGTGGGCATAGTGCTCACGGAGCTGGGCCGAGGTCAGACGGGTCATCTTGCTGGCCTGGATATCGAAGCCGGCGGCTTCGAAGCGAGCGAGGACCGTTCCGCAGAGGCGGCGTTCCATGCAGTCGGGCTTGAGAATGATGAGGGTCTTTTCCATTGGGAACCCTTCGGACTGAAGGGTCGTTAAGTCTTCGCTTCGGGGGCCGAAAAGACAAGCCCGAAGCAAAATACCCCCTTAAACCCTCAAAAACCCTTGGAAATCAGGCAAATAGCCTGCACCGCCAGGGCTTTACCCTGCCCAATCGAGTCCATCCCTTCGTTGGTCGTGGCCTTGATGCCCACCTGGGCGGGGGAAATTCCGATGATTTCGGCCACCTTCGCCTTCATGGCCTCGACGTGCGCCATGACCTTCGGCCGTTCGCCGATGATCACGATATCGACATTGCCGACCACCCAACCGCCCTGCGCCTTCGCTTCGGCGACGGCCTTCTTCACGATCACGGAGGAATCCAATCCTTTGAGGGAAGCATCCGTGTTCGGGAAATAATGACCGATGTCACGCAAGCCGGCGGCGCCGAGGATCGCGTCGGCGACGGCATGCAGCAGCACGTCCGCATCGGAATGCCCGTCCGGACCGACCGGTGACGGGATGTGCACCCCGCCCAGGATGCACGGACGGCCGGCGACCAGCGGGTGGATGTCATACCCGAGTCCGACGCGGAAGGCTGGCTGGGCTTGGTTCATAGGGGGTTATTAGGCGAGAAAACGCCCAAAGGGAAGCCCTTGCACAAAACCCTTGAAACGCCTTCCCCGAGGAGGCATTTTGAGGGCCTGTCAGTCTTCAGGCGCGGTAGCCAAGTGGTAAGGCCGGGCTCTGCAAAAGCCCCATGCGTCGGTTCAATTCCGACCCGCGCCTCCAGTTTAAACAAGAAGGGCGTCCCGAACCGGGACGCCCTTCTTCTTGACCGTTCAAGCTGACCTCAGCGGGCCGTCTTGCTGAGGTTCGCGACGCCGTTGACCTTGGAGTTCACGCGCAGACGCAGGCCGTTGAGGCGGATGAAGCCGGTGGCGTCGTCCTGGTTGTAAGCCTTGGTCGGATCCGCTTCCATCGTGGCGATGTGCGGGTTGTAGAGCGAACGCGGGCTCTTGCGGCCGGCGACGTAGACGCTGCCCTTGTAGAGCTTCACGCGGACGGTGCCGGTGACGTTGCGCTGCGACTCGGTGATGAGGGCCTGGAGGGCGAGGCGCTCCGGAGCGTACCAGAAGCCGTTGTAGACGAGCGTGGCGTAGCGCGGGACGAGCGAGTCGCGCAGGTGCATGACCTCGCGGTCCATGGTCAGCGACTCGATCTGGCGGTGGGCGAAGTGCAGGATGGTGCCTCCCGGGGTCTCGTAGACGCCACGGCTCTTCATGCCGACGAAGCGGTTCTCGACCATGTCGACGCGGCCGACGCCGTGACGGCCGCCGAGCTTGTTGAGCGTACGCATGACGCCGAGGGGATCGAGCTTCTTGCCGTTGACGGCGACGCAGTCGCCCTGGCGGAACTCGAGCTCGACGTATTCCGGCTTGTTCGGGGCGTCCTCCGGGGAGACGGAGAGCTTGAACATGGCCTTGTTCGAAGGATGGAAGGCGTCCATCCACGGATCCTCGAGGATGCCGGCTTCGTAGGAGATGTGGAGGAGGTTACGGTCGGACGAGTAAGGCTTCTTGGCGCTGGCTTCGACCGGGATCTTGTTGTCGGCGCAATAGGCGATCATCTCGGCGCGGCCGGGGAAGTCCTTGCGGAAGGCTTCGTTGCGCCAAGGGGCGATGATCTCGAGGTCCGGGGCGAGGGCGGCGCAGGTCAGCTCGAAGCGGACCTGGTCGTTACCCTTGCCGGTGGCGCCGTGCGCGATGGCGGTGGCGCCTTCCTTGCGGGCGATCTCGACCATGCGCTTGGCGATGAGCGGGCGCGCGATGGAGGTGCCGAGGTAGTACTGGCCTTCGTAGATGGCGCTGGCCTGCATCATCGGGAAGATGAAGTCGCGGGCGAACTCGGCCTGGAGGTCGTCGACGTAGAGCTTGGAAGCGCCCGTCTTCATGGCCTTCTGCTTGAGGCCCTTGAGCTCGTCCTCCTGGCCGATGTCGGCGCAGAACGCGATCATCTCGGCGTCATGCTTGTCCTTGATCCAGGAAAGGAGGACGGAGGTGTCGAGGCCGCCGGAGTAGGCCAGGACGATTTTCTTCTTCTTGCTCATGGGTGTGGTATGGGAAAATCAGCCGCGGTGGGCGGCGAGGTGCGCGAGGATGGCCTTCTGCACGTGCAGACGGTTCTCGGCTTGGTCGAAGATGATGCTCTGCTTGCTCGCGAGCACTTCGGCCGAGACCTCCTCGCCGGGGTGGGCCGGGAGGCAGTGCATGAAATAGGCGGACGGCTTGGCCAGGGACATCAGCTTCGCGTTGACCTGGTAAGGCTGCATGGTGCGCAGGCGTTCGGCCTTCTCGGCCTCCATGCCCATGCTGACCCAGACGTCGGTGTAGACCATGTCGGCGCCTTTGACGGCGGCGGCGGGGTCGGTCGAGAAGGTGAAGGACTCGGCGAGGCCGTCCTTCTTCAGCTGGGCGCGGACCTCGGCGCCGGGCTCATAACCGGCGGGACCGGCGAGCGCGATCTCGACGCCGAGGGCGGCGCCGCCGAGCACGAACGAGTTCGCCATGTTGCAGGCGGTGTCGCCGAGGAAGGCGACCTTCTTGCCCTTGAGCGAGGCGGCATACTGTTCCGGACGGCCGGGCGCGTAGCGTTCGGCGAGCGTGAACATGTCCGTCATGAACTGGCACGGATGCAGGAAGTCGGACAGCGCGTTGACGACCGGCATGGTGCCGCAGCGGGCGAACTCCTCGAGCAGGCTGTGTTCGTGGCAGCGGATGACCATGCCATGGAGGTAACGCGACAGGACGCGCGCGGTATCGGCGACGGTCTCGCCGCGGGAGATCTGCAGGTCGTCGGCGTTGAGCATCACCGGCAGGCCGCCGAGCTCATGGACGCCGACCTGGAAGGAGACGCGGGTACGGGTGCTCTTCTTGAAGAACATCAGGCCCCAGGACTGGTGCGCGAGGGCGGCGCCGGCGGACTGACCGCGACCGGCCTTGAGGGCCGCCGCGGCGGCGAAGACCTGCGCCGTCTCGGCGGGGCTCAGGTCGGTCTCCTTCAGGAAATGACGCATTTCGGAAAGCGTTCGAACATAGCCCGCCGGCAACGTTTGGACAGCGGAAAATAGGGGCGGGAAACCGCTCAGGCGGCCTTCCAACCGCCCAGGACCTGACGCAGGATCGCCACGGCCTCGGCCAGTTCGGCCGGAGAGGCGTTGAGCGGAGGCAGCAGGCGGACCGCCACGCCGCCGGCCGGCGCGGTCAGGATGCCGGCCTCGCGGAGGGCGGCGACCACCGGAAGCGGGTCGACGTGCAGGATGACGCCGACCATGTAACCGGCTCCGCGGACTTCCTTGACGAGATCAGGGCGGAGGGCGACGAGCTCACGGAGCGCGGCATGCCAGGCGACGGAGCGCTCGGCGACCTTGGCGACGAGTTGTTCGGCTTCGAGGATCTCGAGGACGGCCAGACCGGCGGTGGCCGCAAGGGGACCGCCGCCGAAGGTGGTACCGTGCGAACCGGCCTGGAAGAGGTCGTCGTGCGGAGGAGCCATCCAGATCGCTCCGATGGGGAAACCGCCGCCGAGGCCCTTGGCCATGGCGATCGCGTCAGGCTTCACGCCCGCATGCTCGTAAGCGAAGAACTTCCCGGTCCGGCCGATGCCGCACTGGATCTCGTCGATCATGAACAGGACGTTACGCTCGCGGCAGATCTTCTCGACCCCGCGGAGGAACTCCGGGGTGGCGGGATTGACGCCGCCTTCGCCCTGGATCGATTCGATCAGGACGGCGGCGGTGGTCTGGGCATCGATGGCCTTGTCCCAGGCGGCGAGGTCGTTGAGCGGGACGGCGGTGAAGCCGGACAACAACGGACGGAAGCCCTTCTGGATCTTCTCCTGCGGCGTGGCGGACATGCCGCCGAACGTGCGTCCGTGGAAAGCCTTCTCGGCCACGACGACGCCGATGCAGGCGCCTTCCGTGCCGGACTTGCGCTGGCCATGGAGACGGGCGAGCTTGAGCAGGCCTTCGTTGGCCTCGGCGCCGCTGTTGCAGAAGATCACGCGACCAGGGCCGCAACGGAGCGAAAGCGCGTGGGCGAGCTCGCCCTGCGGTTCGTTCCGGTAGAGGTTGCTGACGTGGACGAGCTTGCCGGCCTGTTCGGTGACGCGCCTCACCCAGTGCGGGTGGGCGTGGCCGACGGCGTTGACCGCGATGCCCGAGGCGAAGTCGAGGTAACGCTTGCCGGCGGCGTCCCAGACGAGAGTGCCCTGCCCTTTCACGAGCGTGATGGGCGGCGCGCCGTAATTGTGTGCGACGTTGGCCGCGTAGTTCGCGGCGGTGGGATCTGCGGACGGGCCGTTCATCAACCGTGGACGATTTCGGTGCCGATGCCCTTGTCGGTGAAGACTTCGAGCAGGAGCGCGTGGGGGACGCGTCCGTCGATGAAGTGCACGCGGCGGACGCCTTCCTTCAGGGCCTTCACGGCGCTGTCGACCTTCGGGATCATCCCGCCGGCGATCACGCCCTTGCGCTTGAGTTCGTCGACCTCGCTCACCTTGAGCGTGGTGATCAGGGAGTCCGGGTTCTTCGGGTCGGCCAGCAGGCCGGGGACGTCGCTCATGAAGATGAGACGGCGGGCGCGGAGGGAATTGGCGACGGCCGCGGCGGCGACGTCGGCGTTGGTGTTGTAGGCCTGGTCGTCGGCGTCGAGGGCGATGGGCGAGACGACCGGCAGGTGGCCGTCGGCGAGGGCCTTCTTGATGAGCTTCGTCTTCACGAACTTGATGTCGCCGACGAAGCCGATGTCGACGGGCTGGCCCTTCTCGTCCGCGCCGTAGAGCTTCTCGCAGAGGTTCACATGGTTGCCCGGCATGCCGAGAGGATTGGCGCCGCGGGCCTTCAGGGATTCGCAGATCTGTCCGTTGATCTCGTGGTTGAGGGTCTCCTCGACGATCTTGACGGTGGCGGCGTCGGTCACGCGCATGCCGCCGCGGAACTCGGACTTGATGCCGGCCTTGTCCATGGCGCGGGTGATGGCCTTGCCGCCGCCGTGCACGATGACGACCTGGATGCCGACGGCGGACAGGAAGGCGATGTCGGTGGCCACGCGGTCGCGGCCTTCCGGGTTCGGATCGTCCATGAAGCTGCCGCCATACTTCACCACGAAGGTGGAGCCACGGAACTTATGGATGTACGGAAGCGCCTCGTGAAGGACCTCGGCTTTCTGGGCGGCGGGAATGCTCATCTTGCGGGACGGAGTGTCAGGACTGCGGACGGGGAGTAAACGGAAAACCTCACTCGCTCTTGTTGTAGTTCACGTAGCCGTCCGTGAGGTCCGCCGCGAGGAGCCGGAACTTTGCGTCACCGAGGTTGAGCTTCAGGCGGACGGCGAAGCGGGCGGCCTTCACGACCTGCTTCCACCGGGGCTTGTTCTCGGGCAAGGGCTTGCCGCCGAGGACGGCCGGGACGTCGTCGTAGTAGATGTCCAGCTTGGACTCGTCCAGGCCCGTACGGGCGTAGCCAGCGGCGTCGGCCAGGCGGCCCCAGTTCGGGTCTTCGCCGTACCAGGAGGACTTCACCAGCAGGGAGTTGCCGATCGCGCGGGCAATCTTCTCGGCGTCGGCGCGGGTGCGGGCGCCTTCGATCTCCACGGCCACGACCTTGGTGATCTTCTCGCCGTCGCCCACGATCTTCTCCGCCAAGGCGAAGCAGACCTTGTCGAGGGCTTCCTGGAAGAGCGCGCGGAGGGCGGCCGGAGCGGACGCGCCCACGGAGACGCCGGACACGCCGGAGGCGAGCAGGAGCACGGTGTCGTTGGTGGACATGTCCCCGTCGACGCTGACGCAGTTGAAGGACTGGTCGGAGGAAGCCTTGAGGGCGGCCTTGAGCTCGGCCGGCGAAGCGGCGGCGTCGGTGCAGACGAACGCGAGCATGGTGGCCATGTTGGGCTCGATCATGCCGGCGCCCTTGGCGATACCGGCGAGGGTGACGGTCTTGCCCTCCCAGACGAAGCGCGCGGTGACGGACTTCGGGCGGGTGTCGGAAGTGAGGATGGCGTTGGCGGAACGCACGCCCTCGGCGGCGTCGCGCGAGAGACGGGAGGCCGAGACCTTGATGCCTTCGGCGACCTTGGCCATCGGCAGCAGCTCGCCGATACGGCCGGTGGAGCAGACGAGGAAGGCGTCGTCCGGCGCGCCCACGGCGGCGGCGGAGAGCCTGGCCATCGCGACGGCGTCGGCGTCGCCTTGGGCGGCCGTGCAGGCGTTGGCGTTGCCGCTGTTGCCGACGATGCCGCGGATCTTGTCCGCGGAGACGGCGAGGACCTGCTGGCAGTAGCGCACCGGGGCGGCCTTGACGTCGTTGGTCGTGAAGACGCCGGCGGCGGCGCACGGACGGTCGGCGACGACGAGCGTCAGGTCGAGACGGTCGGTCGACTTGTTGCGGATATCGCAGCCGGCGGCGCCGACGCGGAAGCCGGGCACATCGGAGACGCCCGGCGAATCATTGGTGAACTCGATGGACATGGAGAAAGATCAGCGCAGGCCTTCGGCCTCGTCCCAACCCATCATCAGGTTGAGGTTCTGGACCGCCTGGCCGCCGGCGCCCTTGAGCAGGTTGTCGATCACCGAGGTGATGACGAGGTTGCCGGTGCGCGCGTCGGCGACGACGGAGCAGGCGACCCGGTTGGTATTGGCGACGTGGGCGGTGTCGGGGAACTCACCCGACTTCAGCAAGGTCACGAACGGCCGGCCGGCGTAGGCCTGCTGCCAGGCGGCTTCGACCTGGGCGACGGTGACGCCCGGAGCGGGCACGACGATGGTCGTGGCGATGCCGCGGTGCATCGGGGCGAGGTGCGGATTGAACTGCACGACGACCGGCCGGCCGGCGGCCGCGCCGAACTGCTCCTCGATCTCGGCGATGTGCCGGTGCCCGGGGATGCCGTAGGCCTTGATCGAGCTGTCGCGCTCGGAGAACAGGAACGCCACGTCGGCTTTCTTGCCGGCGCCGGAGACGCCGCTGTAGGAATTGATGATCAGACGGCCCGGCTCGGGCTTGAGCAGCCCGGCGCGCAGCAGCGGCACGAGCGGCACCTGGATGCTGGTCGGGTAGCAGCCCGGGCAGGCGATGAGCTTCGCGGACTTCCACGCATCGTCCGTCTGGAGTTCCGGGATGACGTAACGGGCCTGCGCGGCGAGCGCCGGCGCGGGATGGTCATGGCCGTAATACTTCTTGTAGAGCGCGAGGTCGCGGAGCCGGAAGTCGGCGGACAGGTCCAGCACCCGCTTGCCGGCGGCGACGAGCGGCGCGGCGTATTCGGCGGCGACGCCGTGAGGGAGCGCCAGGAACCAGACGTCCACGTCGGACTTCGCGCATTCCTCGGGCGAGGAGGCGGAGAAGACCAGCGCCGGGTCAACGACGCCCCGGAGACGCGGGATCTCGTCGGCCACGGACTTCCCGGCCAAGGTGCGCGAGCAGACGGCGGCGAGCCTGACCCGCGGGTGGCGGGCCAGGACGCGGACGAGCTCCTCCCCGGTATACCCGGAGGCGCCGACGATGCCGACCTTGGTCAGGTTTTGGGACA
>JBJOMV010000090.1:0-8059 GCA_046052185.1 Verrucomicrobiota bacterium | reverse complement strand
TCCTGCACCACGAACTGCCTCGCGCCGCTCGTCCACGTGCTGCTGAAGGAAGGTTTCGGCGTCGCCGAAGGCCTGATGACCACCGTCCACGCCTACACCGCCACCCAGAAGACCGTCGACGGTCCGTCCAAGAAGGACTGGAAGGGTGGCCGTTCCGCCGCGATCAACATCATCCCGTCCGCCACCGGCGCCGCCCGCGCCGTCGCCCTCGTCCTCCCGGAAGTGAAGGGTAAGCTGACCGGCATGGCCTTCCGCGTGCCGACCCCGACCGTCTCGGTCGTCGACCTGACCGTCAAGACCACCAAGGACACCTCCCTCGCCGAGATCAAGGCCGCCCTCAAGAAGGCGTCCGAGACCTACATGAAGGGCATCCTGGCCTACACCGACGAAGAAGTGGTTTCCTCCGACTTCATCCACGACAAGAGCTCGTCGATCTTCGACGCCGGCTCCTCGATCGAGCTGAACAAGAACTTCTTCAAGCTCATCAGCTGGTACGACAACGAGTGGGGCTACTCCAACCGCGTCGTCGAGCTCCTGGGCAAGGTCACGGCCAAGCTCTAAGCCCGGCTTAGATTCCTCCGCGCCAGGCGGCCCATCCGGGCCGCCTGTCTTGTTTTGGGCTCCCGGCGGGGAGCGGGAGGGTGCTGATGAGGGTTTGCGAGGCCTTGGGCGGTTTGTTCTTCCCACCCCTCGCCTTACGCCTTTCTCTGCAGCCTTTCACCACCATGCCTGCTCCTACCCTCCGCGAACTCGGCTCCGTCAAGGGCCAGCGTGTCCTCGTCCGTGTCGACTTCAACGTCCCCCAGGACAAGAAGACCGGCGCCATCACGAATACCCAGCGTATCGCCGCGGCCCTGCCGACGATCAAGTTCCTGCTCGAAGGCGGCGCCTCCCTGGTGCTGATGTCCCACCTCGGCCGTCCGGACGGCAAGGTCGTCGAGAAGTTCTCCCTCCGCCCCGTGGCCGCCGAACTCGAGAAGCTCCTCGGCAAGCCGGTGAAGTTCGTCGCCGCCTGCGTGGGCGCCGAGGCCGAAGCCGCCGCCAAGGCCCTCCAGCCGGGTGAGATCCTGCTCCTCGAAAACCTCCGTTTCCACATCGAAGAAGAGGGCAAAGTGAAGCTCGAGGACGGCACCAGCCAGAAGGCCGACCCTGCTAAAGTGGCCGAATTCAGGGCCTCTCTCTCGCGTCTGGGCGACGTCTACGTGAACGACGCCTTCGGTACCGCCCACCGCGCCCACTCCTCGATGGTCGGCGTCAACCTGCCCCGCAAGGCCGCCGGTTACCTCCTCGAAGCCGAGCTCAAGGCCTTCGATACCGTCCTGAACAACCCGAAGCGCCCGCTCCTCGCCATCCTCGGCGGCGCCAAGATCGCCGACAAGATCCCCCTCATCCGCAACCTCATCGAGAAGGCCGACGAGATCATCATCGGCGGCGGCATGGCTTATACGTTCCGCAAGGTCTGCGACGGCATGGAAATCGGCAACTCCCTCTACGACGCCGAAGGCGCCAAGATCGTCCAGGAGCTGCTCGACAAGGCCAAGGCCCGCGGCGTGAAGGTCACCCTCCCGGTCGACTTCGTCTGCGGCGACAAGTTCTCGCCTGATTCCAACACCCAGCCCGCCACCATGCAGTCCGGCATCCCGGCCGGCTGGGAGGGCATGGATTGCGGTCCTGAGTCCATCAAGCTGTACGAAGCCGCCATCGGCCGCGCCGGCACGGTGGTCTGGAACGGCCCGTGCGGCGTCTTCGAATTCGAGAAGTTCGCCGTCGGCTCCAAGGCCATGGCGGCGGCGGTGGCCAAGGCCACGGACCGCGGCGCGATCACCATCGTCGGCGGCGGCGACACCGCCACGGCGGCCAAGAAGTTCGGCGTCGACACCAAGGTCTCGCATTGCTCGACCGGCGGCGGCGCTTCCCTCGAGTACCTCGAAGGCAAGATTCTCCCCGGCGTCGCGGCCCTCTCGGCCTGAACCGCCCCGGAACCCTGCAAACACTCATCCGAAACCACTCCCATGTCCAAACGCACTCCTCTCATCGCCGGTAACTGGAAGATGAACAAGACGGCCACCGAAGGCACCGAACTCGTCAAGGCCATCGCCGCCGCCGTCGGCATCGAGTCCGCCGTCCAGGTGGTCCTCTGCCCGCCCTTCACCGCGCTCTCCGCGGTGAGCGCCGCCGCCGAAGGCACCCACCTCGCCGTGGGCGCCCAGAACATGCACGACAAGGCCAACGGCGCCTTCACCGGCGAAATCTCGGCCGCGATGCTCCGCGATCTCCATGTCGGCTACGTGATCCTCGGCCACAGCGAGCGCCGCAGCCTCTTCGGCGAAGACGACGCCTTCATCAACCGCAAGGTCAACGCCGCCCTGGCCGCGTCCCTCAAGCCCATCCTCTGCGTCGGCGAGCTGCTCTCCGAGCGCGAAGCCGGCACCACGAACGACGTGGTGAAGCGTCAGGTCGAACTCGGTCTCGCCGGCGTGCCCGCGGGCAAGGCCGAACAGGTCATCATCGCCTACGAGCCCGTCTGGGCGATCGGCACCGGCAAGACCGCCACCCCGGCCATGGCCCAGGAAGTCCACGCTTTCATCCGCTCGCTGCTCGTCACCCAGTTCGGCGCCGAGACCGCGGCCCGCGTCCGCATCCTCTACGGAGGATCGATGAAGCCCGACAACGCTGACGCGCTCCTCGCCGAGCACGACATCGACGGCGGCCTGATCGGCGGAGCCTCCCTTGAGGCCAAGAGCTTCGTGGAGCTCGTCCAGAGCGCCGCGAAGTCCCTGACTCGCTGATTCGGAGTCACTTCGAACCTAGGCCGGCCAACGGATAAGCCCCTCTGGGGGTTTCCGTTGGCCGGCCTAATAGTTTGGAAGCGAGCATCTAGGGGGTAGGGCAGGGTTTAGGGGTTTAGAATGATTCTAAATTATGTAAATACTTGGTGTTTAGCGATTTAATTTACCTAATCACATCCCATTCACAGCTTTCTATAGCCGCTATCCACAGTGAACCATAGAAAAGCGACTAAAACCCCTCAAATTTGGATTGCGAAGGGGTTCCGCCTTTCGTGCTTCTTCGGTCAAAAAACCCGCCAATCCCTTCGTCTGAACGCGATGCGCAAGCTCCTCGAATTCCTCAACCGCCCAGCCCCCCGCGGTAACTTCTTCTCCCGGGCGATCAACGCCGCCCCGTTCCAGGTCCTCGTCTGCCTCCTGGTCACCGGGGTCGTCGTGGCCGCCGCGGTCAACGAGTACGCCACCAACAAGTATCTGAACGTCGGATACACGCCGGATCAGCCCGTCGCCTTCGACCACTCCTTCCACGCCGGTCCTGATTCGGTCCTCGGTCTCGATTGCCGCTATTGCCACAACTACGTGGACAAGTCGGGCCACTCGAACGTGCCGACGACCAACACCTGTTGGAACTGTCACAGCCAGGTGAAGACCGACAGCCCCGCGCTGGCGCTCGTCAAGAAGAGCATGGAGACGGGCGAAGCGATCCGCTGGGTCAAGGTGCACAAGGTGCCTGACTACGTGTACTTCAACCACGCCGTGCACGTGAACCGCGGCGTCAGCTGCGTCGAGTGCCACGGCCGCATCGACCAGCAGGTCGTCGTCGGCCAGCAGAAGTCCCTCAACATGTCCTTCTGCCTTGATTGCCACCGCAATCCCGAGCAGGTCCTGCGCCCCGTCGACAAGGTCACCGACCTCGCCTACAAGGCCGCTTCTCCCGCCCAGCAGACCGCCGACGGCACGAAGTTCGTGCACGACTGGAAGGTCAATCCGCCCCAGAGCTGCTCGGGCTGCCACCGCTAATCCCCCACGCCTTTTCCGATGAGCAAGAAAGTCTTTGAACACCCCGCGGCCCAGGCCGGCGAGCCGACCGGTCCCTCGTACTGGCGCAGCCTCGACGAGCGCAACAAGTCGCCCGAGTTCCGCACCCGCGCCGAGCGCGAGTTCCTCGACGGCGCCTCCGCCATCTCCTCCGTCGAACGCCGCGAGTTCCTGATGCTCATGGGCGCTTCGTTCGGCCTCGCCGGCCTCGGCCTCGCCGGCTGCCGCGAGCCCCGCAACCACACGCTCCCTTACGCCAAGCAGCCGGAGAACACCATCCCCGGCGTCGCCACGTATTACGCTTCGTCCTTCCCCGGCGAGTACGCCAACCAGCCGATCCTCGTCGAGACGCACCAGCACCGCCCGACCAAGATCGAAGGCAACCCGAGCCACCGCGCCAACGGCGGCGCTTCTTCGAAGTTCGCCCAGGCCAGCGTGCTCGACATGTACGATCCGGACCGCGCGCAGGCTTCCCTCGCCGCCGACGGTTCCGTGCTCTCCGTCGCCGCCGCCCGCGCTTTCCTCCGCGGTCTCGCCGCCGACGCCAAGGCTGACGCCGGCGCCGGCCTCGCCTTCCTCGCCCGCCCGTCCACTTCGCCCACGCGCGCCCGCCTCGTCGCCGCGCTCAAGGCCGCCTATCCGCAGGCCCGCTGGGTCGAGTACACCCCGGTCGCGCAGAGCCGCGCCGACGCCGTCCTCGGCGCCCGCGCGCTCCCCGATTACGCCAAGGCCCGCCGCGTGCTGAGCCTCGACCGCGACTTCCTCGGCGCCCATGACGCAACCGTCGAAGACACCCGCGCCTACTCGTCCGCCCGCCGCGCCGACACGGCCGCCGAAGCCGAGAAGATGACGCGCCTCTACGTCGTCGAATCCGTCTTCTCGCTCACCGGCGCCGCCGCCGACCACCGTCTCCGCGCCTCTTCTTCGCACATCTCCGGCCTCGCGATCCTCTTCGCCGCCGAAGTCCTCGCGCAGAAGGGTTCCGCCGACGCCGCCGCCCTCAAGGGCAAGGTCTCGGGCATCAACGTCGACGCCAAGTGGGTCACCGAATGCGTGGCCGACCTCGTCAAGGCCGCCAAGGGCGAAGCCCTCATCGTCGCCGGCGACCATCTCTCCGCCGACGCGCATCGCGCCGTCTTCCTCGCCAACCAGGCCCTCGCCGCCGCCGTCAAGTATGTCGCCGCTCCGGCGCCTGCTTCCCTGACGATCTCCGCGCTTGTCGCCCAGCCCGCCAAGACCCTCGTCATCCTCGGTGGCAACCCCGTCTACGACGCGCCGGCCGACGTGAACTTCGCCGCCGCCATCCAGGCCGCCAAGAAGGTCGTCCGCCTCGGTTACCACGGCCCGTCCTTCGATGAGACCTCGGCCGCCGTGAAGGCCGCCGCGGGCACCTTCCTCGCCGCCTCGCACTACCTCGAGAGCTGGTCCGACGGCCGCACGCTCGACGGTACCTACGTGCCGGTGCAGCCGATGATCGATCCGCTCTTCGCGACGGTCACCGAACTCGACGTCCTCGCGCCCTTCGCCGGTTCCGACAAGGATGCGCACGCGCTCGTCCGCGAGACCTTCAACTCGCTCTCGAAGAACGCTTCCGACGAAGCCTTCGCCGCCTGGCTCGCCGAGGGCGTCCTCGCCGGCACCGCCTTCGCCGCGGCCCAGCTCCAGCCCGTCGGCGTCGCCGCGCTCAAGGCCTACGCCGCGCCGGCCCTCTCCTTCGATTCCCTCGAAGTCCGTCTCCTCCCCAGCGTCCATGCTGGTGACGGCCTCCTGGCCAACAACGGCTGGCTCGCCGAGGCTCCGGATCCCATGACCAAGACCGTCTGGGAGAACGTCATCCTCGTCAGCCCGAAGTTCGCCGCGAAGCTCGCCATCGAGCCCGAGGCGATGGTCATCAACAAGATCGGCGCGCTGAACCGTAACATCAACCAGCTCGTCGACGGCCGCCTGATCTGCCGCGTCGCCACCGTCACCGTGGGCGGCAAGTCCGTCACCGGCCCGGTCTTCATCATGCCCGGCATGGCCGACCACACCGTCGGTCTCCAGCTCGGCTTCGGTCGCCGCGTCGCCGGCCGCGTCGCCACGCGCGTCGACGAACGCCTCGCCGGTCGCGTCACGGGCAACGGTTTCAACGCCTACCCGCTCGTCGCCGCCGCCGAACCCGCCGTCCGCACCGGCGCCAAGTTCACGCTCTCCGACGCTACCGTCGCCGTCTGCAACATGCAGGACCATTGGTCGATGGAAGGCCGCGACATCATCCGCGAAGGCAACGTCGAAGACCTGAAGAAGAACGAGAATTTCGCCAAGCTCGGCATCGATGGCCACGCTCCGGCCGTCTACGGCAAGGACGGCAACATGTCGCCCGCCCAGAAGGCGATCACCACCCCGCGCGGCAATTCCGCCTACGAGCACCCGAACCACACCGTCGCCCCGAACGTCGCCGTCTGGCAGGGCCACGAGGACAAGTTCCCCGCGCTCCAGCAGTGGGGCATGTCGATCGACCTCAACACGTGCACCGGCTGCAACGCCTGCGTGACCGCGTGCCAGTCCGAGAACAACATCCCCGTCGTCGGCCGCGAGCAGGTGCTCAAGGGCCGCAATATGCACTGGATCCGCCTGGATCGCTACTTCTTCGACGGCCGCGCCGCCGCCGGCAACGCGATCCCCGAGGACCCGCAGGTCACCTTCATGGGCGTCGCGTGCATGCATTGCGAGACCGCCCCGTGCGAGACCGTCTGCCCCGCCAACGCCACCGTCCACGACGACCAAGGCCTCAACACGATGGCCTACAACCGTTGCATCGGCACCCGCTACTGCGCGAACAACTGCCCGTACAAGGTCCGCCGCTTCAACTTCCTCGACTTCAACAAGCGCGTCGACGGCCACTACTACGAAGGTCCCCTCGGACCTGAGAAGACCGTCAAGGATCCGGCCGACCTCCCGCAGCTCCAGAAGAATCCCGACGTCTCCGTGCGCATGCGCGGCGTCATGGAGAAGTGCACCTACTGCGTCCAGCGCATCCAGGAAGCCAAGATCCAGGCCAAGGTCCGCGCCCGCAATTCGGCCGACATCAACGTCCGCGACGGCGCCATCAAGGTCGCCTGCCAGCAGGCCTGCCCGGCCGGCGCGATCGAGTTCGGCGACATCACCGACCCCAAGACCCGCGTCGCCAAGGCCAAGGCTTCGACCCGCACCTACGGCGCGCTGACCTACCTCAACACCCGTCCGCGCACGACCTATCAGGCCAAGCTGCGCAACCTCAACCTCCGCATGCCGGGCGCCAACCTCGTGCCGCTCTCCCGCGTCGAGATGGCCGGCCGCGAAGCGCACGGCGCCCCGCACGGCGACGCGCACGCCGCTCCCGCCCATGGCGCCGCCCACGGCGACGCCCACGGCGCGAAGCCTCACGCCAAATAATCCTTAAACGACCCTTCGTCCCATGGCTCACGCCCACGACAGCTCCTCGGAGCGCCCCGCGATCCTCGATAAGGTTCGCCCAGCCGAGCTTCCGCGCTCGCCGCTGATCCTCAACAACCGCGGCTTCCACTGGATCACCGACAAGGTCTGCACGATCGTCGAGGAAGACACTCCGCTCTGGTGGAAGGTCATGTTCGGCGTCGCGCTCTTCGTCGCGTCGTTCACGTTCATCGGCCTCGGCTACCTCGTCTCGACCGGCACCGGCACCTGGGGCCTCCGTTCGCCCGTGGGCTGGGGTTGGGCCATCGTCAACTTCGTGTTCTGGGTCGGCATCGGCCACGCCGGCACGCTGATCTCGGCGATCCTCTGCCTCCTCCGCCAGAAGTGGCGCACGTCCATCAACCGCGCCGCCGAGGCCATGACCATCTTCGCGGTCTGCTGCGCCGGCCTGTTCCCGCTCTTCCACGTCGGTCGCGTCTGGTTCGGCTGGTGGCTCTTCCCGCTGCCTAACCAGAACGGCATCTGGCCGCAGTTCCGTTCCCCGCTCGAGTGGGACGTCTTCGCGGTCTCGACCTACTTCACCGTCTCGACGCTGTTCTGGTACATGGGCATGATCCCGGACCTCGGCACGATCCGCGACCGCGCGACCACCTGGTGGCGCAAGGCCTTCTACAGCGTCCTCGCCATGGGCTGGCGCGGCGGCAACCGCCAGTGGTCCAACTTCGAGATGGCCTACCTGCTGCTCGCCGGCCTCTCGACCCCGCTCGTGCTCTCCGTGCACACCATCGTCTCGTTCGACTTCGCCGTCTCGAACGTCC
>JBJOMV010000089.1:0-8196 GCA_046052185.1 Verrucomicrobiota bacterium | reverse complement strand
GGTCACCCTCGCCCAGCTCGACGCCTACGCCCAGGGCATCAAGGCGCCGACGCTCGCGTCCGGCCGCCAGGAGATGCTCGAGAACCTGATCAACGAGTACATCCGCTAAGGCCATGGCGATCGTCCTGGGTCTGGACCTGTCCACGCAGAGCGCGACGGCGCTCGTGCTGGACACGGTGAAAGGCACGACGGTCGCCCGCGCCCGCGCGGCGTTCGGCGCCGACTTCCCTGACCGCGGACATCCGGAAGGATTCCTCCGCGGAGGGCAGGGCGGCGAAGTGCACGCCGATCCGCTCCTCTGGCTCGACGGCCTTGAGCTCGCGCTCGACCGCCTCGCCAAGCTGACCGACCTCTCCCAGGTCGACGCGGTCTCCGTGTCCGGTCAGCAGCACGGCAGCGTCTATCTCGCCGCCGGCTACGAGGCCGCGCTCGCCGATGGCAATCGCGCCACGTCGCTCTCCGCGAAGATCGCCCCGGTCCTTTCCCGTCGCTCTTCGCCGATCTGGATGGATTCGTCCACCGGCGCCGAATGCGCCGAGATCGCCGCCGCCCTCGGCGGTGACCAGGCCGTCTGCGACCTGACCGGCTCCGTCGCCACGATGCGCTTCACGGGTCCGCAGATCCGTCGTTTCGCCAAGCTCGACCCCGCCGCTTGGGCCAGGACCAAGCGCGTCCATCTCGTCTCTTCGTTCTTCGCTTCGGTACTCGCCGGCAAGGATGCCGCGATCGATACCGGTGACGGCGCGGGCATGAACCTGATGGATATCCGTAAGGGTGACTGGGCTCCCGCCGCGCTCGCCGCGACCGCTCCCGATCTCGCCGCCAAGCTTCCGCCCGTCCGTCCCGGTTCGACCGTGGCCGGTGGCGTCTCCGCTTACTTCGTCGCCCGCCACGGCTTCTCGCCGAAGTGCCAGGTCGTCATCGGTACCGGCGACAATCCTTCCAGCCTCGTCGGCATGGGCGCCTCCAAGCCCGGCAAGGTCGTCATCAGCCTCGGCACGAGCGACACGCTCTTCGCCGCGATCGAAGGCATCCGCACCGACTCCGCCGGCCTCGGCCACGCTTTCGGTAATCCGATGGGCGGCAGCATGAGCCTCGTCTGCGTCCGCAACGGCTCGCTCGCCCGCGAAGCCATCCGTCGCGAATGCGGTCACGCCGACTGGCCGGCCTTCTCCGCCGCCGTCGACGCCGCGCCCGCCGCCGTCGCCGCCGTGCTCCCGATGGAGGAGCCCGAGATCACGCCTCGCCGTCCGGCCGGCCGCATCGCCCTCGGCGTCGCCGCCACCCAGGCCACCTTGCCACGCGCCGCCGTCGAAGGTCAGGCCCTCAGCCTCCGCTACCATAGCCGCTGGGTCGGCACTCCGACCACGCAGCTCCTTCTCACGGGCGGCGCCTCCGAGAATCCTTCCGTCGCCAAGATCTTCGCCGACGTCTTCGGCGCCCCCGTCTTGCGTCTGGCCGTGTCCGATTCCGCCGCCTTGGGCGCCGCACTCCGCGCCGCCGAGGGAGCTTGCGGGGCCAAGATGGCCGACCTGGAGCCCGTTTTCTGCGCCCCGGCCCCAGGTGTCGTCCAGCCGAACCCGGCCCTCCGGGCGGCCTACGACAAGCTGGAGGCCGAACTGGGCCAATCGCTGTCGCGAAAGGCATAAATTCTGGCCTGTGAGCATTGCCCACTTGAACAGTGTGGGCTGATGGGCTGACATTGGGGGCTCACCCCCAATCACCATGTCACAGCGCCCTGTTACCCTCTTCACCGGCCAGTGGGCCGACCTCAAGATCGCCGACCTCCTGCCTAAGGTCAAAGCCATGGGCTACGAAGGCGTCGAGCTCGCCTGCTGGGGCGACCACTTCGACGTCGTCCGCGCCGTCAACGAGAAGGGCTACGTCGAGTCCGTCTGGGAGCTCCTGAAGAAGCACGACCTCGGCTGCTGGGCGATTTCCTCCCACCTCGTCGGCCAGGCCACCTGCGACAACATCGACGAACGCCACCAGTGCATCCTGCCCGCCCACGTCTGGGGCGACGGTAATCCGGAAGGCGTCCGCCAGCGCGCGTGCGCCGAGATGGCCCTGACCGCCCAGGCCGCCCGTAAGTTCTTCGACGCCGGCAAGGCGTACATGGCCGGCAAGCCGAAGGGCTCCGGCAAGACCGTCGTCAACGGTTTCACCGGCTCCTCGATCTGGCACGCGCTCTACGCCTTCCCGCCCACCAACCAGGCCTACCTGCAGAAGGGCTATGATGACTTCGCCAAGCGCTGGAAGCCCATCCTCGAGGCCTTCGAGCAGAACGACGTCTACTTCGGCCTCGAAGTGCATCCGACCGAGATCGCCTTCGACATCGCCTCCGCCCAGCGCGCGCTCGACGCCGTCGGCAACCACAAGCGCTTCGGCTTCAACTACGACCCCAGCCACCTCGGCTACCAGGGCGTCGATTACGTGAAGTTCATCCGCACCTTCGGCAAACAGATCCACCACGCCCACATGAAGGACGTCTGGTGGGGCCATGGCGACGGCTCCGTCGGCGTGTTCGGCGGCCACACCGATTTCTGCGACCCGCGTCGCGCCTGGGATTTCCGCTCCGTCGGTCGCGGCGACATCAAGTTCGAGGACGTCATCGTCGCCCTCAATGACGTCGGTTACGCCGGCCCGCTTTCCGTCGAGTGGGAAGACGGCCGCATGGACCGCTTCTTCGGCGCCGCCGAGTCCGCCGCCTACGTCAAGAAGCTCGCCTTCCCGACCAACAAGGTCGCGTTCGACGCCGCCTTCGACAAGTCCGCCCAGGGCAAGTAATCACTCCTCAGACCAACACAATCATGGCAACCAAAGTAGGCGTCATCGGAGCAGGGGGCATGCTCCAGTACCACGCCGCCGGCTTCAAGCAGGCGGGCGCGGAAATCATCGCCGTCGCGGATCCCGCGCCGGGCGCCGCCCAGAAGGCCGCCACCAAGTGGGGCATTGCTAATGCTTACGAGTCCGTGGACGCCATGCTCGCGGCCCACAAGGAGCTCGACGCCGTCAGCGTCATCGTCCCGAACAAGTTCCACGCTTCGCTCGCCATCCAGTGCCTCAACGCCGGAAAGCACGTGTTCTGCGAGAAGCCGCCGGCGCTGAGCGCCCCGGAAGTCCAGGACATCATCGCCGCTGCCAAGAAGTCCGGTAAGCACGTGATGTTCAACTTCAACAACCGCGCGCGCCCGGAGTCGCAGGCGATGATGAAGTACGTCGAGCAGGGGCAGGTCGGCAAGGTCAACTCCGCCCAGGCGAAGTGGATCCGTCGCACCGGCATCCCGGGCTTCGGCGGCTGGTTCACCACCAAGGAGCTCTCCGGCGGCGGCCCGCTCATCGACCTGCTGCACATGGTCGACCTCGCGATGTATTTCATGGGTTACCCCGAGCCGGCGCACGTCCTCGGCCAGACCTTCAACGACTTCATCGAGGACAAGTCCTTCAAGGGCCCGTGGGGCATCCCGGACCGCGTCGGCGGCGTCACCGACGTCGAGAACGCCGCGCACGGCTTCGTCACGTTCAAGACCGGCCAGGTGCTGACCCTGCAGGTCTCCTGGGCCGAGATGATCAAGCGCGAGGAAGTCTCCGTCGTCTTCCAGGGCACCAAGGCCGGCGGCAAGGTCGAGCGCCTCTTCGGCATCGACGGCCTCGACAACACCGCGATCGACACCTGCGAACTCTACGTCCAGGAAAACGGCAACAGCGTGAACCGCTCCATCGTCACGCCCGCGTGCGAGGACATGGGCCGCATCGCTTCCGCCGCGAACTTCATCGAGGCCATCGAGGGCCGCGCGAAGCCCCTGAACACGCCTGAGCAGGCCTACCGCCTGATGCAGGTCATCGACGCCATCTACGCCTCGGCGAAGACCGGCAAGCCCGTCTCCCTCTGATCCGCACACCTATGGCATCCCTGAATCGCAAACTCCGCATGGGCATGGTCGGCGGCGGCCGCGGCGCCTTCATCGGCGGCGTCCACCGCATGGCCGCGGCCCTCGACGGCAAGATCGAGCTCGTCGCCGGCGCGTTCTCCTCGGATCCCGAGAAGTCCCGCCTCTCCGGCCAGGACCTCTGCCTCGACCCGTCCCGCGTGTACGCTTCGTACGCCGAGATGGCCAAGGCCGAGGCGAAGCGCCCGCTCGGCGACCGGATCGACTTCGTGTCGATCGTCGCGCGCAATGACCTGCACTACCCCGTGGCCAAGGCCTTCCTCGAGGCCGGCATCCACGTGATCTGCGAGAAGCCTCTCGCGTTCTCCCTCGCCGAAGGCAAGAAGCTCCGCGCCATCGTCAAGAAGAGCGGCCTGGTCTTCGCCCTGCTGCATAACTACACCGGCTACCCGATGGTCAAGGAAGCCCGTGACTTCGTGGCCGCCGGCAAGCTCGGCAAGATCAACAAGGTCCTCGTCGAATACCCGCAGGGTTACGCCATCGGCGCCCTGCAGGCCGGCAAGATCCAGAAGATCGCCAACTGGCGCATGGACCCGAACTGCTCCGGCGTCTCGAACTGCGTGGGCGACATCGGCACGCACGCCGAGAACCTGGTGCAGTACATCACCGGCCTCGAGATCAAGGAGATCGCCGCCGACCTCAGCACCTACATCCCCGGCCGCCTGCTCGACGACGACGCCAACATGCTCGTCCGCTACAAGGGCGGCGCGAAGGGCGTCCTGCACGCCTCCCAGATCTCCACCGGCGACGAGAACAACCTCAACATCCGCGTCTACGGCACGCTGGCTTCCCTCGAGTGGCACCAGGAGCACCCGAACGAGCTGATCGTGAAGTATCTCGACCAGCCCCGTCAGGTGCACCGTCGCGGCAATTCCTACAACGGCGCCGCCTGCAAGAAGTACACCCGCACGCCGTTCGGCCACCCGGAAGCCTTCATCGAAGCCTTCGCGAACATCTATCGCGCCGCCGCCGAAGCCATCACCGACCGTCTCGAAGGCCGCAAGGCCCCGAAGGAAGGTTACGACTTCCCCTCGATCGACGACGGCGTCACCGGCATGGCTTTCATCGAAGCCGCGGTGAAGTCCTCGAAGGGCAACGCCCGCTGGACGAAGCTCGCCGACTGACGCGTCCGCCAGACGCTCACGAAGGCCCCGGGTTCCGGGGCCTTCTTATTTGTTCAGCCACCAGATGCTCGCGTTGAGCACGGTGGCGAAGCTGACCCAGAGCAGGTGGGGAAGCTGGAGCAGGGCCGTCACGCGGTGCTGCGGCCAGAGCTGGCGAATCCAGATGACGAGCAGGACGAGGTAGCCGAGGATGTCGATCAGCGCCAGGTCCGGACGATGCAGTCCGAAGAACAGCAGCGACCAGAGGGAATTCACGAGCAGGATGATGAAGAACGTGCGTCGGGCCCGGCGGTCTTCCCATGCGGTGGCCGCCGCGGCGCCCATCAGGACATAGAGCGTCGACCAGACCGGACCGAAGATCCAGTTGGGGGGATTGAAGGAGGGCTTCGCGAGGCCGGCATACCAGCCCTTGATCTCGGGCATCGTGGCGGCGGAGCCCAGGCCGCCGACGCTCAGGCAGAGGGCGATGAGGCCGATGAGCCGCCAGGGAAATCCCGGGCTGCACCTTTCGCGGCGTTCACGGGCGAGGTCCTCGAGGCTGGGTTCCATGGTGCCATTTTCTCGGCCCAGTCGCTTATGGCAAGGCCGGGGGAGGAGTCCGCTTGCCATCGGCCGTCTTCCCCCTCTTTTTAGGGCCTTATCACCATGTCTGACTCCTACATCCAGCAGCTCTTCGCCGAACGCATCGGCGGCGTCAATTACGGCAAGTCGACCGCGATCTATAAGTTCGAGAAGATCAAGCGCGCCAAGGCCGCCGCCAAGAAGGCGAAGCCCGACGTCGCCCTGATCGACCTCGGCGTCGGCGAGCCCGACGAGATGGCCTTCCCGATGGTGGTGAAGGCGCTGCAGACCGAAGCCGCCAAGCCCGAGAACCGCGGCTACGCCGACAACGGCGGCGCGGACTTCAAGCAGGCCGCCGCCCGCTACATGAAGAACCTCTTCGGCGTGACCGTCGACGCCGACACCGAAGTCCTCCACTCGATCGGCTCCAAGGCCGCGCTTTCGATCCTCCCGGCCTGCCTCATCAACCCCGGCGACTACGTGCTCATGACCGTCCCGGGCTACCCGGTGTTCGGCACGCACGCCAAGTACTACGGCGGCCTCGTCCACAACCTCAAGCTGACCGCCGAGAACAACTTTCTGCCAGACCTGAAGTCCGTCCCCGCCGACATCCTGGCCAAGGCCAAGGTGCTCGTGATCAACTATCCGAACAACCCGACCGGCGCCTGCGCGACCCTCAAGTTCTACCAAGAAGTCGTCGCTTTCGCCAAGCAGCACAACCTGGTCGTCATCCAGGACGCCGCCTACGGCTCGCTCCACTTCGGTACCGAGCAGGTCTCGATCCTGCAGGTCCCGGGCGCGAAGGATGTCGCCCTCGAACTCCACTCGCTCTCCAAGAGCCACAACATGACCGGCTGGCGCATCGGCTTCGTCGCCGGCAACTCGCTGCTCGTCCGCGCCTACGGTGACGTGAAGGATAACTCCGACTCCGGCCAGTTCCTCGGCATCCAGAAGGCCGGCGCCGCCGGTCTCGACGAGGTCTCCATCCCGAAGGCCATCGCCGCCAAGTATTCCCGCCGCATGGACAAGCTCGTCGGCGTCCTCGCCAAGCTCGGCTTCCAGGTCCGCAAGCCCGGCGCCGGTTTCTTCCTCTACATGCCCGCCCCGAAATCCGCCACCGGCCCGTCCGGTACGGTGAATTTCGAGTCCGGCGAAGCCTTCTCGCAGTGGATGATCACCGAGCACCTCATCTCCACCGTGCCGTGGGATGACTGCGGTTCGTTCGTCCGCTTCTCCGTGACCTTCGTCTCGGACAAGGGCGAGGCCGGCGAAGCCGAAGTCATCGCCGAGGTGGAACGCCGCCTCTCGGCTTGGAAATTCAGCTTCTGAAGGCCTTTTTAAGCCACCCTTCCTTGTCGGATTGACAGGGGAGGGGGGCTTTGTCCTTCTGAATGTCCAGTTAATTGGCCTGATAGCTCAGTTGGTAGAGCAGACGCCTGAAGAGCGTCGTGTCGTTGGTTCGATTCCGACTCAGGCCACCATTTAACGCCAGCCCATCCGGTTCAACCCAGGTGGGCTGGTCCTTTGGTGGGCTCAGCGGCCGAAGATCAGCCGCCAGACCGAGAAGTCCTTGCCGCGATCGACGGGGTCGGTCGGCGGGGCTTCCTTGCCCTGCGCGAGCAGGGTCAGCCGCTTGGTCTCGGTCTTCGTCTTCGATCCCTTGGTCGTCCGTTCTTCCCACTCGGCGCGCACGACGCCGAAGGAGGCTTCTTCGCTGCGCCAGACCTTGCCACGAAACTCCAAGACTTGTTTCGAGACCATCGGCGGGTCGGTGACGGTCGAGGCAAGCATGCGTAGACGCTCGCAGGCGAAGCCACGGCCGGCGGCGGTGACATCCTCCTTGGCGGGTTCGTCGGGCGTGAGTTCGCTCGTGTAGGTCAGCTTCGCCCAGTCGGAGACCCAGGCGATGTCCGCGCGCGTCATGTGGTAGGCGCCCTTCACCGGATTCGAGAAGACGATCTCCGCGGAGTTCTCGATCAGCCGGCTCGCGGCCGCGCGGTCCATGTCGGGGCTCACGAGCAGGCGCAGCGGCGCCCGTTCGCGGGAGCCTAGCCACATCACCGGCTCGACGGTGAACCACACGTGCGCGCGGCCATCGACTTCCCGGCCGGGCCGGACGGAGAAGCGCAGTTCGCTGGTCGAAGCCGTCGTACCGTCCCGGATCGTCTCCATGCGGTAGGTGGACCAGGTTCCGGCCGCGGGGAGTTTCTCCGCGAAGATCTGCCATTGGGCGAAGCCCGGCAGGGTGCCGACGGCCAGCAGGAGGAGCGCAGCAAGACGTCGCATGGGTCGATTAATGGGCATTTATTGGCCTTTTGGCGAGGCCGGACCTTGGCCGGCTTCCTTTGCCTTTGACTCTCCATCCCTCGGATGTTGAAGTCGGGGCTTCGTCATGGAATCCCTGGCCCAGTCTTCGACCTCCCTCCGCTCCGCTGCTGGTCGTGCCATCATTCCGGCGATTATTACCATCATCGGGCTCTAAGCCCGCTGAACGGAACGCCCGACGGGCGACTCCCCGTTCCGCGGCGCCCGGAACGGCCCCCTCCCTTTACACCTCTTTC
>JBJOMV010000088.1:0-8264 GCA_046052185.1 Verrucomicrobiota bacterium | reverse complement strand
GCGGGACGGCTCGATGTTCTCGAGGTAGAGCATCCCTTCTTTGACGATGCCGCGGGTCGGATAGCCGACGTCGCCGGGACGACCGAGGTCGTTGCGTTCGCGGCCGATCAGCGTGAAGTCTCTGCCGATCGGCGGCGGATCGCGGTGCGGCTCGGACCATCGGAAGATATCGAAGAGGCTGCGGCCCGACGTCGGGGGCAGGCCGGACTGCTCCCATGGTATTAGGGCTGCCTCGAGGAAGGTGGGCGCGAGGTCGGCGAAGCTGACGAACTCCGTGACCTTGCGGCCGCGGCTTGACGAAGGGATGCCGGGACAACGGACGGCGAAGGGCAGGTGGTTGGCGTTGTCGTAGGTCGAGCCCTTCACGCGAGGGAAGGGCATGCCGTTGTCGGACGTCACGATGATCAGCGTGCGGTCCAGTTCACCGCGGGCTTCCAGCTGGGCGAGTACCTTGCCTAGCTGGGCGTCGAGGTGTTCTACCTCCACCGCGTAGTCGAGCATGTCGCCGCGGACCGTCGCGTTGTCGGGCCAGTATTTCGGCACGCGGTCCACGTCGCCGGGCTGCTTGCCGAAGCGCGTGTGGCTGCCTTCTTCGTAGGCGCGATGCGGCTCCTGGAAGCCCAGCCAGAAGAACCAACGCTGGCCCTTGGGCTTATCCTCCAGAAAGTCGGCGAAGTTGGCCGCGTAGTCGTTGGGGGCGATCGCCTTGGCCGGAGGCTGGAGGCGTCGCTTCTGGTAGACCTTGCCCGTCATCGGCCGGGGCGAGCCGTCGGCTTTCAGCGATTCTCCGGGTCCCCAGACCTTGCCCGTCGAAGCGAAGAAGTAGCCCGCTTTGGTCAGGGCTTCGGGCAGGATGCCGATCTCCGGCGGGAAACTCGGCGTATGGTTGGCGGCGGCGCCGAGGAGCCACGGGTGACGTCCGGTCATGATGCTGGAGCGCGACGGGGCGCACTTCGCCGTCGGCGTGTAGGCGTTGAGGAAGAGTAGGCCCTCCTTGGCGAGGCGGTCGAAGTTCGGGGTCTTCACCCAAGGGCAACCGTAGGCGCCGGCGTGGCCGTTACCCCAGTCGTCGGCGATGACGAAGAGGATGTTCAACGGGTCTATTTCTTTGGCGAGAGCGGTGGCCTGACCGATGAAGGTGGCGCAGAGGGCGGCGAGGAGCAGGGTGGGGCGCATGGCTCGGGGTGAGGCTTTTCTAGCCGCGGCGGCCCCGCATGCAACGCCTCAGCCACCCGGGCAAAGAAAAGGCCGGGCGACTCGCGTCGTCCGGCCTTCGTCAGTACCTCAGGGGAGGGCTTACTTCTTGGCGGGCTCGGCCTGCTTGGCCGGGGCCTTCTTGCCGCCCTTGGCGGCGGGCTTGGCGGCCGGCTTCGGGGCGAGGTCGCGGATCTTCACGTTGCGGAACCAGACTTCGTCGCCGTGTTCCTGCAGGAGGATGTGGCCGTCGGCCCACTCGCCGAAGTTCTTGCCGTACTTATGATCGGCATACTTCGACTTCGCGACGAGGGCGCGGAACTCCTCGGTGCCGCGGTCATAGGAGACGACGAGGCGGCCGTTGAGCCAGTGTTCGACCTTGGTGCCCTTGGCGATCACGTAGGCGTTGTTCCAGTCGCCGATGCGGTTGGCGCGCTTGTCCTTGGAGGCCGTCTTCAGGTCGTAGAGCGAGGAGACGGTGCGGTTGCCATCGCGGCCGAGCTTGGCGTCCGGGTGGACGGCGTCGTCGAGCATCTGGAACTCCAGGCCGAAGGCCGAGCCGGCGCCCTGGTTGAGGTTCGGCTGCACGAAGTACTTCAGGCCGCTGTTGGCGCCCTTGGTGAGCTTGAAGTCGACGGAGACTTCGAACTCCTTGAAGCGTTCAATCGTGATGATGTCGCCGGCGTTGGCGGATTCCTTGCCGTCACCCTTGGCGGTGCGGAGCGTGCCCTTCTCGACGGACCAGCCGGCCTTCGGGAAGTCCGGGCCCTTGGCGGAGCGCCAGCCCTTGCTGGAGCGGCCGTCGAAGAGGAGCTTCCAGCCGTCGGCCTTCTCGGACTCGGTCAGCGTGTTGTCCGGGATCTTCGTGAGCGAGATGTTGCGCCACTGGACGGTGGTGCCGGCCTTGGAGGCGTCCTTGCCGATGCCGTGGACCTGGAAGGCGATGAAGCCGGTGCGGTAGCCGTCGTCACGGACGTCGACGCGCGGCACGCCGTTGAGCCAGGTGCGGATGCGGTTGCCGTTGGCTTCCACCTTCACGTGGTTCCATTCGCCGACCTTGGAGATCTCGCGGCCCTGCTTGGAGAAGGCGAGGGCGTCGCCGCCGCCGAAACCGGGGAAGATCCAGCCGCGACGGCCTTCTTCGTAGAGACCGGCGGACCACATGCGGGCCTCGGTGTCGGGCTTCTTCACGTTCTTCGGATCGGTGTCGATCTCGGCCTGGTAGCCGTGGACGCGGCCGACCGGAACCTTGGCGGGCTTGCCGTCGCCGCCCTTGTAGGGGACTTCCTTGGCTTCGGAGTGGCTGCGGAACTGCACGCCCGAGTTCAGGCGCGGGTCGTTCTTGAAGTCATACTCCAGGACGAAGTTCGCGTAGTCCTTCTCGGTGGCGAGGAAGGTGTTCGGCGTGTTGAGGGTCGACGTGCCGACGAGGGCGCCTTCGGCGTTCACGGCGTAGGTGGCGTCGCCGCCGAGCTTCTTGAAGCCCGTGAGGTCCTTGCCGTTGAAGATCTCGACTTTGTTCGGGTTGGCCTTGGGCGCGCCGGCGGCGGCCTTCGGGGCCTGGGCGTCGTTGGCGCAGCCCACGAGGAGGAGGGCGGCGGCCGTGAGGCTCAGGAGTTGCGGGGTCTTTTTCATGTTGGGTGTGATTTGGTTTAGAGATGAAAAAGCGGAGCGGCCTGGCGACCGCTCCGCTTCGTCGGAGGAGCTTAGAACGTGGTCGGGATCTCGAAGCCCTTGCGGCCGGCGCGCTTCGCGACGAGGTCGCGGTTGGCGGCTTCGGCGTTGGCGCCGGTGAACAGTTCGGTCTTGGTGTCCTGCGTGAGCGGGGCGCCGAGGGTGGCCTTGGATTCGTCGAGGTTCACGCCGTTACGACCGAGGTGCTCGGCCATGCGACCGAAGGCTTCGGCGAGGCCGGAGCTGGCCTTGAGCGCGTCCTTGATCTCGCCGGCGCTCTTCTTCGTGCCGAGG
Organism: Verrucomicrobiota bacterium; assembly: GCA_046052185.1. Classification (GTDB taxonomy): domain Bacteria; phylum Verrucomicrobiota; class Verrucomicrobiia; order Opitutales; family UBA953; genus UBA953. Next base: position 5,102 of record JBJOMV010000088.1, on the reverse strand, counting down.
CGGAAGGAGATGTTGGCGGAGTGGACGAGGGCGGTGGACAGGTGGCACTCGCGGACCGGGGCGTGGATGCCTTCGTTGGAACCCTTGCGGATGCCGGCGACCCAGTTGGCGTGGTGGCCGGAGGCGCCGCCGGTGAGGTCGACCTGGTCGACGGTCTTGCCGTAGGTCTTCACGAACTTGCCGTCCTTGTCGTAGACCTGGGCGGAGTTGTAGTCCGGGACGACGATGGTGGCGTTCTCGCACTCGACGATGATGCCGATCTCGGGCGACTTGGCCGACTTCTGGCCCTTGTTGAGTTCGGAGAACTTGCCGAACTTGTTCATCGGGCCGTTGATCTGGCCGTCGGAGGTGAGGCCGTAGACTTCGGTGATGAGCGGGGCGTCGGCGTAGTTATGGATCGAGATGAAGGTGTTCGGGGTCTCGGCGCAGTCGACGTAGCCGAAGCGGCCGCCGACGGAGACGGTCTCGGCGGAGACTTCGTGGGTGTTCAGGAACCAGCGGGCGATGTCGATCTCGTGAATCGCCTGATTGCACAGGTCGCCGCCGCCGTAGTTCCAGAACCAGTGCCAATCATAATGGACCGGGCCCTGGTTGGAGGCGTGCTGGACCTTGTCGGACTCGTTGCCGCGGACGGATTCCTGGACGTCGGCCGGGCCGTGCCAGAGGTCGTAGTCGATCTCGGAGGGGATGGCGTTCTTCTGGGCCGGGCCGATGGACTTGCGGCGCTTGTAGCAGATCGCGCGGGCGAGCTTCACCTTGCCGTACTTGCCGGCGTGCACGTCCTTGATGGCGGCGCGGATACCGACGCCGGAGCGGCTCTGGGTGCCGGCCTGGACGACGAGCTTGGAGAAGTGGTTCGAGGCGGCGACGAGCTGCTGGCCTTCGAAGATGTTATGCGAAAGGGGCTTCTCGACGTAGAGATGCTTGCCGGCCTGCAGCGACCAGATGCCCTGGATGGAGTGCTGGTGATTCGGGGAGGCGATGGAGACGGCGTCGATGTCCTTGTCTTCGAGCATCTTTCGCATGTCGGTGTAGCCCTTGGCTCCCGGGTTGTCCTTCAGTCCCTTGGCGACGACCTTGGAGTCGACGTCGCAGAGGGCGACGATGCGGACGCCCTTGATCTTCTTGAGCTCCTTGATGTGTTCCAGGCCGCGGCTGCGGAAGCCGACGACGGCGACGCGGAGGTCACCGTTGGCGCCCGTGGACTGGGCGTAGGTCTGGGCGCTGATACCGGCCACGGCGGCGGCCAGGGCGGAGTTCTTGATGAACGTACGACGATGTAGTTGGGACATAGATGGACTTGGGGTAGAGACGGAGCATAAGGAGATGCCGTCTGAGTCGAGTTTGTTCCTAGGCATCGCCTAGCCGAATATCGGTAATCAGGACCCATCAGGGCTAGGCTTGGGCTAGGCTTGGGCTAGGCTTGGGCTAGGCTTGGGCTAGGGCTAGGGCTGGGGAGGGGGATGGCTAGCCATGGATTCCTAATAGCCTAATTATCAGTTATTTAGGTATCAGTTGGCGTAGCCTGGCCCCAGCCCTGGCCCTAGCCCTAGTCCTGATTCGGCCTACTTCACCGACTTAATATACTGCCTGATGGCCTCGAACTGATCCGGGCCCTTGCCCTCGTAGGGTTCGCTGAGCTGGGTCACGCCCTCGGGGTCGGCATACTTGGGCATCTTGGTGTCCGGGTCGATACGGGTCGGGGCCAGCACCCAGCGGTGGTAGTAGCCCTTGCGCAGGCGCTCGGCGGATTCGGCGAAATTGATGGCCGGGGCTTCGAAGACGGCGGTGGCTTCTTGTTCGCCGACCGCGTGGCAGGTGATGCAGTTGAAGCCGCCGTCAGCCCCGACGAGCTTTTGGCCATTGGCAATCTTCTCGGCGTCGGCAGCCGGTTCGTCGGCTTCCTTCTGGGGCAGGCCGTGCTGATGGTTCAGGCCGAGCGCCAGGGAGTCGGCGTGATGGGCGAAGCCGGGCATGCGGGCGATGAGCCACGGACGCGGTTTGTATTCGATCTGACCGGCGACGAACTTACTCATCCAGTCATGGCGGAGTTTCTCGCCGAGCCAGGTGAGGGGCGGGATGGGCGCGTCATGCACCGGTTCGCCTTCGACGTGTTCCTTGGCCGGCAGGGCATCGCGCAGCTTCTTGGCTTCGCCGTCGACCTTGGTCCACGTGCTGACGGCGCCGTCGCGCGCGTGGCAGGCGACGCAGTTGAGGTTCTTGATCTGACGCTCGGCGTATTCGGCCGGGGTGTCCTGCTTGAGCGAGGCGAGGTCGGTCGCGAGGAACGCCTTCAGCGCGGTGCGCTGTGATCCGGTGAGCGCGAAGTCCGGTGCCGTGGCGCGGGCGGCGGCGTCAGGGGAGAGGCAGCCCTTGTCACCGGCGGCGAGGACTTTCGCGAGCGGAGGCTGGGTGGTCGCCGGCATGCCGGCGTGGCAGTTGAGGCAGCCGGCGCTGACGATGAGCGCGGCGCCGCGGGCGGCGTCGCCGGCGATCATCTTACGTTTGATCATGCGGGAGTTCGCGAGCAGATAGGCCGCGAGTTGGGTGGCTTCTTCCTCCTCGAGGCGGAAGTGCGGCATGCGTGTCGCCGGATAATGCTTGGCCGGATCCTGCAGGTATTCCACCAGCGCGGCCGGGTGCCACTTGTCGTTCACGTGGCCGAGCGGCACGCGGTCATGGGCGTCCTTGCCTTCGGCGTCGGGACGCTGGTGGCACGCGATGCAACCGAGGTTGGCGAAGAGCTCGCCGCCATGCGGCGCGAGCTTGAGGTCGACAGCGCCTTCCTTGGCTTTCGCGCCTTGGGTGAGCATCGCGGCGAGGTCGGCGGCCTGCTGCTCGGCGCCGGCGCCGGTCAGCACCTTGGGCATCAGGGAGTGCGGACGGATGGAGTGCGGATCATGGATCCAGTCGGCGAGGAAGGGCGCCTTGAACTTCGTGCCGAGCTCGGCGAGCAAGGGCGCGTTCTGGCCGTGTTCCGGCATGCCCGATCCTTTCGCCGGAAGGCGCGCGGCGTCGGCGTGGCAGGCGGCGCAGTTCATCTGCGCGAAGAGCAGGCGGCCTTCGCGGCGCTGGGTGGCTAGGTCGAGGTCCTTGTCGGCGGCGTGCGTGAGGATCGTCGGCGGGACGGGTTCGAGCGGGAAATCTTTCGACGCCCAGCTCAGGCGCGCGAACGTGTCGCCCTTCGCCGCGCCGGTGATCTCGGCCACGAGACGGTTCGGGCCTTTGTTGAGCTGCACGGTCTTGATGCCGGGACCATCGAGCAGCGGCTGGCCGTTGAGGCTGAGCTTGAACTGGCCGGAAGTCTCGACCGCGAGTTTGAAGGTGCCGCGCATCGGCGACTGCAGGTCGCCTTCCCACTTCGCAGCGAACGGACCGGCTGGGAGGAAGGGAGTCGGCGCCTGACCCGCGGGGACGTAGAGCGCGAGCAGGCGGTCCGTGCGGACGTCGGTCTGGCCGGCAGCGGTGAAAGTCACCTTCAGGCCCGGAAGGTCCTGGGCGGAGAGGGCGGTCGCGAGGGTCGCGGCGAGCAGGCAGAAGAGACGGCGGAGACGCATGGCGGCGGAGCACGTCTATTGGGAGGCATTCCCGCCGTCAGGCAAGCCCCCAACAAGAAGGCCCGGCGTGAACCGGGCCTTCGTCGATGAGGAATTCGCCTCAGCTTACTTGGCGAACGAGCGGTAGTCTTCGCCTTCCTTCTCGGGCACCACGTTGATCGTGTGCGCGATGTCGTCGGGCACGCGCGAACCATCGACGGCCTTCACGTTCATCTTGATGCGCATCTGCATCACGGGGACGATTCCTTCGACTTCGAGGAAGACGGACTTGCCGTCGTCGGCGAGCTTGACGGACTTGACCGGGACCTGGTCCGAACCTTTCTCCTCGGGCTTGCTGACCTTATACGTATCGGAGCCGTAGGCGCCGGAGTAGAGGTAATTATACTGCTCGAGGGACCAGTTCTGGGCGTCGGAAGCCGACTTCTTGTCGAGCGCGCCGGTGAAGCGGACGGTGATGCCCTTCTTGGAGACGTGCAGCGACTCAGGCATCGTGACGGACTTGCCGGTGTAGCGGACGCGCTGGATGGCGCCGTCCTTCACGCCGTTGGTCTGCCAGCCCTTGAGGCCGGCGACGTAGAGCTGGCCGTCGACGGGATTGAAGCGGGCGCGCATCAGGCCGGTGGCGAACTTGAGCGGGAACTTCACCACGCCGCCTTGGGCGACGTCGCCGACGCGTTCCTGGAGGACCGCGAAGAGCGAGGACTTGCCGTAGGAGAGATAGAGCATGCGGCCTTCGAAGGGACCCCACTTGCCCTTGTTGGCGGGCACCCAGATCTGGCCGCCGTTGGAGTTGTCGACGTCATACGGGACCCAGCAGAGGTGCGGGCTATACTTCGTCGGCGCCGGGGTGCGATGCGAGAGGTCCGGGACCTCGATGAACTCGCCGGGCTTGGAGAAGTGGATGTAGTCGACGGGGACCCAGGTACCCTGGTTGTCGCCGTTGGAGACTTCGCCGTTGGGGCCGACGCCCATGCCGTTCGGGGCGCGGATGCCGGTGGCGTAGACTTCGAACTTCTGGCCGTCGGCCGAGACTTTGAAGATGCAACCATGGTGGTCGCTGAGGGGACCCCAGCCGCGGCCTCCCGGATTCACGGGTCCGCCCTTGAGGAAGTAGAAGTTGCCCTGCGAGTCCGTCTGCAGGTCGAACATGAACTCGTGGAAGTTCGAGGTGACTTGGACGTCGTTGTTGAAGTTCTGGTAGAAGTCGGCTTCGCCGTCCTTGTTGAAGTCGTGCAGGATGGTGATCTGGTCGCGGCCGAGGACGTAGATCTGCTCGTTGACGATCTTCAGGCCGAGGCCGTGGAAGATGCCGGTGGCGTAGCGGCGCCAGGTGATCTTGCTGAGCTTGTCGTCGGCGAACTTACCGACCCAGACGTCGCCGCTCCAGGTGGAGAAGGCGATGCGGCCGTCCTGGAAGAAGTCGATCGCACCGACGCGGATCCAGGAGTTGTAGGGATTCTCGGCGGGGATGGTGACGGTGTCGACGAGGTAGGGGGCGGCCTGGAGCTCGGTCAGCTGGTCCTTGAGCGACTGCTTCTGCGCGGC
>JBJOMV010000087.1:0-8335 GCA_046052185.1 Verrucomicrobiota bacterium | reverse complement strand
CCTCCCTTTGATGCACCTTCTAGCTGGTAACAAAGGAGAGGTGGCAGAGTGGTCGATCGCGCTGCATTGGAAATGCAGTGTACCGCAAGGTACCGAGGGTTCGAATCCCTCCCTCTCCGCCAGCTAGATATTTCGCTTCGCTCAAGGGCCAGAGACAGGGCTTGGGACAGGGCTAGACGTGCCGGAGGGATGAGAACCTAGGTTCGGTGAGGCCGCAGGCCGAACAGGCAATCCGTCAGGATTGGGGCGAAGCCCCGCAGCGCAGCGGAGCCAATCCCTCCCTCTCCGCCAGCTGGAATTGAGGCACATAACCCAAAGTTTCTAAGGTTAGAGGCCTCCGTTTACGCCGACTCTGACAAAAACTCTAACAACCTGCATCCAGGTAGGGTCAGCACTGCGTGCTGACCTAGCCCGACCCCCTAACCTCAGAGCGCGACGATCAGGAAGGTCAGGATGAGCCTGGTCCGGAGGCGCAGCTTGGAGACGAAGACGGCGGAGACGAGGGCGACCGTCAGGTAGCCGAAGGCCTGCTCGGCCAGAAAACCCAGCCAGCCTTCCTGCCCCTGCATGGCCGAAAAAAGCCAGAAGCGGATCGGCAACGCGCACAGGATGACGATGAAATAGCCGGCGACCTCCCGGCGGAGGTTCCGCTTGAAGTCCGACTGATGGCTATTGCGCATGCTCAAAAGGCTTCTCGGCGGGTACGACGACCGGGGCGATGACGGACTTCCAGACAGCGTAACCGGCGGGGAGCATATGGATATCACCGGGGATGAAGCACTCGGCCTTAGGCTGGCCATCGGCGCCGATGAGCGGCTCGGTGATGTCGATGAACTTCATCCACGGCTGCGTGGCGCATTCCTGGGCCAGCAGCGCGTTCGTCTTACGAAGCTCGGCGATCTTCTCGAAGCGTTTGCCAGGGCTAGGCACGACGCCGAGGACGTAAAGCCGCGCCTGCGGCAAGGCGGCGTGCAGCTTGGCGTGCAGCTTCCGGAAGTTCTCCAGGACGGTCTCCGGCTTGGCGCCGGCGTTGATGTCGTTGCTGCCTTCGTAAAGAATCACGGCCCGCGGCTTGAACGGGATGGCGAGGTGATCAACGAACAAGTCGGCGGCCTGGTTCATGCGGCTGCCGCCGATGCCGTAGTTATGGACGGTCAGAGGCGCCAGGTCGGTCTTCACGGTCTTCCAGAACTGCATGTGCGAGCTGCCGAGGCAGATGACGCCCCCAGGCGCCGGCGGAGCCTTCTGCGCCCCGGCAAGGACCTTCTGATACAAGGCCAGGACCTTCGCGGACGAGGACTTGTCCGTCAGGACCTCGTCGGCCGCGAAGACGGCGGACGTCGCCAGGAAGAGCGCGCAGAGGAGACGCAGGGGCATGCCGTTTACTTAGCCTCTTTGGCCTTCTTTGTCTTCTTCTTTTTATCTTCCTTATTACCGCTCCGGCCGGAGCCGTCACCGACCTCGTCCTTATGGCCGGACCCCGGATTGAGTCCCGTCAAAGCGGCCGAAAGGCGGGCACGGGCGGCCAAGGCGGCCTCATCCTTGGTGTCCGCCGCGACGGCGACTTCCCGGAACGGCGCGTCCTTCATGTCGTAAAGGGTGCCGGACTGGTCGAGCTTCCACCCCGCTTCGCGGACATAGTAGTGATTGCTGAGCTGACAGTAGGCCCAGGTCCGCGGGGACTGGGTGTCGCCCTTGAACTGCGAGACAAGGCTGCGGCCGTCGATCACGCGTCCGGTCGGTAGCGGCGCCCCGGCGAGCTCGGCGAAGGTCGGCAGGAGGTCGCTGGCATCGGCGACGTTGGTATTCACCTTGCCGGAAGGCATCACGCCGGGCCAGGCGGCGAAGAACGGGACGAGGCCGCCCCCTTCCTTCATGGAGCCCTTCTCTCCTTCGAGCCGCTGGCCGCCGATGGTCGCCTCAGGCGCGTTAGATTTGGCGCTGCCGTTGTCGCCCATGAAGACGATCAACGTGTTCTCGCTTAGCTTGAGGCGAACGAGCTCAGCCACCAGCTTGCCCACGAGCTTGTCCATGTAGGCGATATTGTCCGCATAATGACGCTTCCGCCTCGCCGACTCGCTCTCGCCTTTCGGCGCCGGAGCGCTGTCCGGCGTCGGCAGGATCTCCCCATGCACATGGGACAGCGAGTAATACAGGAAGAACGGGCCTTCCTTATGCGCTTCGAGCCAGGCGACCGCGTCCTTATGCAGCAGATCGGGGATATACTCGTCGTCCTTCACCTTGAGGGTCTTGCCGTCGAGGACGTAGGTGTCGGGGTCACCACGCACCTGGCCGCCTTCGGACATCGGCTTGGCGACCTTGCTGTTCCAGTACATGCCGCTGCCTTTGAAATAGAACTCATGGTCGAAGCCCCAGTCCGACGGATCGCCGGAAGGCGAGAGCTGGCCCCACTTGCCGATCATCGCAGAGACATAGCCAGCCTGCTTCAGGACGGTCGGGATCATGATCTCGGCCTTTTCACCCGTGCGGATGATGGTCTTACAGGCATCCTGGCTGACCGCGCCGGTCCGGAAGGCGTAACGGCCGGTGAGGATCAGCGCACGGGACGGCCCGCAGAGCGGCGCGGTGTAGAAGCGCTTGAAGCGCACGCCGCTGTTCGCAAGGGCGTCGATATGCGGGGTCTTGTAGCGGTCGGATCCGTTGCAGCCCAGTTCGGCGAAGCCCAGGTCGTCCGCGAGGACATAGACGATGTTCGGCTTCGGGGCGGCGAGGGCGCCCAAGCAGACCATGGCCAAGGAAAGGCAGACAATAAGGGTGCGCATGGGGTTGCTTATGAAACCCCGGGGAAGCTCAAAGTTTGCCCCTAAAACAGTGTTTCCATGAATCAGACTGGTCTTCATGGTCAGCCCATGCGCCCCGCCCTCCTCGCCCTGCTCGCCTGCGCCACCGCGATGGCCGCCGACATCAAGGTCACCCCGCAAGAAGCCGTCGACGTCGCCCAGGACGGCAAGGTCGTCGCCCGCTTCATGATGTCCCACGACGTCAGCACCCCGGCCAAGCGCCTCGAGAACTACAAGCCCTACCTCCATGTCTTCGATCCCAGCGGTGCACTACGCCTGACCAAGGGCCCGGGCTTCAACTTCACCCACCACCGCGGCATCATGCTCGGGTTCATGAAGATCACGGTCGGCGGCAAGACCTACGACCGCTGGCACATGGTCAAGGGCGACCAGGTCGTCACCGCCGTCCAGCCGACCGCCGACGGTTTCGTGGCCGCGATCGACTGGCAGGGCGAATCCGCCACGGCCAAGCCGATCCTCACCGAGGAACGATCCTTCACGTTCACCAAACCTGCCGCGCCCTTCTACCTCGGCATCGAGATGCGGAGCACGCTGGTGCCCGGCCAGGGCGAGACCAAGATCGACGGCGACCCCGAGCACGCCGGCGCCCAGTTCCGTCCGTCCGAGAAGATCGACGGCACGAAGACGACCTACGTCTACCCCGGCAAGGACGTCCAGATCCACAAGGTGCGTGACCTGACCTGGGTCGCCGAGATCTTCACGGTCGAAGGCAAGACCTTCACGGCCCTGCTCCTCAACCACCCTTCCAACCCGAAGGACACGGCCTTCTCAGCCTACCGCGATTACGGCCGCTTCGGCGCCTTCCCGAAGGGCGTCGCCACGCCGGAGTCCCCGTTCAAGCTACGTTACCAGTGGCTCATCGCCGAAGGCGACGTCCGCGACGCCGCGGCCTGCCAGCAGGCCTACAACGCCTTCGCCGGAGTGAACGAGCCGACGCCCCCGGTGACGGTCATGCTCGCCGAGAAGCCGAAGCCGAAGACCCCGGCCAAAAAGTAAGCGGGCTCAGGCGCCGACGGCCTTCCGCACGCGACCAATCGCGGAGGACTGGCGTTCGCGCAGGATAGCCTGGGCCTTGAGGACCTTGGCCTTAGCACCGGCAGGATCCTTGGCGATGCCGAGCACGGCCGGAACGATGCCCGCGAGCTGCGGCTCATCATCGAGATCGAAGAGCCACTCGTGCAGGCCGATGTCCTTCCACATGTTGCCCTTGGAGGTCTGTTCGGCCCAGCGGCAGACGATGGCCGGAATACCGTTACCGATACACATGATGGGCGAGTGCATCTCGTTGCCGAAGAGGCCGGCGCTGCGGACGTAGACGCTGAGGGCCTCGTCGGTGAGCCAGTAATCCTGACGCCAGACCACGCGCTCCTTCACGTCCTCAGGCAGCTTGTCGTAAAGCATCTCCTTGCCCAAGGCCATCTGGGTCTGGTCTTCCGGACAGATGAGCACCTTGAGGTCGGTCTGCTTGACGACCGCGATGATCGCGGCGCGCAACTGGGCATGATCGTGCTCTTTCATCTCGTCGTTGCGCTTCTGCTTCACCGGATCGAAGGCCGTGCCGGCCTTGATCAGCCAATAGGGCGTGCTGCGGTAGCGCGGGATGCAGCAGAGGAACTTGCCGCGCTCCAGGCCCCATCCATGGAGGAAGGCCTCGGCCTTCTCGTCGTTACGCAGGTCGGTGGCGAAGGCTCCGTCCGGACCGAACTCCATCACCGGGCACTTCACGCCGCCGGCCTTGGCCGTCTCGAGCGAGACCGAGTCGCGGAAATAGACGAACTGGGCGCCGCTGAGGATCTCGGCCGTCTCCGGGGTCGGCTTGCCCTGGGTGATGCCCAGCACGCCGTAAGGCTTCGATCCCTGCTTGCGCCACATCGCCACCTGCTTCTCGCCGACGAGCGAAGGACCGGAGCCGTGGAGCAGGAAATCGTTCTCGGCGTAGAGCTTGGCCACGTCGGGCTTGGGGCCGACGAACTTCAGTTTCGGGAAGCGTGCCGCCAGCATCTCCTTCACGCCGTTCTCGACGTTGGAGGGCCAGAGGGTGATCTCGGCCTCCGGGAAATATTTCTCGAGCAACGCGAGCATGCCCGGCGTGTGGGCGATGTCGCCGATGTTCACCGTCTGCCAGGACGAGCGCAGGACCACGCGCGGGGCGCGCTTGCCTTCGGCCGCGCCGAGCGAAGCGGCGATGGCCGCCACGAAGGCGGATTCCAGGAAACGACGGCGGGAGAGCATGGTGGGAAAGGGCTAGAGACAGGGCTAGGGCTAGGGCTGGGTTGAGTCAAACCACCCTTCCCTGCGCAGCCTATGCCCGCCACCTGCCACCCGGGGCTGCCACCCGCCACCTGTAACGAAAGACTATGTCGTGACGCGGTCCCGACCCTACCCAAACAAGTAAGGACAGCATGTGGTGCTGTCCCTACCAATATTACCTACCCCAACCCCTGCCCCTAGCCCTGATCAATCATCACTTCTTCGCGACTTCGCGCTTGGGCAGCATCGCGAAATACTGCTCCTGGGCGGCCTTCACCTTGGCCTTCATCGGTTCGACCTGCGGGGTGAGTTCGGCATAGGTCTTGGCGATCTCCTCGAGGTTCTTGTCGCGCTGCGGGATGTCCTTCTGCGCGGCGGCCAGGGCCTTCTCGGCGTTGGCCTTCTCGCTCTTGGTCAGCTCGAGGTTCTTGGCGGCGGCTTCGACGAGCAGTCGCTTGGCCTCGACCGGCTTGCCGGCTTCGGCCAGCTGGGCGCGGACGGCGACGAGCGCCTTCTCGAGCACCGGCAGGCCATCCTTGGCCTTCTGCAGGGAAGCCTGGAGGGCGGGCAGCTTGGCGGCGTAATCCTTCTCCGCGGCGACGCCGGGAGCGGCGAGCTTCTCGCGTTCGACGAGGTGGGCGGAACGTTCCTTGGTGATCGCGGCGACGATGACGCCTGCGGGGGCGACGAGCTTCTCGGCGGCGACATGCGCGGCGACGGCGTTATCGGCCACACGGGCGGCGGCGGCGACGTTCGCTTCGGCGTGGGCGGCAGCGGCGACTTTGGTGGCCTCGATCTTGCGAACCGTGCCCAGGGCGGCACGGGCTTCGGCCACCGCCTGCTCGGTCTGCTTCTTCCGGGAGAAGTAACTGAAGGAGAAGACGGCGCTGAAAGTACGGGCCTCGCCGTAAGCCTTTTCTGCGGCGGCGACGTTATCGGCGGAGGTCTTGCTGACGGCGGCGGCTTTTTCGGCCTCGGCGGAGGCGGCGCGCAAGGCGGCCTTGGCGGCGACGACGCCTTCCTGGGCCTTGACGGCGAGGAGCTTCGCGGCTTCAGCGGCTTTCTTCAGCTCTTCGACCTTGGCGGTGGCCTCGGTCAGGCGAGCGCGGAGAGGCGTGGTGTACTTCTCACGATAAGCGGCGGTGGCGGCGGTGGCGACGGCCACGATCGCGTCGCGATCCTGGCCGAGGCGCACGATGGCCTCGCTCTGGGTGTCGATGAGCTTCTGCTGGGCCTCGATCTTGCCCATGGCCTCGGCTTCGCTGACACGCAGCGGCGAGAGCGTCTTGTCGAGGGCGGCGAACTCCGCCTTCAGAGCGTCGAGTTCGGCCTGGAGTTTCGGCAACTGCTCCTCGTTCTGGGCGATGGTCTTCTTCGAAGACTCGATACGCGCGGCGGCGGCCACCTTGGCGGCCTCGTTCTCAGCCTTCGCGGCGACGAGGTCGGCGATATCCTGCTCCAGCTTGGCGAGCTTCTCCTGCTCCGTGAGCACGCCGACGTTGAACTGGGCGGCCTTGAGGGCGATGATGCGTTCGCGATGGGCGGCGGTCTCGGCGACGATGTCCCGGACGCTCGCCTGGGCGGCGGTCAGGTCGGCCTTGGCTTTGGCGAGTTCGGCTTCAGCGGCGCGGAACGGAGCCGCGAAATCCCTCGCCTTGCCGGCTTCGGTCTTGAAATAGGCGATCGCCTTGCGTTGAGCCTCGAGCGCCTTCTCGGCCTTGGCCTTTTCGGCGGGGGTCTTCGCCTTGCCGACCATGCCGCTCCAATAGTTGGCTGAACGCTCCTGCTCGGCGAGCTTGGCTTCGAACTCGGCGAGCTTCTTGGAGGCCGGCTCACCGGCTTCCTTCACCTTGGCCAGGGCGGCTTCGGCGGCGGGGACACGGGCTTCGGCGGCCTTGGCGGCGGCTTCGGCGGGCGCGAGGGCGGGCGTCAGTTCGGCGAGGCGCTTCTCGGAAGCGGCGAGTCGGTCGGCCAGCTTGGGCGGATTGCTGGAGACCTGGGTGACCTCGCGGCCGGTCTCGCTCTCGAAGAAGCGGATCTCGCCGAGCCAGTTGCTGGAGACGAAAGTCTTGGAGTCGTAGAGGCCGACGACCTTGGCGACTTGGTCGGCCTGCCTGATGCCCTGCAGATGCTGCAGACGCTTGCCGTCGATGGCCCACATGGCCGTGGTGCCGTCGGCGCCGCACGAAAGGAGACGACCGTCGGGCAGGAAGGAGACGGACTGGACGTTGCCGCCATGAGCGCCCCAGGAGGCGACCTGCTTGCCGGTCTTCATCTCCCAGGTGGTGATGACACCGTCCGCCGAACAGCTGGCCAGGATGTTGGAGTCGGCGCGCCAAGCGAGGTCGGTGACGCTGCCCTTGTGCTGACCGAGATTGTAGAATTCGCCGCCGTTGTCGGCCTCCCAGACATACACGTTACCATTGCGGTCGGAGGTCGCGAGCAGGACGCCGTCGGGGCTGAAGTCGGCGCCGGTGATCCACTCGGTATGCTTGGCGATGACGTAGAGTTCCTCGCCCGTCGCGACGTCGTAGCACTTCACCTTCTTGGAGTTGGTGCCGAAGGCGATCTTACGATGGTCGGGCGTGATGTCGGCGGACATCAGCTGGTCGAATTCCTTGCCGACCTCGGTGACGCGCTTGCCGGTCTTGACGTCCCAGACGACGGCGTGGCCGAACTTGCCGCCGCGGCCGCCGCCCATGATCAGGAGCGAGCCGTTGGCGCTGAACTTCAGCGAACGCGCATAACCTTCGGGGTACGGCAGGATGCCCGCAAGCTCGTGGGTGTCGGTGTCGTAGAGCAGGATCTGCTTCTGGCCGGCGACGGCCAGGAGCGAGGTCCACGGGCTGGCCGCCATCGCGATCACCGCGGAGGTTCGGGGCGTCACGATGACCGGCTCGAGCAGGACGTTCTCCGGACGGGCCACGGGGCCGGCGGGCTTGCCGGCGCCGCCGGCGAAGGTGAGGTCGACCTTGGGCTTGTTGGAGGCCTTGGCCACGCTGCCCTTGGCCTGGAGCAGGCCGCCGGCGATCCACTTGGAGAGGAGCGTCAGGTCCTTGGCGTCGAGGGGCGCGCCTTCCGGCGGCATGAAGGGTTCTTCCTTCTTGGCGCTGCACGTCCAGAGACGGCTGCCGGAAGGATTGCCGGCGTCGACGACCGCGCCGCCGCTGCCGCCGTTCATCAGGCCGGCGTAGCTGGTCAGCTCGAGGCCGCCCTTCTTCTTGTCCGGGTTATGGCAGGAGAAGCACTTGTTCTCGAGCAGC
>JBJOMV010000086.1:0-8527 GCA_046052185.1 Verrucomicrobiota bacterium | reverse complement strand
ACCTTGGTCTCGAGCAGGATCGGGCGGGCGAGCGCGGCGAACTCGGCGGCGGGCAGGTTGCGGAGCGTCTGCGCGTTGACGTGCGACATCTTGCGCTCGTCGAAGCGGGCGTTGGATTGGTGGACCGCGGAGATCTCGAACTGCCTGATGATCTCTTCGATCGGCAACACTTCCTTGCCGTCGGCGGGCGTCCAGCCCAGCAGGCAGAGGTAGTTGCGGACGGCGGAGGGAAGGTAGCGGCGCTGCTGGTATTCCTCGATGAGGGCGCCCTTGTCGCGCTTGGACATCTTGCCCGGGCCGTCGGTCTTGAGGATCAGCGGGATGTGGGCGTACTTCGGCGGTTCGACGCCGAAGGCCTTGAAGAGCTCGAGGTGCTTCGAGGTGTTGGAGAGGTGGTCCTCTCCGCGGATCACGTGCGTGATCTTCATCTCGATGTCGTCGACGACGTTGACGAAGTGGAAGACAGGTTCGCCGTTGGAGCGGAAGATCACGAAGTCGCGGTCTTCGACGCGGGCGACCTGGCCGCGGACCAGGTCTTGCAGCACCATCGGGGCGGCGTCGACCTTCTCGTAGTCCTTCTTCAGGTGTTCGTCGTAGGCGGCGGTGCGGGCGCCTTCGAGGCGGAGCCACCAGGCGCCGTCCTTCTCATAGGCGCGGCCCTTGGCGGCGAGCTCCTGCAGCTTGGCCTTGTAGAGTTCGGTGCGCTGCGACTGGAAGTAGGGGCCGTAGTCGCCGCCGACCTCGGGGCCTTCGTCCCAGTCCATGCCCAGCCAGCGCATCGAGTCGAAGATCACCTTCAGGAAGGCGTCGGAGTTGCGCTCCTTGTCGGTGTCCTCGATGCGGAGGATGAACTTGCCGCCCGTGTGGCGGGCGTAGAGCCAGTTGAACAGGGCCGTGCGGGCGCTTCCGATGTGGAAGAAGCCGGTGGGGCTGGGAGCGAAGCGGACGCGGACCTGGGACATGGGCGAAATGGAGGGATGGAGGGCTGGAGGGCCGGAGGACCAGAGGACGGCCTGAGGGCAGGCGGGCCAGAAGGGAAGGCGTAAGGGGGTCGGGGCTATAGGGCAAGAAGGGAGGGCGTAGGAGACCTGCCAGGGCACAAAAAAGGACAGGCTATCGCCTGTCCTTTCGTCGGCCTCAAGAGAGCCCTTACTTGGCTTCGGCGGGCGGGGGAACGATGTCTTGGACGAGGCCGATGCCGGTGAAGTAGGCGTTACGTTGCGAGATGCGTTGGGCGAACAGGCGGCTCTCTTCGGCGGTCGAGCCATCCTTGGGGAGGTCGGCCTTGGCCGGGCGGATGAAGACGTAGTCGCCGTTGGCGGTGCGGATCGGAGAGGTCACCTTGCCGACGCCGGCGGCTTCGATGAGCAGGCCGGTGTTCTCGTTGGCGCCGTTGAGGGCTTCGGGCACGCCGTAGACGGAGAAGGCTTCGGGGGAGGCAAGGGCGAGCTTACGGGCCTTGGCGCTGTCGGTGAAGGACTTGCCGGCGGCGATGTCATCCTTGATGCCCTTGGCGAGCTTGTTGGCTTCTTCGGCGAGGAGGCGATTGAACTGCGACTTCTTCCAGGCTTCGACCGCCTTGGTCTTGGCTTCGTCGAAGGTCGGCAGGCGGTCCGGCGTGCGCTGATTGAGCAGGATGAAGGTCGCGCCGGCTTCGGAGCGGTAGACTTCGGTGCGCCATTCCTTTTCGGTGAGTTCGCCGGCCACGCGGAGGGCTTCGGCGGGGACGCCGGCGACGGTCGGCGTGGCGGTCACGTCGAAGGCGGGGATGGTCGTGAGCTTGGCGTTCTTGGCCTTGATCCAGGCGGCGAGTTCCTTGCTGTCGGCCTTGGCGGTATCGACCGGGAACTTCTCGGCGAGTTCGTCGGAGATCTGGCCGGCGAGGTTGGTGATGGCACGTTCGGCGCGGACGAGCTTCTCGAGCTCGGCGCGCTTGGCGAGGGCCTGTTCCTTGACCTTGCCGGTCTCGAACTTGAACTTCTCGGCCTGGTTGTAGCCCATGTTGATGATCTCGTCGTCGCTTACCGGCGCGGTGTCGGCGACGGTCGAAGCGATGGTCACCGCGGTCACGGCCACGCGGGCGGGTAGGCGGTAGTCCTCGATGTTGGTGTTGAAGGCTTCCTTCACCTTGGCTTCGTCGACCTTGACGTCGGGCTTGAAGCCGGCGGCGGAGAAGGTGGCGACGTCGACGGTCCACTTGGTGCGTTCCCGGTCGAGGATGCGCTTGATCTGGCTGGCGGTCGCGTGGCCGGAGCCGGCGAGGGCGCCGAGGGCCTTCTGGATGCGCCAGGTGTCCTTGATGTAAGTTTCGAAGCGGGCGCGGACGTCGAGGTCGGAGGCGTCGAGCTGCTTGGCGGCGAACTCGAGGAACTTGTTGAGGCCGTCATTGCCCTTGCTGTCGGCGGCGGTGGTCATCTCGCGGGCGATGCGGCGGATCTCGATGGCGGACGGGGCAGGGATGGCGAGGCCATCGGCGAGGGTGAGTTCGGCGACGCGCTGGACGAGTCCGTTAGGGTCCATGCGCTGGCCGGTCATCTGGCCGAAGAAGAGGGCGTCGTTGAAGCGCTTGCGGACGGCGGGGTCGTTGAGGTTGACGCCTTGGTACATGTAGGCGGGGCCGCCGGTCAGGGCGCCGCGTCCGGCGAATCCGTAGAAGACGAAGGAGACCACGATGACCACCAGCAGGAAGCCGAAGATCAGACGGTGGTGCTTGCCGGTGGCGTTCTGGAGCCAGGTAATCATTCGGGCAACCTACCCGAGGCTTTCGGCGGGTGTCAACCCGTCCAAGTCCGTCCGGCTCTTGCTTTTGCGGGGGTTGTTCACATCCCTAGGTCCGTGCCCAAGCCCCTCCAGTGCATCGTCGCCGTGGCCCGCAACGGGGTCATCGGGCGCGATGGGAAGCTCCCGTGGCATATCCCCGAGGACTTGGCCTGGTTCATGGACCAGACGGCCGGGGGCGTTATGATCGAAGGGCCGGCCTGCTACGCCGAGCTGGGCAAGGCCCTGCCGGGCCGCGGTACGGTGGTGGTCTCCCGCGACCCCGCCAAGTCGTTCCCCGGGGCCGAGCGCGCCGCCTCCTTGGCCGAGGCCATCGTCATCGCCGACCGCATGGACCAGTGGCCGGGCCCGGTCTGGATCACCGGCGGCGAGCGGATCTACGCCGAGGGCACGCCCCTGTGCGAACGCCTGCTCATTACCCGCATCGACCGCGACTTCGAAGGCGACCGTTTTTTCCCCGCCGACTGGCCGAAGCTCTTCACCAAACTCGTATCGTCGAAGAAGGGCGAGTATCAGGGGTTGGGGTATGCGTTCGAAGTTTGGGAGCGCTGAGCGCCAAACTTCGAACGAGGGGGCACGTGGGCATGGTGACATGGGGACAAGGGGAAGGCTTAACTCAAGGGGAGACCGGAAACCGGAATGTATGCTGCGGACATTTCCCCAGTTAACTATCCTGTTTCCCTTTGAGCGATGTCTCGGGGAAGGGGCGCGACGGCGTCGCGTCCGCCGATTTATCCCGACCCTACCTCTTGCCCCCGTGCCAGCGAAATCCGGGTCCCCTCGCGACTATGCGTGATTTGGCTCCCACGGGCCGCCAAATCACGCATAGTCGCGGCATGCTGCTCCCCCTGCTTCTGCTGGCTGCGATTCCGCCGACCATCTCGGAAGAGTCGAAGGTCCCTCCGTATACGTTGCCCGATCCGCTGGTGTGCGCCGACGGCCGCAGGGTGACCGACGTGAAGATGTGGAACGAGGTCCGTCGTCCGGAGGTCTTCCGGCTCGTCGAGGAGAACATGTTCGGTCGCACGCCTGACACGAAGAAGCTGCAGGCTGACGCCGTGGTCGAGATTCGCGAGCAATCCAAGGACGCCTTCGGCGGCAAGGCCACGCGCACCCAGTTCAAGGTCTGGCCGATCGGCAAGAAGGGCCCGTCCTTCGACATGCTGCTCTACGTACCCAACGCGGCCAAGCGTCCGGCTCCGGTCTTCGTGGGACTTAACTTCGGCAGTAATCACACCACCACCGAAGATCCGGCGGTCTTCGTCGCTTCGACCTGGGTCTCCAAGCAGTGGGCCGTGAAGGGCACCACCCAGGCCGATCCGGCCTTGCGCGGCGGGCAGGCGCGTCGCTGGGAGTTCGAGGCCCTCATCGACCGGGGTTACGCCTCGGCCACGGCCTATTATGGTGATTTTGAGCCCGACCATCCCGAGGGCTGGAAGGACGGTTTCCGCGCGGCGATCTCGCCCGACGGTGTGAACACGAAATGGAAAGACGGCGAGTGGGCCGCCATCGGCTGCTGGGCCTGGGGCCTGTCGCGCATGCTCGATGTCCTCGAGAAGGTGCCGTCCGTCGACGCCAAGCGCGCCGCGGTGCACGGCCATTCGCGCCTCGGCAAGGCCTCGCTCTGGGCCGGCGCGCAGGACCAGCGTTTCGCGTTCGTCATCTCCAATAACTCCGGGTGCGGCGGCGCCGCGCTCAACAAGCGCATCTTCGGTGAGACCGTCGGCGTGATCAGCGGACACTACCAAGGGCGCGGTTTCCCGCATTGGTTCACCGCGCGTTTCGAGACCTACTCGGAGAAGGAAGACCAGCTGCCGCTCGACGCGCATTACCTCCTCGCGCTCGCCGCCCCGCGTCCGCTCTACGTCGCCAGCGCCTCGGAAGACAGCTGGGCCGATCCGCTCGGCGAATTCCTCGGCGCCGTGCATACCGATCCCGTCTATCGCGTGCTGGGACAGCCTGGCCTCGGCGTCAAAGAGCAGCCGCCCATCAGCAAGCCCGTCGGCCAGACCATCGGCTATCACCTTCGTCCCGGTAAGCACGACATCCTGCTCGAGGACTGGAAGAACTACGCGGATTTCGCCGATCGCGTGATGCCCGCCAAGTAAGGCGGGGCGGGGAAGGGTTGACTCCCGTTGGCCTCCGCGGCATCATTCGGGGCAGGTACCCGTATTTCAATGGATAGAATTCTGGCCTCCGAAGCCGGCGATTTGGGTTCGAATCCCAACGGGTGCACCACTTTGAGGCGAGCGTAGCTCGCCAGGGGTAGGGTCAGGGGTTAGGGTAGGGGCAGCACCCCGTGCTGCCCTAGTCGCATCCGTTCACCATTCGGCGAACGAAGTCGCTCAGACCTGCTCTTCCTGCTCGCCCGTCACCTTGCTGCCGACGGTGAGCATGACGATCAGGCCGATGATGGCGTAGCAGACCGACGAGCCGAGGAGCACGTTGCGCAGTTTGAAGACGTCGGTCATCCAGCCCATGATGATCGCGGCGAAGGGCAGGAAGCCGAAGAAGCTGAGCCCGGCGACGGCCGAGACACGGCCGCGTAGTTCCGCGGGCGAGCGCTCTTGGACGATGGTGTTGGCGAGGCCGACGAGCGTCGACACGCCCACGGCGAGACAGACCAGCGAGGCGCCAGCCCAGACCAGTCCGTCGGCCTGGCTGAGGCTGACGAGGGCGCCGCAGGCGAGGACCATGCCCGTCAGGATGGCGAGACGACGCAAAGCCGGCCGCAGGGCCATGATCAGCAGCGAACCTGACACCGAGCCGGCCCCGGAACAGAGCATCAGCAGGCCCATCTGCTCCGGCGTGGCGTGGAGGTCATTGCGCGCGTAGATCGGGAGCAAGACGATGATGACCGGGAAGACGAAGAGCGTGTTGGTGGCGAGGAGCGCGACCATCGCAAGGCTGGGCTTGTCCTGACGGACGTGGCGGAAGCCTTCGCCGGCGCCGCCTTGGCGCTTCTGTTCCTCTTCGGCCGTGCCTTGTGGCCGGCGCGGGAGCGTGGCCAAGGCGATCATCAGCGCCACGAACGAGGCCGCGTTCAGGTAGAAGGCCCACTCGGCGCCATACTTCCCGACGAGATAACCGGCGGCGGCCGGCCCGACGAGACGCGTGGCGTGGAAGACCGCGCGGTCCACGGAGATGGCCTTGGCGACGTTCTCCTTGGCCACGAGTTCGGGTACGATCGCCGCGGCGGCGGGCATCTCGAACGAACTGGAGATGCCGAGCAGCGCGGCCGCGACGATGAGATGCCACGTGTGCAGGGCGTCGTGCGCGATGAGCTGGCCGATCGCGAGCGCGAAGCCGATCTGCGCGACCTGGCAGACTTGCAGGATGAAACGCTTGTCGTGGCGGTCGGCGTAGGCGCCGCCGAGGCGGAAGAGCAGGAGCATCACGAGGCCGCTCGCGAGGTGCGGCGCGGCCTGAAGCAGGCCTTCGTAGCTCTGGAGTCCGTCGCGGACCACGACCTCCGTCATCACCCAGCCGAGGGCCATGCCCTGCATCCAGGTGCCCGTCATCGAAATCCCTTCGCCGACCATGTAGCGCGTGAACGGCCCGTTGGGGAAACGTTCGGCGGTATGACTGGGGGAGGGTTCGTGCATCGGGCGGCAAAATTGAGGACAATGGCTTAAAGAGCAAAGGGAATGGTGTGGGTTTGCCGCGAGGAGGTAGCGGCTGGCGGTTAGCGGTTGGCGGTTGGATCAGGCGAAAGGCCAAGAGCTACCCAGGGAAAGTTTAGGTGCGGGTGGCAGCCCCGGGTGGCGGGTGGCAGGCCGTTAAGAGGCGCGATCCAGTCGCCTCAATGGGCGCTATGTCGTGACGCGGTCCCGACCCTACCCATTCAAAGCAGGCTGATGGGGCAGGTTTTATCCTAACCGCTAACCGCCAACCGCTATCCGCTATTACCGATTGTAAGCCTTCTCCGTCGCCTGCCAGGCGGCGTCGACGGCGGGACGGATGACCTTGAGCATCGCGGCGTAGCCGGCTTCCGAGGGGTGCAGGTTGTCCTTGAGGTAGACGTCGGGGCGAGGTTCGCCGTCGGGGAGGTTGAGCGCGGGGTTGATGTCCACGAAAGTCACCTCCGGATGGGAGGCAGCAAGGGCGCGAAAGCCGGCGTCGGCCTTCTTCATCTCAGCCCACTTTGCGCGCCGGGAGGGCGCCTGCGTGGTCGAGAGGAGCACCAAGCGGGCGTGCGGGTTCTCGGCGAGCAGGCGACGATGGTATTCGGTCACGCGGGCGACCACGGCTTCGGCGGTGTCGCCGGCGTTGATATCGTTGCTGCCACAGTGGAAGACGACCACGCGCGGATGGTAAGGCAACGTGATGCGATCCATGTAACCGAGCACTTCCGTGGTCTTCGAGCCGCCGAAGCCGCGGTTGATCAGCGGGTAGGGGGCGAAGTCACGCGCGGCCGTCTTCCACAGGCGCAGCGTGCTGGCACCCGAGAGGAGCAAGGCGCCCTGCGGCGGCGGGTTGGCTTTGTCGGCCGATTCGAAGGCTGCGATGTCCTTGTCGTATTTGGCGGACGAGAAGGCCGGCTTGGCGACGTCGGCCGCGAACCCGGTGACAGCGAGGAGCAGGGCGAGGAAGAGTTTCATTTTTGAAGGGGTGGGGGCAGGGGTCGGGGTAAGGGTAGGAAAGGCAGGCAGGGGAGGAGGGCAAGGCAATGGAGGACCGGAGGACACGAGGACATGAGGGCCTGATGGCAAGAGGACAGGAGGGCACGAGGGCAGGAGGACCGGAGGACACGCAGTTAATCAGTTGATCAGTTGGCCAGAGGAAGAGGTGGAGACGTAAATTGTGGATAAAACAGGCCAGTGGTCGGAAATCGTAAACCTTCACATCCGCGCTTTCTGGCCCTCGTGACCTCCGGTCCTCGTGCCCTCGCTTGACTAACTGCCAGCCGCTATCCGCTAAGACCTAACTCGGTTTTTATCTTCCATCCTTTATTATCCCTCTTTCATCTTCATCTATCTTCCCACCCATGCCCCTCGTCCCCGGTCTCCTCAGCCCCTACGAAGCCGTCCGCGGTTTCGTCTACCTTCCTCGTCTGGTCTCGAAGATCCGCCTGCACGCCGCAGGTCAGCTGCATGCCGACTTCGTGAATAATCTCGGCAAGGCCTTCGACGACCGTTGCTGCCAGTATCTCGGGATCAAGTACGATGACCTCCGCGTCTGGGTGCTGCAGAATCCCGCGGCGACGCAGGACGAGGTCCTCGCCTGGGCCGAAGCCAAGGGACGCAAACTTTCCACGAACGATATCGAAATCTGGAATGGCTTCATGACCAAGCGCGGCTGGCGCGACGAAGCCAACGAAGTGCTGGTCCGTCGCCTCAAGGAGAACGGCCTGACCACCGATGCCGGCGTGGACACGATGTTCGACTACATCGAGGTCGACGAAGGCCGCCCGGCCCGAAAAGCGGCGCTTTAAGGCCGATTTGTCGGATTAGCCTTATCATTAGGGGTTGAGCGGAGGGTCGGTCCGACCAAGACTGACCCTCCCTTTTTTACGAACCGTATCCTTCCGGGTACTCCTTCGCCTTGCGTCGACACCTCACATCAACGCCCCGTTCCGCGGGGAACGGCCTCC
Source organism: Verrucomicrobiota bacterium (assembly GCA_046052185.1). Lineage (GTDB taxonomy): Bacteria > Verrucomicrobiota > Verrucomicrobiia > Opitutales > UBA953 > UBA953. The sequence goes on along the minus strand of JBJOMV010000086.1, from coordinate 156 downwards.
GGGCCGGGGAGGGACGCGCATGACCTTGGCCTTGGTCTTGGCGGAAGCCGCGGCGCAGGCCGCCCCGGTCAAGGGAGTGGCGGCGGTCGCCAATAATTTCCAGGTCGCCCTCCTGGCGTTCAAGTCAGGTGGCTGGATCGTCGCCTTGATCGGCGC
>JBJOMV010000085.1:0-8598 GCA_046052185.1 Verrucomicrobiota bacterium | reverse complement strand
ATACGGGATCTCGTTGCCGTTGCTCGCGCCCGCGAAGAGGCCGGCCGAATTGCCGAGGCGGCTGCCTTCGATGTCGCTGAAGCGCGCGTGCGTCCAGGTGACGCCGGCATAAGCCGGCAGCGCGAAGCCGCGGCCTTGCGCGCCGGCGAGATCGTGGCGCACGAGGGCTTCGAGTCCGTAAGAAGTCGCGCCGCCGCCGTTGGTGACGGGCATCAGGCCGCCGCCGGCCACGCCGACCACGGGCGCGATGAGGTCGCGGAAATCGGTATGGAAGGCGGTGAGTTCCCAGCTGGTCGCGCGGTCGCGGTGACGCAGGCCGAGTTCCTTGCCGAGGCTTTCTTCGGAGCGCGTGCCGGCGGCGTAGCCGGAAGGGTTGGCCGCCGATCCGCCGCGGTAGACGCCGCCGAAGACGGTGTTCTGCGCGTTGAGTTCGTAGGTGAAGCCGAGTCCGCCCATGGCCATCTCGCTGTCGACCGGCGTGTAGGCGCCGCCGGACGTGGTGTTGGCCATGTCGAGGAATTCGTAACGCACGCCCGGCCGCAGGGTCAGCGCGCCGAACTTGATCGCGTCTTCGACGAAGAACGCCGTCGCGAGGGTCTCCTGGAAGCCGGCCGAAGTCACCGCGGCCTTGGTGCCCGCGCCGATCACGCCGTCGTCGACCGCGTAGGTCGTGCGCTGGTTCGTGCCGCCGGCGGTGTCGCGGTGGACGCGCAGGCCGGTGACGAGCTCATGGCGTACTTCGCCGGTCTCGAACTGCTTCCGCACCGAGCCCTGCCAGCCGTAGGCCTCGTGATTGCGCGTGGCGTCGTTGGTGAAGAAGGCGCCGTCGTTGCCGGCGATGAGGTCGCCGCGCAGGATCGCGAGGGAAGGCGCGTGCGCGAGGGCTTCGGCGACGTTGGTGCGGAGCGTGGCGCCGGTGGTGGTCGTCAGGCCGTCGAGCTTGTCCCAGTTGCGGTCGAACTTGTTGAAGTAGAGCGCACTCTCGAGGCGGAGGGACTTGTCCGGTTCGGCGATCCACTTGAGGTAGGTGCGCCAGTGTTCGGCCACGTGGTGATCGAAGCGGCTCGAGCCGTAGCGGCGGTCGGGATTCGCGCGGAGGTCGGCCTCGGTCAGGCCCGCGTAGGATTCGTCGGCTTCGAAGTCGGTCTGGCCGACCTTGAGTTCGATGCGCTGGCGGAGCGCGCCCTTCGGTTCCCAGGACAGCTTGACCATCGGTTCGGTGAGGGTGAAACCGCTGCGGCGGCCGACGCCGTCGATCGCGCGGTAACCGTCGCTGAGCTGGGTGTGCAGTTCGACGAGCGCGCCGACCTTGCCGGCTTCGGTCATCGTCGTGCCGCCGAGCCAGGTCTGGTTGAAGAAGTTGCCGTAGTTGCCGGCCGTGAGGCGCGAGAAGAAGCGCTGGCCGCCGGTCGGGATGGGCGTCGAGAGGAAGTTGATGACACCACCCGTGGTGTGCGGGCCGTACATCACCTGGCTCGAGCCCTTGAGGAACTCGATGCCGGACATGCGTCCCGACTTCGGAGCGTAATAGGCGTTCGGAGAAGAGTAGGGCGAGGGCGCGGTCAGGATGCCGTCCTCCATCAGGGTGACCTTGGCGCTACGCGTGCCGTCGACGCCGCGGATCGAGATGTTGGGGAAGTTGCCGAAGCCGTCTTCGTCGCGCACGAACACCCCCGGGGTGTTGGCGGCGATCTGCTTGATGTTCGTGTAGCCCTTGGCGCGGAACTCGTCGCCTTCGATGACGGCCGCGGAGCCCGGGAGGATGAAGGCGTCCGGGGCGATACCCGTCACGGTCAGGGGGGCGAGCTCGCTGGGCTTCACGGTCGAAGGCGCGGTCTGGGCGAAGGTCACCTGGCTGGCGGCGAGCAGGAAGAGGAGGTGCGGGCGCATAAGTGGTTGAGTAGGTCGGCGAAAATTGAGATTCAGTCTCAACAGTCAAACTTGAAAATGAGTCTCAATCTCATATCAATCGCAAAGGATGGACGTAAGGGTTGAGTTATCGTGGGAAATGAAGGATTTTAAACGGCCCCCGATGCCCCTCCTAATTGTCATCCCGGTCCGCAATGAGGAGCGCCGTCTGGGGCCGGGCCTGGCCCGTCTGGCCGAAAGCCTGCAGGCCAACGGTTGTGCGGACGCCCTGATCGTGGTTTCGGACAACGGCTCCACGGACTGGACCCGGTCGGTCGCCATCGAAGCGTCCGCGAAGATTCCGTATCGCGTCGTCTACCATCGGGCGTGCGACCGTGGCGACAAAGGTATCGCGATCTGCTCCGCCTGGGAGTCGGCGCCGGAGGGCTACGATGTCCTCGCGTATTGCGACGCCGATATGGCCACGGATCCCGAAGCGCTTGTGCGTGGCTACCGTCTCATCGCGGACGGGAAGGCCGACCTCGTCGCCGGCTCCCGCTGGCATCGCGACTCGCAGGTCATCGGCCGTTCCTGGAAGCGCTCACTCATCTCCGCGACCCTCTCGTTTTTCTGGCGGCTGCTGCCCGGCGCGCGGATGACCGATCCCGGTTGCGGCCTGAAGCTCGTGCGTCGTTCCGTCTTCGCGCAGCTGCGGATGCCGGCCGAAGCGCGTGGTTTCTCTTTCGGCGGCGAAGCCTTCGTGCGTCTTGCCCGCGCCGGCGCCAAGCTTGTCGAGATCCCCGTCAAATGGACCGACGACGACGCCGGCCGTATCCGCCTCGGCAAAGCCGCCGGCGATTACGCCCGCGCGTGGGGAAGGTTAGTTTCGAGGACCTGAGGGCAGGAGGACTCGAGGGCCCGAGAATTCAGTTGAGGGCTGAGTCGATGACTGCATCGATGACAGAAGACAGATGGCAGACTGGCTGCCACTCGTCACCCGGAGCTGCCACCCGCCACCCGAAACGGGGCGATGACTGCATCGATGATGGAGGCAGAAGACAGTGACATCCTCTGGTGACGGGTGACGGCCATCAGGGCATCAGCCATTCGGGGCTCAGCATTCCAGCCACCGGCAGCCGGGAACCGGAGGCCGGAGCCGAAACCCGAACGGCCGAAACCTGGAGGGCTGACTCCCGTGGCTGGCACCCGTCACCCGAAAATGTATGCCCGACCCTACCCAGCTACGAACTTTACCCGCAAAAAAGGATAGCACGTGGAGCTGCCCCTACCTTGATACCCTCCTGTCCTCGGGCCCTCTTGTCCTCCGGCCCTCGTTCTTATCGTTGTCCTTTTCTCCGCTCCGGTCCCCTCGGCTTCTGGACCTGACGGTCATCGTAGAGGCGGAAATCGACCTGGCGCTTGAAGCGGTCCACGCGGTCGACGGTCACAGTGATGACGCCGCCCGGCATGAATTTCCGGCCGGTGCGGCTGCCGACGAGCATGTTGCCGCGGTCGTTGAGGCGGTAGTAGTCGTCGGTGAGCGTCGACATGTGCACGAGGCCGTAGGCCTGCGAGGCGTTGAGCTCGACCATGAGCCCGTGCGGCTTCACGTCGGTGATCGTGGCCTCGAACGGACGCTTGTCCGGGCGGGCGGCCTCGCGTTCGAAAAGCTCGAGCAGCTTGATCTTCACCGAGTCGCGCTCGGCTTCGGAGCTGTTGCGCTCGGTGATCGAGATGTGCTCGCAGGAACGCGTCAGCTCGCTGAGGCCCGGCGAACGCAGGGGTTCCTTGGGCGCGGAGCGCACGCCCTGCTTCTGGATGAAGGCGTCGAAGATGCGGTGCTCCAGCAAGTCGGAGTAACGGCGGATCGGCGACGTGAAGTGCGAGTAGTGCCGCTTCGCGAGGCCGAAGTGGCCGTCGGGCGACGGACGGTAGCAGGCCTGCTTGAGCGAGCGCAGGAGCTGGATGCGGATGGTGTAGCCGTCCTCGCGGTCCTTCAGGCTGGCGAGCAGCTTGACCATCTCGGAGCGGTGCGTGAGGTCGCCGACCTTGAAGCCGTTACCGGCGAGCTCTTCGCGCAGGGCGGCGAGCTTCTCCGGGTCGGGGTCGTCGTGCACGCGGTTGACGTGCGGGATCGAAGCCTTGTCGAGGGCCGTCGCCACGCTCTCGTTGGCGAGGAGCATGAACTCCTCGATCAGCTGGTGCGACTCGTCGTGCTGCACGACCTCGGTGCGGTCGGCCCAGCCGTCCTTGTCGCAGTAGATCTTGATCTCCTTCATCTCCAGGTCGAGCGACCCGGCGCGGAAGCGTTCGGCGCGGAGCACCTTGGCGATGTTCCAGAGGTCGTCGATCATGCCCTGGACCAGGTCCAGTTCGGCGTCGGTGAGTTCGGCGAGCGGGCGGCCCGGGGAGCCGGTCTGGTGCGGCGGCGGCGCGGGCAGGGCGCGGATCTGATCCTTGGTGAGGTGCTGCAGGAACGCGTAGGCCTGCTTGTAGGTCAGGCGCTTGACGCTGCGGATGACCGAGTTGGCGAACTCGGTCTTCACGAGGCGGGCGTCCGGGGTGAACTCGCAGATGACCGTCTTCACCAGGCGGTCCTCGGCTTCGACGAGCGAGCAGAGGCCGCTGGAGAGCGCGTGCGGGAGCATCGGGATGACCGTGCCGACGAGGTAGGTGGAGTTGCCGCGTTCGCGCGCCTCGACGTCGAGGGGCGAGCCGCTCTTCACGTAGGCGGAGACGTCGGCGATGTGGATGCCCACGCGGACGTTGCCGTTCGGCATGCGCTGCACGGACAGGGCGTCGTCGAAATCCTTCGCGTCATCCGGGTCGATGGTGATCGTCGGGATCGCGCGGAAGTCCTCGCGGCCGACGCAGTCGGCCTTGGTGACGACCTTGCCGAACGCGTTGGCTTCGGCGGCGACCGCGGGCGGGAATTCCGGGCGGAGGCCGTAGCGGCGCAGGATGGCGAGATACTCGGCCATCGGCGTGTGCGTGACGCCGAGGACTTCGGTCACCGTGCCCGTCGGGCTGAGGTTGCGGCGTTCCCACGCGTCGAGGCGCACGACGACCTTGTCGCCGGGCTTCGGCGCGGGCGTCAGGCCGGCGCGGGCGGGGTCGCGCACGATGATCTCGCGCGAGACGCGGGGATCGTCGGGGACGACGAACCACTGGAGGCGGTTGTTGCCGAGCGTGCCGGTGAGCTGCGTGAGCGCGCGCTTGACGATGCTGACCACCGTGCCCGTGCCCCAGTCGTCGCCGTTGCGGTCGCGGCGGTTGGCGTTGAGCTTCACCTGGACGCGGTCGCCGTGGAGCGCGACGTGCGTGTCGTCGGCGTCGATGTGGAGCTGCTCGCGGGGCGGCGAGCCGGGGACGGCGTCGAAGACCACGCGGGCGGAGCCGCTGGGGCGGAAGAGGATGGTGCCTTCGAGGAGCTGGGCGTCGGGCTTGCGGGCGCCGGAACCCTGGCCGGCGAAAGGCAGGGCGAGCAGGTGGCCTTTGACGGTCACGACGGCGCCGGCCTTGATGAGGCGCGGGATCGTCTTGCTCAGGCGGCGCAGGTCTTCGCGCGTGCCGCCGAGGGCCTGCACGATGGCTTCGAGGCGCATCGGCTTGTAGCCGGGACGCGCGAGGAACTTGAGGAGGACTTCTTCGGCGCTCATGCGCTTTCGTTCGTGCCTCCGAGCAGGCTGCCCAGGTAGGGCATGAGCTGCTTCTTGCGGCTGACGATGCCGGGCAGGTCGAAGATGTCCGGCGGGCGTTTCTGCGGGTAGGTGATGGCCTGCACGACTTCGGCGTCGCCGCGGATCAGGAAGAGCGAGCTCTGGGTGTCGATGTCGGTCACGAGGAGGCAGGAGAAGTTCAGGCCGTTCTCCATGCGGTATTTCTCGAGGGCTTCGAGGAGGGCGTCCTCGCACTTCCAGAAGTTCGTGAAGCCGAGTTCTTCGACCTGCGAGACCGAGAAGCGGCGTTCGCCTTCGCGGTACTGCTTGCAGTCGGCGCGCACGGCGGCGGCCGGGCTGAGGGTCGAGAGCACCGAGCCGGCGTTGAAGATCATGTCGGCCAGCTGGCGCGGGTCCGCGTCGGCGAGGCGCGCGAGCCACTGGAGCAGGTCGGCGTCGAGCGGCGTGGTGGTCGGGCTCTGCAGCAGCAGCGTGTCCGAGATGATGCCGCACATCATCAGGCCGGCGATCTGCGGCGTGGGCTTCAGGTCGGCGGTGCGGAACATGTCCGCGACGATCGAGCAGGTGGAGCCGAGCGGGCGGTTGATGAAGAGGATGGGCTGGTGCGTCGGCGCGTTGCCGAGGCGGTGGTGGTCGACGACCTCGGCGATCTCGACTTCGGCGGCGCCGTCGACGGCCTGCGAGAGTTCGTTGTGGTCGACGAGCACGAGCTTGGCGCGCGGCGGGTTGATGATGTCCGACTTGGTGAAGACGCCGAGCAGGCGGCCGTCCTCGTCGACGACATGACAGATCAGGGCCGGGTTCTGGACGATGCGGCGGCGGGCCACGGAGAGCTTCTCCTGCGGCTTGAAGGTGAAGGCGTCGCGCTGGACGAGGCCGCCCACGAGCGTGGAGGCGCGCACGGCCCAGGCGGTCGTGGCGCTGTCGGTGTCGGCGTAGGCGACGGAGACCTTGGCGGCCTTGGCGCGCTCGAGGACCTCGGGCTTCATGCGGTGCCCGCCGGTGACGATGATGATGCGGACGCCCATCTCGATGGCGCGCAGGTGGACGTCGGCGCGGTCGCCGACGACGATGACGCTCTTGTTGGTCGGGATGCCTTCGACGGTCGCGGACTTGCCGAACGAGTCGAGTTCCATGGCGGCGACGCGCACATAGAGCTCTTCGACGCTGGCGGCGTCGTAGGCGACGACCTCGGTCCCGCCGATGGAGCGGATGATGGCGTTGATCGAGCTGGTGACCTTGCGCATCGAGGTCGCGCGCTTGGGCTTCGGGATGAAGTAGTCGCCGAGGCTGAAGATGGAGACGTAGCCTTCGAGACGGCCGTCCTTGCCGACGACCGGGAGCGCGCGCACGTCATGCAGGTCGAGGAGCTCGAGCGCGCGGGCGCACGTGTCGTCGACGCTGACCTTGAACGGGTCGCGGTGCATGATGTCCTCGATGCGCGGGATGACGTCGCCCACGAATTCGGGGAGCGCGGCGCCGAAGCGGCTCAGGATCGCGTCGATGCGCGCGTTGGAATTGCCGCAACGGGCGGGCTTGAAGCCGGTCTGGCCGGAGGCTTCCTTGAAGGCGGCGTAGGCGAGGGCGGAGCAGATCGCGTCGGCGTCGGGGTTCTTGTGGCCGATGATGTACGTCGGTTGGGCGGAACGGGCCAGGGGCAGGGGAGGAGGGACGGACATGGCGGGCGACGCAGGGCGTAGGGCGTTTGTAAGGGCGGGATGCAGGGGAGGGAAGATTAATGGACCGAAGCCGGGGATGGCATAGGTGATGGCGGTTAGCGGATAGCGGTGGGGTGATGGAATCTCCCGAACCTAATTGAACCTTTGTGAAGCCGATCGGCAGACGTGTCTCGGGTGACGGGTGCCAGCCACGGGAGTCAGCCCTTCTGGTTTCGGCCGTTCAGGTTTCGGCTGCTGGCCTCCGGCTCCCGGCTGCCGATGGCTGGAATGCCGAGCCCCGAATGGCTGATGCCCTGATCGCCGTCACCCGTCACCAGAGGATGTCACAGTCATCTGTCATCCGTCATCGATCCAGTCCTCGGGCCCTCGAGTCTATCTTCCCTCAGGTCCTCGAAACCACTTTCAGGTCCCAGGTCTCGGCCATCAGGTCCCTGGTTCGGGTATCCAGGTTCAGGTACAGGTACGGGAGCTCTGTCATCGTGTCATTTCAGGTGGCGGGTGGCAGCTCCGGGTGGCGGGTGGTAGTCAATCTGCCATCTGCCCTCTGTCATCGATGCAGTCCTCTATTCATCCCTCCCTCTGTCTCTCCCATCCGCCAACCGCTAACCGCTAACCGCTACCACCACCTCCGTCTCCTTGCCTTTCCTGCCCCCACCCCTATCCCTACCCCTCTCCCTTCTCTTCCTCACCATGTCCTCCCTCTTCACTCCTCTCCAAGTCGGCGCCCTCACCCTGCCTAACCGCATCCTGATGGCTCCGCTGACCCGTTGTCGCGCCGAGGGGGCGAATGTCCCGACGGACCTGATGGCGGAATATTACGCCCAGCGTGCCGGCGCGGGCCTGATCATCGCCGAGGCCACCACGGTCTCACCCCGCGGCCATGGCTACCCGAACACCCCGGGCATCTACACCGACGAACAGGTCGCCGGCTGGAAGAAGGTCACCTCCGCCGTGCATGCCAAGGGCGGTCGCATCTTCCTGCAGCTCTGGCACGTCGGTCGCATCTCGCACCCGGATTATCAGCCCAACGGCGAACTCCCCGTCGCCCCGTCCGCCATCAAGCCCAAGGGCCAGGTCTGGACCGGCAAGGAGATGGCCGATTACGTCACGCCCCGCGCCCTGCATATCGAAGAGATCCCCGGCATCGTCGCCGAATACGTCCGCGGCGCCCGCCTGGCCAAGCAAGCCGGTTTCGACGGCGTCGAGATCCATAACGCCAACGGTTACCTCCTCGACCAGTTCCTCCGCAGCGGCACGAACACCCGTGAAGACGGTTACGGCGGCTCCGTCGCCGGCCGCGCCCGCCTGACGATTGAAGTCGCCGCCGCGGTGGTCTCCATCTGGGGTTCGGACCGCGTGGGCATCCGCCTTTCGCCCGGCGGCGTGTTCAA
>JBJOMV010000084.1:0-8795 GCA_046052185.1 Verrucomicrobiota bacterium | reverse complement strand
ATCATCAACGAGGTGAAGGGCATCAACCGCGTGGTCTACGACGTCTCGTCGAAGCCGCCGGCGACCATCGAATGGGAATAAGCCGGGGTTTGCCCCGTTGACACCCCTTCGGCCCGACCTTACCTAGACGCCAGTGTCTGCACCCGGCTTCCAGGTCATCGCGCGCCGCTGGCGTCCCCGCCGCTTCGACGAGCTCGTCGGGCAGGAGCATATCGTCAAGACGCTCCGCAACGCGCTCGAGACGAAGCGCATGGCGCACGCCTATCTCTTCGTCGGTCCGCGTGGCACGGGCAAGACGACCACCGCCCGCATCCTGGCCAAGGCCCTGAACTGCGCCGGCGGCCCGAAGCCCGACTTCTCCCTCGACGACCCGGTCTGCCTCGCGATCGAGCAGGGCAACTGCCTCGACGTCGTCGAGATCGACGCCGCCTCCAACCGCTCCATCGAGGACGCGAAGAAGATCCGCGATGAGTGCCAGTTCTCCCCGACGAGCTGCCCGTTCAAGGTCTTCATCATCGACGAAGTCCACCAGCTCACGAAGGACGCCTTCAATGCGCTGCTCAAGACCCTCGAAGAGCCGCCGCCCTGGGTGAAGTTCATCCTGGCCACGACCGAGGCCGACAAGGTCCTGCCGACCATCACCTCCCGCTGCCAGCGCCTGGAGTTCCATCCGATCTCGGAGGAAGTCATCGCCGCCCAGCTCGCCCGCATCGTCAAGGCCGACGGCGTGACCGCCGACCAGCACGCCCTCACGGCGATCGCCCGCCTCGCCGCCGGCGGCATGCGCGACTCCCAGTCGATCCTGGACCAGGTCATCTCTTTCTCCGGCAAGCAGATCACGGAAGCCGACGTGCTTTCCATCTACGGTCTCGCCTCGGCCCAGCAGGTCACCGACCTCTGCCAAGGCATCTCGACCGGCGACGGCAAGAAGGTCCTCGCGCTCTGCGACGCCTTCCACGCCGAAGGACGCGACCTGCTCCGCGTGCTCGCCGACCTCCAGGTCCGCGTGCGCGCCGCCACCCTTGATTCCGTCCGCTCCGGCGGAACCTCCGCCCAGCTCGGCGCGCCGCTGGCGACCGAACAGCTCGTCCGCCTCCTCGAGTGCCTGCAGGAAGGCGAGAACGGCATCCGCCAAGGCCTCTCGCCCCGCGCGAACTTCGAGGTGACGCTGCTCAAGGCGATCGAGCAAAGCAGGTCACGGTCGATAGACCTGCTCATCAAAGACATCGCCGCCGCCGCAGCTGGTCTCCCTCGGGAGCCCGGCCAAAAAAAAATAAGGACCACGCCGGCGGCCCCTGAGGCCGTCGCCGAACCGGTCGCGCCCGCCGCCCCGGCCGAAGTTCCGCCCGCCACGTTCGTGGCCACGCCTTCCCGTTTCGTCGACGTGCCGGTCGAGGACTCGGGCAACCTCGAGGACTCCCTGCCTCCGCTCGACGTCGAGTCCGCCGAGAACGAAGCCGCCAACTCCGACCGCCGTGCCGACTTCGTCTTCCCCGAGTCCGCCCTTGCCAGCCTCCCGGTCGCCGAGGTCGGCAAGACGGCCTTCCCGGGCGACAAGGAATTCATCGAGGCGGTCGAATCGCTGCCGCCCGGACTGAAGGACAAGCTCAAGGCGACCATCGGCGCCGACTTCACGGCCCTACGGCCGATCCCGGCCGGCAAGCTGCGCCGCCCGCTCTGACCGTGGAGCCGTCGTTCGAGATCGGCGTCATCTCCGACACGCATGGCCGGCTGCGCGCCGAGGCCATCCTCGCGCTCGAAGGGTGCGACGTGATCTTCCATGCCGGCGACGTCTGCGGCCCGCTGATCGTACCGCAGCTCACCGAGCTTGCTCCCTGCCACGCGGTCGCGGGTAACTGCGATGACGACGATACCTTGCCGCTGACCTCGCTGCAGGTCGTCGCCGGCTTACGTGTCCTCGTCCATCACGGCCACCTGCCCGTCGACGAAGCCGACTTCCGGCCTGACGTCGTCATCACGGGACATACGCACGTCCCGAAGATCGAACAGGATGGCGCCGTGCTGCGTCTCAATCCCGGCAGCGCGGGCCCGCGACGCTTTAACCTTCCCGTGACGGTGGCGCGGATTACGGTGCGACAGGGCAGGGCGAGCGCCCGCCTCATCCCCCTCGACGTCCCATGAAGCAGCCCTTGCCCATCGACGCACTGCAGGCCGACCTGGTCGCCGCCTGCGGCCGCGTGCGCCGGCTGGTGCTCCGTGCGCCCACGGGCTCGGGTAAGTCGACCCGCATCCCGCAGATGCTCCTGGACCTTGACCTCGTCCAAGGGCAGATCGTCGTCCTGCAGCCCCGCCGTATCGCGGCCCGCCTCCTGGCCGCGCGCATCGCGCAGGAACGCGGCGTGCGTCTCGGCGGCGAGGTGGGCTACCAGATCCGCTTCGAGCGCGTCGAGTCGGCCCAGACGCGCATCAAGTTCGTGACGGAAGCCTTGCTGCTCCGACAGATGGCCTCGGATCCCGAGCTCAAGGGCGTCGGCGCGGTGGTGTTCGATGAATTCCATGAGCGCAACCTGCACTCCGACGTGGCCCTCGCGCTCGCCCGTCGTCTGCAGGAGACGCATCGCCCCGACCTCCTGATCATGGCGATGTCCGCGACCCTCGATACCGAGGGCGTCGCGAAATGGCTCGGTTCCGCCGAGACCTTGGCCGCCGACGGACGCGCCTATCCGGTGCAGGTCGAGTACACCCATCTCCCGCGTAATTCCACCCGCCCGATCTGGGACGCCGCCGCCGAGCAGGTTCGCCGCGTCCTCAGCGAGGAAGCCGAAGGCGATGTCTTGGTCTTCATGCCGGGGTCGTATGAGATCATGCGGACCATCGGCGCGGTGCGTAATCTTCCGGAATCGGGCGGCGTCGACATCCTGCCGCTCTACGGCGAACTTCCGCCGGAAGAGCAGGATCGTGCGGTCAAGCCGAGCCCCGGACGCAAGGTGATCGTCGCGACCAACGTCGCCGAGACTTCCCTGACCATCCCGGGCGTCCGCGCGGTGGTCGACGCCGGCCTCGCCCGCATCGCCCGCTTCGACCCGCATCGCGGCATCGACACGCTGCTCGTCGAGCCGGTCTCCCAGGCTTCCGCCGAACAGCGCGCCGGCCGCGCCGGCCGTACCGGTCCGGGCCGATGCATCCGCCTGTGGTCGCAGACCGACCACGAAGCCCGTCCGCTGCGCGAAGTCCCGGAGATCAAGCGGGTCGACCTCTCGGAAACCATCCTGCTGCTGCTCTCCTCCGGCTGGGGCGAAGCCGCGACATTCCCTTGGTATGAGAAGCCGGATGACAAGGCGCTGCAGCGTGCGCTGACCGTCCTGGCCGACCTCGGCGCCGTCGACGCCCAAGGCAGGCTCACGAACCTCGGCCGACGGATGTCGGTCTTCCCGGCGCACCCGCGTTACGCGCGCATGCTGCTCGCGGCGGGCGAACTCGACTGCGTCTACGAAGTGTGCCGGATCGCCGGGCTCGCCCAAGGGCGGGACATCCTTTTCCGCAAGGTCGATGACCGCACCGAGAACGCCCGCGACTCCGTCGAACAGGAAGACGGCTCCGACTTCTTCCCGCGGCTGGCGCTCCTGCAGCGCGCAGTCGAGATGAAGTTCGATGCGGACGCCTGCGATCGCTTCGGCGTGCATGGCCAGGCGGCGCGCCAGGCCGACCAGGCCGCCCGCCAGTTCTTGCGCCTCGCGGAAGGGCAGGGGTTGCCCGTCAGCGACCGGATCGCCGACCCCGCCGCGGTCCGCCGTTGCCTGCTGCTTGGTTTCTCGGACCGCCTCGCCGTGCGTCTCGACGCGGGCACGTTACGTTGCGCCTTGGTGCACGGGCGTACCGGCGAACTGCGCCGTGAATCTTCCATCCGTAACGCCAAGCTCCTGGTCGCGGCCGAAGTCGATGAGATCCAGGCGCGCGGCGGCGTGACGACGTATCTTTCCTTGGCGACCGCCATCGAGGAGGCCTGGTTGCAGGAACTCTTCCCGGCCGAATTCTCGACGGTCAATCAGGTCCGCTACGACGCATCGCAACGTCGCGTGGTCACGCGCGTCGAGCGACGCTTCCGCGACCTCGTCCTTGAGGCCAAGGAGCGTGACGACGCCCCTTCCGACGCCGCCAGTCGCCTGCTCGCGGAAGAGGTCGCCGCCGGCCGCCTCGAACTCGAGAAGTGGGACGCGCCCGTGGACGCCTGGATCCGTCGCGTCAATTTCCTCTCCAAGCATTGCCCCGAGCTCGGCATCCCGCCGTTCGACGAGGCCGCGCGCCGCATGGTGATCGAAGAGGTCTGCGCCGGCGCCGTGGCCTACCGCGACATCCGCGATCGCCCCGTCTTCGGCGTCGTCCGCGGCTGGCTGACGCATGAGCAGGCCATGGCGCTCGAGTCCTACTGCCCCGAGAAGATCATCCTGCCGCGCAAGAAGCATCCCGCGCGCATCGAGTATACCGAGGACGGGCAGGCCGAGGTCGAAGCCACCGTGCAGGAGCTCTACGATTTCCCGGGCAGCAAGCTGCGCGTCTGCCTCGGCAAGGTGCCCATGGTCGTCTGCATCCAGTCCCCGGCCCGCCGCACCCAGCAACGCACTACCGACCTCGACGCGTTCTGGAAGGGCTCCTACGAAGGCGTGAAGAAGGAGCTCCGTGGCCGTTATCCCAAGCACGAGTGGCGCTGAACCCATGAGCCCTGTCGCCTTCACCTGGTCTTCGGTCCCGATCCACGTCATCGATTTCGAAGGCAGCGCCCGCACCGGCGTCGTCGAGTTCGGCGTCGCCACCTTGCTCGGCGGCGAAGTCGTCTCCGCCGCCACGAGCCTGCATGCTTCGCGCGTGCCCGTTCCGGCCCTCGATACGCAGTGCCACGGACTCGGCGCCAAGGAGCTCAAGGGACGTCCGCCCTTCGAGTCCGAATGGGACCGCTGGGTCAGTCTCCGCCGGACGGGACTGCTCGCCGCTCATAACGCCTCGGTCGAATCCGGTCTGTTGCGTGGCACCTGGTCGCGGCCTTCGGTCGTCCCCGGTTTCGTCGGCGAAAACGCCGAGGTCGCCGAGTGGGGGCCTTGGATCGACACCTGCCGGCTGGCCCGGGCCTGGGCCCCTTCGCTCGGCGATTTCAGGCTCGGTGCCTTGGTCTCGGCCCTGCGCCTCGGCCCCCGGTTGGACGAGCTGGCGGCCGATCATTGTCCGCCCGGTCGCCGGCGTTACCATTGCGCGCTTTACGACGCCCTGGCCGCCGCCTTGGTGCTCCGGGCGCTCTGTGGCCAGGAGGGGCGGTCGGCCGCGCCTTTGTCACAATTAGTTCGCGACAGCATGTCGGCGCCGGCGGCTGATGACCTCATGCAAGGGGAGCTAGGGCTTTAGTTTCCGCTTCACTCCCGGGGGCTGGCCTAACTAGATAGGCCCACAACTATGGCCTCCAAGTCCCCCATTCGCGTCGCCGTCACCGGCGCCGCCGGCAACATCGGTTACGCCGCCATCTTCCGCCTCGCCTCCGGCGCCGTCTTCGGCCCCGACCAGCCGGTCGCCCTTAACCTCATCGAAGTCGGCCCCGGCCTCAACGCCCTCGCCGGCGTCGTGATGGAACTCCAGGACTGCGCTTTCCCGCTGCTCACCGACGTCGTCGCCACCGGCGACCTCAACGAAGGCTTCAAGGACGCCGACTGGTGCCTGCTCATCGGCGCGGTCCCGCGCAAGGACGGCATGGAGCGCAAGGACCTGCTCGGCATCAACGGCAAGATCTTCATCGGCCAGGGCGAAGCCATCGCGCGCAACGCCAAGAAGTCCGTCAAGGTCCTCGTCGTCGGCAATCCCTGCAACACCAACGCCCTCATTGCGCTGCGTTCCGCCGGCAACCTGCCCGCCGAGAACTTCTTCGCCATGACCCGCCTCGACGAGAACCGCGCCAAGTCGCAGCTCGCCGCCAAGGCCGGCGCCCACAATTCCGTCGTCAAGAACGTGGCCATCTGGGGCAACCACTCCTCGACCCAGTATCCGGACTTCACCAACGCCCTCATCGGCGGCAAGCCGGCGACCCAGGTCATCACCGACCATGCCTGGCTCAAGGAGACCTTCGTCCCCGACGTCCAGAAGCGTGGCGCGGCCGTGATCAAGGCCCGTGGCGCCTCTTCGGCCGCCTCCGCCGCCAACGCCGCCCTCGACACCCTGCGTAGCCTGCACTTCCCGACTCCGGCCGGCGACTGGCACTCCGTCGCCGTGCTCTCCAAGGGCGACTACGGCATCGCTCCGGGCATCATGTTCGGTTACCCGATCCGCACCAAGGCCGACGGCTCCTGGGAGATCGTCCAGGGTCTGCCGCTCGACGCCTTCTCCAAGGAGAAGATCGCGATCACCGAGAAGGAACTGCTCGAAGAGCGCGCGACGGCTTCCGAAGCCCTCGGCTTGAAGCTCTGAAGCCGGCCTTATGAAGCATCAGGCGGCAAGGGACCTCCCTTGACCGCCTTTTTTCCGCCCCTAGGCTGACGGGATGGACCGCCTCGCTGCCGTCGATTGGTTCACGATCATCGCGGCGCTCTGCTTCTGGCAGGCGCTGGTCTGGGCGCAGCATCTGGATCGCGGTTTCCCGCAGTGGCTCAAGCGGTTCGCCATGCCTGGCCTGTGGCTCTGGGTTCTGGCTTATGTGGTTTCCGGCGAGCCTGGTTTCGTCATGGCTTTGGCGGCTGCGCCGGCGTTCCTCTTCGCGCTTTGGCTCTGGGCGCACGGCTTACGCCGCTTCCTGGCCGACGACCTGGCGCCGGCGCCGCGTCGCTTCCTCGAGATGTTGTCCGCCACGGGGCCGTTGGTGGCCGCGACGGCCTGGATCTGGTCGCGCTATGACCGCACCTTCGCCGGTTTCCCCGATCCGCTCGCTACGCTGACCACCGTGCACTTCGCCATCACCTTCGGCGTCCTGCCGCTGGCGATGGCGGCCAGCGAACGCCCGCTCGCCCGCTGCCGCTGGCGCGACCTGGGACAGTGGCTCTATGTGGCCGGCGCTCCCGCCACCGCGTTATGCTTCGCCCTGCGGACGGATCCGCTTCGGCCTGGTGCCGTCGAAGTCGCGGCCGCCGTGGTCTTCGCCGCGGGCTTCCTGCTCTGGGCGGCGTTCATGCCCGTCAGGCGCGGCCCGTGGCCTTACGTCTGTCTCGTCCCCGGCTTCCTCCTCGGTGTCGGCTACACCGCCGCGCACGCCTTCGGCTGGGATTATCTCACCATCCCGCAGATGGCGGCGGTGCACGGCTCGCTCAATCTGCTCGGTGCGTTGTTGCTCGCGGCTCAGGCGCCGGCTTTCGAGGACGTCGCCGCGCCGGCCCCTGACCTCACTACGCCCGCCGAGGCCGGCGATCGCGCGACGGCGACCTTCGCCGATTCGCACCGCGTCGTGGTCGGCCCATGGTCGCCGGAAGCCTTTGCCCGGGTGAAGGAAGCCCTGCTCGGTTACCGATTCTATCCCGCTTCCGTCATGGTCCGACGGACCCAATTCGAAGACGAAGGACGCGCGGTGCGCGTCGGCGACAGGCTAGGACTAGGCTTGTTCGTCCCGAATCTGCCCGGCCTGGCGCCACTGATGCTGCCGGCCATCGTCGAGGTCGACGTCGTGGAGACCGGCGACGAGCGGGTCGCTTTAGGTTATGCGACCACCCGCCGCCACTACGGACGGGGCGTCTGGCGGGCCGAAGTGAAACGCGAAGGCGAAGAACTCGTCCTTACCGTTTCCTATCACGTTCGCCCGAGCCGTTGGTTCGTCTGGTGCGGGCTGCCGGTCTACCGTCGGTTCCAGCTCGCCGCTTTCCGCGCCGGCGCGGGCAATCTGCGCCGGCTGGCGGCTTAAGGGGCCGGGAGGCGGACGAGCGTGATGTCGGCCGGGCGGCAGGTGCCCAGGCGGATCTCGCCGGCGTTGGCGGCGGCGAAGATCGGCGGCTCCGGATGGATCGTCGCGATGCCGCTGGCGGCGCGGGCGGAATTGATCTTCTGGAGCCCGATGAAGTCGATGATCACCGGATTGGCGCTGCCGAGCAGCGTCTTCTCCGACCGGCACCAGCTGGCGTCGAAGCCCGGACCGCCGAGCACCTGGTAGCGCTCCAGCGAGAGCATCGTCAGCACGTTGCGCTTGGACAGCTTCGGGATGGCGCAGACTTCCACGGCGGCCTTCGAGGCGTTGAAGGGATTATCGAGGAAGCGTTCGGCGTTGGCCATGTTGCCGATCGAGGCCGCGGCCATCGCGCCGTGCACGCCGAGCGAGCGGCTGTCGCTGAGCACCGGCAGGTTGATCCAGAAATCGACCTCATCGATGAGGGTCTTCGGGAGCACGCTCACGCGCGCGTCGCCCCAAGGCACGTTCGGAGTTCCCGGACGAGGCAGCACCTGGTTCTCGTAGCGCAGGCGGCTGTCGGCCGCCCAGCCCGGGGCTTGGGTCTCCCAGGCGAGGACCGGGAAACCTTCGAAGGCGTCGGGTTGAGAAGAGAGCGAGGGCAGGAAGCCGGCTTGGCGGAGATTATCCGGCTTGGCGTCGCACAGGGTGATCGCGCCTTGCGCGAAACCGCGGCGGAGCAGGGCGGCCGTGATCGCGCGGACCAGCGGCTTGGGCGTGGCCAGGCCGGCGCCGCCTTCGGAGGAAAGCTTGAGGCCGCAGCGCTTGAGTTCGCCGGGTCGGAGGCTGAGGCCGGTGCGGCCTTCGAACTCCCCGAGGGTCTTCTCCACGGCGACGGCGTAGTCACGGTCTTCGAAGCCGCCGAGCTTCTGCTCGATGAGCAGCAGCTTCGGGTCGGTGGCGGCATCGCCGGCGGCGGTGCCGACGAGGACCA
>JBJOMV010000083.1:0-8941 GCA_046052185.1 Verrucomicrobiota bacterium | reverse complement strand
CTGCTCGTCGACGCCGCCGTCGCCCAGAAATTCCTCCCGAAGATGGCCGCCGCCCTCTCGGCCAAGAAGACCGAAGTCCGCGCCTGCGCCCAGTCGCGGCCGCTGATGCCCGGCGCCAAGGCCGCCACGGAACAGGATTTCCGCACCGAACACCTCGGGCTCATCCTCAACGTGAAGATCGTCGCCGGCCTCGCCGAGGCGGTCGCCCACGTCGAGGACTACGGCTCGCACCACTCCGACGCCATCATCACGGCCGACGAGTCCGCCGCCCGCGCCTTCCTCGCCCAGATCGACAGCGCCTGCGTCTATTGGAACGCCAGCACCCGGTTCACCGACGGCGGTGAGTTCGGCTTCGGGGCCGAAGTGGGCATCTCCACGGACCGTCTGCACGCCCGCGGACCCATGGGGATCCGTGAATTGACCACCTGGAAGTTCGAAATCGTCGGCCAAGGCCAGGTTCGGGGTTAATTTGGGTCGGTTTTCCGTTTGACAGACCCCCTCCCGAAAACCTTTGTTACCCTTCCTTTTGGCTACCGGGGTGGTAGCTCAGTTGGTTAGAGCGCCGCACTGTCACTGCGGAGGTCACGGGTTCGAGTCCCGCCCATCCCGCCAGCCAAAAGGGTTTACTTTCCGACCGGTCCGCCGGTCCGGAAAGGACTGCCCGGACGCCGTCACCTGACCGCCACCCGGCCTTGGCGGGACTGTGCATCCTTTTTGCTTCCCCCTCCGTGCCGAGTGGACAGAAATCACTCACCCATGAGCAAGAAAGTCCTGATCATCGGCGCCGGCGGCGTCGGCAACGTCGTCGCCCACAAGTGCGCCATGAACTCCGAGTCCTTCTCGGAAGTCATGCTGGCCTCCCGCAACGAGAACAAATGCAAGGCCATCGCCGCCGACGTCAAGGCCGCCACGGGCCGCACGATCCGCACCGCCGCCGTCGACGCGGACGACGTCAAGGCCACGGTCGCCCTGATCAAGTCCTTCGGCGCCGACCTGCTCATCAACGTCGCCCTGCCCTACCAGGACCTCCACCTGATGGACGCCTGCCTCCACGCCGGCATCCACTACGTCGACACGGCCAACTACGAGCCGCCCCACCTCGCGAAGTTCGAATACTCCTGGCAGTGGGCCTACCGCGAGCGCTTCGAGAAGGCCGGCCTCACCGCCCTCCTCGGCTCGGGCTTCGACCCCGGCGTGACCAACGTCTTCTGCGCCTACGCCCAGAAGCACCTCTTCGACACGATCGAGACGATCGACATCATGGACGCCAACGCCGGCGATCACGGCTACAAGTTCGCCACGAACTTCAACCCGGAGATCAATATCCGCGAAATCACCCAGCGCGGACGCTTCTGGGAGAAGGGCGAATGGAAGGAGACCGACCCGCTCTCCGTGAAGTGGGTGTACGACTACCCGGTCGTCGGCCCGAAGGACAGCTACCTGCTCTACCACGAAGAGCTCGAGTCCCTCGCGATCAACATCAAGGGACTGAAGCGCATCCGCTTCTTCATGACCTTCTCCGAGAACTACCTCACGCACCTGCGCGTGCTCGAGAACGTCGGCATGACCCGCATCGACCCGGTCGACTTCCAAGGCCACCAGATCGTCCCGATCCAGTTCCTGAAGGCGCTCCTCCCCGACCCGGCCTCGCTCGGTCCGCGCACGAAGGGCAAGACCTGCATCGGCTGCGAGATCACGGGCGTCAAGGACGGCAAACCCCGCAAGGTCTTCATCTACAACGTCTGCGACCACCAGGAGTGCTACGCCGAGGTGAAGTCCCAGGCGATCAGCTACACGACCGGCGTCCCGGCCGCCATCGGCGGCGCGATGCTCGCCGGCGGCCAGTGGCTCAAGCCCGGCGTCTGGAACATGGAAGAGATGAACCCGGACCCGTTCATGGACGAGCTCAACAAGCGTGGCCTGCCCTGGCACGTGAAGGAACTCCCGGTCGCCTGAACGACCGCCACGTAAGCCCGCTGCAAAGCGGGCTTTTCGTTTGCGCCGCCCCCCGACGCACCCAATTTCAACGCCGTGTCCGACGCCCTCACCGAAGCCTTCCGGAAAGTCGACCTGAGCCAGGTCCCGAGCCCTTGCCACGTCCTCCATCGCGGCCTGCTGGAACAGAACCTCCGCATCCTGCGCTACGTGATGGACCGCTCGGGCGCCAAGGTCCTCCTCGCGCTCAAGGGCTTCGCGCAGTTCAGCGAAGCGAAGCTGATCGCGAAGTACCTCGCGGGCACGACCGCCAGCGGCATCCACGAGGCGCTCCTCGGTCGCGAAGAATTCGGCGGCGAAGTCCACGCCTACTCGCCGGCTTTCAAGGACGAGGAGTTCGCCCGCCTGCTCCGCGTCGCCGACCATATCTCGTTCAACTCGCCCACGCAGTGGAAGCGCCACAAGGCGGCCGCGCTGGCCTCTGGTCGCAAGATCTCCTTCGGCCTGCGCGTCAACCCGGAGCACGCCGAGGTCGACGTCGAACTGTACAACCCCTGCGCCGCCGGCTCCCGCCTCGGCACGCTCCGCTCGGAGATCAAGTCGGCCGATGACCTGGCCGGCCTCGAGGGTCTCCATTTCCACACGATGTGCCAGCAGGGCTCCGACGTGCTCGAACGCACGGTCGCGGCCTTCGAGGCGAAGTTCGGCGAATTCATCCCGCAGCTGAAGTGGGTCAACTTCGGCGGCGGCCACCACATCACCCGCGAGGGCTACGACCTAGAGCGCCTGATCAGGGTCATCACCGGCTTCCGCCAGCGCTGGGGCCAGCACATCCAGGTCTACCTCGAGCCCGGCGAAGCCATCGGCATCGGCACCGGCGTGTTGGTCGGCACGGTCCTCGACCTCGTCCACAACGGCGTCGACATCGCCATCATCGATATCTCGGCGACCAACCACATGCCGGACACGCTGGAGATGCCTTACCGGGCCGACATCATGGACGCCGACCTGCCGGGCAAACTGCCGCACACCTACCGACTCGGCAGCGTCACCTGCCTCGCCGGCGACGTCATCGGCGACTACTCCTTCGCCGCGCCGCTCAAGATCGGCCAGCGCTTGGTGTTCATGGACATGTCGCACTACACCTTCGTGAAGAACACCACCTTCAACGGGGTGCCGCTGCCGGCGATCGCCAGCTTCGATCCGACGGCCGGGCAGGTCCAGGTCGTCCGTCGCTTCGGCTACGCCGACTACAAGAACCGCCTGTCCTGAGCGGGGCTAGGTCTTGACCCCCGGATGCGGGCGGGCAAGATGGCCGTCAATCGACCACATGAAGACCCGCGAAATCATCATCCTCCTGCTGGCCGCCGCCTTCGGCGCCATCGCCATCGTGACCTGGAACGGCGAAGAAGAGGCCAAGCAGCAGACCGCCAAGGTGCAAGAGGCCTTCGAGAAGGCGCAGGTTTCCTTCGCCGCCTCCACCAAGGCCGCCCAGGAAAAGGCCGCCCAGGAACTCGCCAAGGCCAAGGCGGACGCCGAAGCCGCCGCCAAGCTGGCCGCCGACGCTCTCGCCAAGGCGAAGGCCGACGCCGCCCAGACGGTCGCCGACCTGGCCAAGGCCAAGGAAGACGCCGCCAAGGCCGCCGTTAAGGCCGCCGAACTGGAGAAGGCCCGGAACGACGCCTCCTCCCGCGTCAACGAACTCAACGCCGAACTCGCCAAGCTCCGCGACGGTTCCGAACTGAAGGAAGCCATTGCCGCCCGCAAGAAGGCCGAAGCCGACCTCGAAGCCGCCTCCGCCGCGCTCCGCGAAGCCAACGCCAAGCTGGCCGCCGCCAACGCGCGCATCGCCGAGCTGGAAGAAGAGAACAGCCGCCTCCGCGAACAGCCGCGCGGCACGCCGAACACTTCGCCGAACTACCGCGTGCTCTGAGCCCCGGCCCCGGCCGACCGATCAGCCCGACCTTCCGGTCGGGCTTTTTCGTGCCCTAGGCGAAGACGCGACGGAGCTTAGCGAGCAGCGTCGGCCGCGACTTCGGCTTCAGCTCGTGCTCCCACAGCCGCAGGACCTTCCAACCCTCGCGACGTAGGCGCCGCGTATCCCGCCGGTCGCGCGCCCGGTTCCGCCGGAACTTCGCTCGCCAGAAGTCGGCGTTGCCGCGCGGACGCGTCCCGTGTCGCGGACAGCCATGCCAGAAACAGCCATCGACGAAGACCGCAAGGCGACGGGCGGGGAAAACGAAGTCCGGGCGCACCTGGAACCGTTCGCCGGCGACGGTGCGTCCGCGGACGACCTGTTGCCGCCGCCAACCAGACCAACCCTGCGCCCGCAGCAGTTTAGCCAAGGCCGCCTCGGTCGTGAGGTTGCCGCGCCCGCGGACCTTGGCCATGAGGGCGCTGCGCTCGGCGCGGGAATAGATGTCCGCCATGTCCTATCATGGATATGAAAAAGCCCGGACCGCAAGGTCCGGGCCGGTCGGCGGTCTCGCCAAAGGAAGAGGGCCGGCTGCCCAGCCGGCCCTCCGAAGCATTTCCCTTCCTGCCCAGTCCTTAGTAGTTGAACTGGAGCTGCAGCGCGAGACGCTGAGAACCGTCGACGACGCGCGGGGCGGTCGAACTGGAATTCGTCCGCTCGTCGGAGAGGGTGTACTGCAGCTGCAACTCGACCTCCTTGCGCCACTGCCATTCGAAACCGAGGTCGATCTCGTTCACGCAGAGCTTCGGGGCGTTGTTGCCGAACTTACGGGCGCCGTCGAAGTAGTTCCAGCGGACGAACGGAATCAGTTCGGACTGCTCGCCGTACTTGTGACGGTAGTTGAGCATGACGTAGCCGCCGTTGAGATAGCTCTTCTCAATCCGGGTACGGGCGTCATTCATCTGCGGACCCTGGCCGGTGGTCCACTCGGCCTCGAGACCCCACGGCTGGGGATACATGATGAAGTGCGCGGAGGCACGGCGATCGACGAAGCCATCGGCGGCATCGCGAGCGTTCGTGGCGGGGGTGCCGACGCCCGTGATGGCTTCGGTGGTCACCTTGAAACGACCGGCATAGGCGCCAAGGCCGGCCTCATACATCTGGCCGGAGGCCGCGACCCAAGGCTTGCTGTAACGGACCAGCGCGTGCACCTCGCCATTGTTGTCGGCACGGTTCAAGCCGGCGCCGCTGTAGACGCCAAGAGCCCAGACACCGTAGTCGCCGGACCCCTTGAACCCTTCCTTGACGAGGGTCTTGAAGAGGGCGCGATCTTCGGCCGAAGCGTACATGTAGTAAAGACCCTGGTCGCGTTCGCCCTCGACCGCCGAGTTCAAGGCTTCCGGACGCTCCATCGCAAGGCGGTTCTGAGAGGACTGAAGGTTGACCCAGCCGTAAGGGACCTTGGAGACGCCGATACGGATACGATGCTCCTTGGCTTCGTCGAGGGCGATGTCGGCGTAGATGTCGCGGGTCTGCAGACCGAAGTTACGGGAAGTTCCGGAGTCGACGCTCGCGGCGACATCCCACTGGGTGTAGAGGTAGACGCGGCCGAAATCACCGGCGAGCTTGAAGCGGCCTCGGCGGACGATCAGGGACTGGTTGGGGTCGAGCGAGCGATCGTTGTCGGCGCGGGTCACGTAGGCGTCATCATCGATCTGTTCGGTGTGGCGGACTTGAGTGTAGCCATCGATGGAGAGCTTTTCGTACCAGGGGATTTCGCGGGGGCCGGAGCGGAGATTGGCGACGGCGGCCTGTTCGAGGGCCTGCGCGCGCTCCTCGGCGGTGATGATCCCCTTCTTGACCAAGAGGTCGAGGGCGGGATTCCGCTCGGCGGCGGAGGCGGTAAGGGCGCAGCCGAGGGAAGCGGCGGCGACGAGGAACTGCTTGATGCGGTGGTTCATGAGAAGATGCGAATGCGACGGCATACTCTCATGCGATTGTTACGGTTTCGTGGCTAACGGGGTAAGACCCCGCAACACCCCTATGGGTGACTTAGCCCAGGAAAGGGGCCAGGCCTGTGAAAACATCCACAAAAGCAGGCTTCCAGCTCAGTTCCGAACGGATCCTCCCGGTCGCCACGATCCGACTGGGCTGCGTCCGGCCGCCTTTCGCGACCCGGGGACCCGCGGGCGCGTTCGGATCGAACACCGGCGCGGGCTGACCGAGTCGCTCCGCGATCCAGCGGGCCAGCGCCTCCTTCGTCACGGGGTGACCATCGCCGACATTGTAGACCCGCGCGCCGGACGGCCCCGCGACGAGCGCGGCGAGGATCGACGAAGCGGCGTCATCACGATGCAGGTAATTGATGTAGTGGTCGACGCGTCCGCCGATGACGTGTTCGCCGCGACGCAACTGATCGACCATGTGATGGCGCCCGGGACCGTAGAGTCCGCCGAAACGCAGCACGCGGGCCTTCGCGAAACCGGAGGACAGCACGGCACGCTCGCCGCCGAGGATCGCATCCGCGGTCGGGGCGCCGCCGACGACGCTCTCCTCGTCGACGATACGTCCGTCATCCTGACGGTATACGCCGGTGGAACTCGTGAAGACGAAGGCCTGCGCGCCGACTTCACGGGCCCAGGCGAGCGCGCGCTTCACGCCGACATCGTAGGCCAGCGCATAGGCTTCCGGTCCGCCGCCGCCGGTGCTCGCGGCGTAGACGACGGCGTCGAACTGCTTCGGCAACAAAGCCCACTCGCCGGCGTAAAGATCGAAGGCTTCCGCGGCGATGCCCTCTACGCGAAGCTTGTCGCGTGATGCCTCGGATCGGACGACACCGAGGACTTCATGGCCGGCGGCCTTGGCCTGCAGGGCGAATTCGGCGCCGACGTATCCGCAACCGAGGACGGCGATCTTCATGTGCGGACTTCCTTCGGGAGATAGGAGGCGACCCACTCCGCCGGCGTCGAACCGGACTTCGCGGACAGCAGGCCGTGAAGTTCGGCGGCGTCCGCGACCGCCTGCGCGCGCGGCCCGGGGCCTTCGACGCAGGCCTGCAGACGGGCGGCGAGCGCGGCGGGCTCGCAGGCGCCTTGCAGGTATTCCGGCCAAGCCTGACGCTTAAGAAGGATATTCGCGATGCCGAGATGATCGACGCGGCCCGCGATGAGGTAACGGCCCATCACCCAGGTCAGCGGATTGGCCCGATAGACTACGGCGCCCGGGATGCCGGCCAGCGCGACGGTGAGCGACATGGTGCCCGAGCTGACCAGCGCGGCGCAACCGGCCGCAGGGCCTTCGGAGACGGGGCGAAGGTCGATGCCCTTCGCTTCCTCGCCATACTCGGCGAGCAGACGATAAAGTTCGGCGTGCACTTCGCCGCCGGTGTGCAGGACGAGCGCGCGACGCTTGGGATGGTTACGTCGGAAAAGCGCGAAGGCCTCGACCAAGGCCGGAAAGATCTTCCGGACGGGCTTGGGCCGGCTGCCCGGAAGGAGCAGCACGGGACCATCCGGGTCATGCCGCAGGCCGGGGACATGCTCCTTCTCCGCGAAGGGATGGCCGACGAAGCGCGCGTCGAGCTTGGTGTCGGCGTAGCACGCGGGCTCGAACGGGAAGATGGTGCCGACGCCGTCGAGGTCGCGGGCCATGGTGAAACGTCGCTTGGGCTTCCAGGCCCAGAGCTGCGGGCTGACGTATTGGATCACCGCGGTCTCGCCGAAACCCGCGCGGGAAAGGCCGGCCTTACGCAGTTCGTCCGCGAGCCGGAGATTGAGACCGGGGTAATCGACGAGGACGACGACCTTGGGCTTCCACTGCTTGGTCCACGTGACCATACGGCCGAAGAGCCGGCGGTAGAACGGGTAAGCCGAGAGGATCTCGACGATGCCCACGGCCGAGAAGGTCGTCATGTCGAAGAGCAGCTGGGCGCCGGCGGCGCGGAGCTGCGGTCCGCCGAAAGCGGCGATACGCAGGCCGGGACGGGCCGCGAGCAGGTCCGCGACGACCTTGGCGGCGTGCTGGTCGCCGGAATGTTCGCCGGCCACGACGAGGACGTCGACCTCGCCCCCGCGGGGACGGTCGAAGCTCGCCGGGATGGCCGGGAACGCGCTCATTTGCGCGCCATGCCGGCGCGGATCTGTTCGGTGATCTGGATGGCGACCGCCAGGGCGGTCCGGCCGAGTTCGCCGCTGACCTTCGGGCTCCTGCGCTCGCGGACGCACGCGGTGAACGAGGCGAGCTCGATGGCGAGAGGCTCGCCCTTCTCGATCGGGATCTCCTCCTTGGCGAAACCGCCTTCGGCGGACGGGTCGACGCGCACGGTGTGGCCCTTCTGGCCCATGAAGTCGATGGAGAGGTAGCCGCCGGTCTGGAAGACGCGGATCTCGCGGTTCTTCTTCAGCGAGACGCGGCTGGCGCTGAGGTTGGCGACGCAGCCGTTCCGGAAGGCGATGCGGGCGTTGGCGATGTCCTCGGTCTTGGTCACGACCGAGACGCCGACGGCGTCGATGCGCTCGACGGGAGAGTTGGCCAGCTGGAGGACGATGCCGATGTCATGGATCATCAGGTCCAGCACGACGCCGACCTCGGTGCCGCGCGGGGTGAACGGGGCCAGGCGCTCGGCGGTGATGTAACGGGCGTCGGTGACGGCCTTCTCGAGATAGGACATCACGGGGTTGTAGTGCTCGATGTGACCGACCTGGACGATGCGGTCGGCCTTGGCGGCGGCGTCGAGGATCTGGGCGGCCTCCTCGAGGGTGACGCAGATGGGCTTCTCGATGAGGAGGTGCACGCCCTTGGCGAGGAGCGGGAGCGCCACCGCGGCGTGATGGTTCGTCGGGACGACGACGCTGACGGCGTCGCAGTTAGCCGCCATCTCGTCGAGGGTGAGGAAGCGGCGGCAGCTATGCTTGGCGCAGATCTCGGCCGCCCGGGCGTCGTTCGGCTCGAAGATGCCGGCGAGTTCGGCGCCGGGCAGGGTCGAATAGATGCGGGCGTGGTGCTGGCCGAGCGAACCCGTGCCGGCCACCCCGCAGCGGATGCGCGTAGCGGTCATGGGCCGAGACTCCCTCGGCCGGCGGCTTCCTTCAA
>JBJOMV010000082.1:0-8952 GCA_046052185.1 Verrucomicrobiota bacterium | reverse complement strand
CTAAGAAGGAAAAATCAAAGCAAGCGGAAGCGACCCCGGCAGGACCCCGGCTCAAATCCCTCACCCTTTCGGAAAAACGCGGCACGCCCATCGAGGTGCGCTTCATCGTGCCGCCGAACATCGCGACCGCCGCCGTGCGCGATGAGATCATCTGCCGGCTCGAGCTGCGCGTCGACGGCGCCCAAGTCGCTCCGGAGAACCTCGACCGCAGCAAGGCCTGGACCATCGAGCCCGACACGGTCTTCTTCCTGGCGATCCTCGAGAACCTCTGCCACGGCAAGCTGCAGGGCATCCTGCCGCTCACGCGCCGCCACCTGCGCCAGCTCCTCGCCATCGGCAAAGGACTGAGGATCTTCCGCATGGCCAACGCGCCAGAGTCCCCGCTCACGTGGGACGGCGACCATCTCGACAAGGTCCACGAGCATCTCGACGAACCCGTCGCGACCCCGCAGACCAACGCCGCCGGCGAAGCGCCGGACGACGGCCCCGAGGAGCAGGAAGTCCGCTCGCAGGAACGCGGCCGCGACGACCGCCCGTGGGTCGACGGCTCGATGAAGTGGCTGCGCATCCGCCTGCCCCAGCAGTCCTCCGGACCCGTCGCCGAACTCCGCGACGTCCTGCAGCGCAGCGGCTTCACCCTCGAGACCACCACCCGCGAGTGGTATCTCGCCGGCACGATCCAGGTGCTCAACTTCCTCGCCCGCCATCACAAGCTGCTGATGACGGACAACGACGCGTTCTTCACGCACAACCTCTCGCACTCGCTGCGCAACGTCGACCTCGCCAAGGCGAAGTGCGACGCGTCCGAGGAGAACGACGGCTTCCGTTTCGCCATCGGCATCGACCCCGAAGGCAAGTCCCCGAAGGTCATCCAGGAAGCGCTCTCCAGCGGGCGCATGTTCTTCTACACCGACCGCGGCCCGCGCCTCATCACGCCGGAGCTGATGGAGTCGATCCGCAACGCCCAGCGCCGCATCACCGGCGAGGCCAAGCGCGACGTGGACCTGGACCTGAACCTGAAGATCGGCTTCGCCGACCTCGCGAGCGCCGACGCCATCGCCGAGGAGCTGCAGGCCGCCTTCGCCCCGCCCGAGACCTGGAGCCAGCGTTCGTCCGCGATCCGCAACCTCTCGAAGCTCCAGCCCGCCCCGATCCGCGAGGACCTGGGCAAGATGCTCCGCATCTACCAGCAGGTCGGCGTGGCCTGGCTCTGGCATATCCATAACAACTCGCTCGGCGGCCTGCTCGCCGACGAAATGGGCCTCGGCAAGACCGTGCAGGCGCTCGCCTTCATGGAAGCCCTGCGTCAGCACCGCCCGGAAGACGGCCCCTGCGTCGTGATCTGCCCGGCTTCGCTCGTCGAGAACTGGCGCCGCGAAGCCCGCCGCTTCACGCCTTCCCTCAAGGTCCTCGCCCACCACGGCCAGAACCGCTTCACCGCTCCGGATTACCTGCAGCGGTTCGACCTCGTCATCACCTCCTACGGCACCCTTTCCCGCGACATCGCGGCCTTCACCGCCGTGGCGTGGGGCGCGGCGATCTGCGACGAAGGCCAGAACATCAAGAACCCGCGCGCGCAGGCCGCCAAGGCGGTCAAGCAGCTCGTCTCCAAGGGCCGCTACATCCTCACCGGCACGCCCGTCGAGAACTCCCTCGAAGACCTCCGCTCGCTCTTCGGCTTCCTGATGCCGGGCTATCTGCCCAAGCCCGAGGAACGCATCCACGCCGACGAACGCAAGTGGCACGACGACCGTCTCCTGCAGATGGCCGCGCCGTATATCCTCCGTCGCTCCAAGGTCGCCGTCGCCCCCGAGCTGCCCGCCAAGATCGAGCAGATCGTCTACTGCGACTTCGAGGACAACCAGAAGAAGATCTACGACGAGATCCTCGAATCCACGCGTCAGGAGATCTTCGAGATGGAGATGGGCGGCGCCACGCAGGCCCGCATCCAGATGGCGGCGTTCAACCAGCTGCTCCGCCTCCGCCAGATCTGCGCCGACCCGCGCATCCTCGACCCGAAACTGGCCGAAGCCGATTCGGCGAAGCTCCAGGCCTTCCTCGAACTCGTCGAAGAATCCAAGGACGCCGGCCATCGCATGCTGGTGTTCTCGACCTTCGTCACGGCGCTCCAGCTCCTCAAGGAGGCCCTCGAGGACCGGGACATCCCCTATTGCTACCTCGACGGCTCCACCAAGGACCGACAGGGCGTCTGCGATACCTTCAATTCGACTCCGACCATCCCCGTCATGCTGATGTCCCTGAAGGCGGGCGGCACCGGCCTCAACCTGACGGGGGCCGACACGGTCATCCATTTCGACCCTTGGTGGAATCCGGCCGCCGAGGCCCAGGCCACCGACCGCGCCCACCGCATCGGCCAGACCCGGACGGTGACCAGCATCAAGCTGATCGCGGCCGGAACCATCGAAGAACGCGTCATGGAGCTCCAAAAGTCCAAGTCTGAGATGTTGCGTAAGCTCCTGACCGAATCAGACTCCGTTTCGTCCGGCCTGAGCCTTGACGTCATCAAGGACCTCCTCCGCAAGGACTGACCCCCATGCTTTCCGCCTTCATTCGTCGTAACAAATCCCGGAGCGAGATGACGTTCCTGGAACACTTGGACGACCTCCGCGTCTCCCTCCTCCGCGTCCTTGGCGTCTTCGCCGTCGGGATGGTCGCCGCGCTGATCTTCTACCGGGAGACCCCTGCCCTGCTCAATCTCCCCCTGGAATGGGCCAAGCATCCGGAGACCTCGCCGATCGGCGGGATCCTGACCCAGCCGGACCCGGGTCTCGTCAACATGGGCGAGCTCAAGGAGTTCACCTTCATGGGCGTCTGGAAGGTGCTCATGTACGCCGCCTTCGGCGTCGGCGTCGCGCTCGCCTCGCCGGTCTTCCTCTACGAGACCGCCCGCTTCGTCGGTCCCGCGCTCACCGACCGTGAGAAGCGCGGCCTGGTGCCGTTCTGCGGAGCGGCCCTGATCCTCTTCCTGCTGGGCGCCGCGCTGGCCTTCTTCTGGCTCAGCCCGATGTCCATCCAGATCTGGCAGCACTTCGCCGAAGGCCTCCGCATGGAGGTCACCTGGCAGGCTTCGGACTACTACGCGTTCGTGGTGATGATGTGCCTGCTCACCGGCCTGACCTTCCAGTTCCCCCTCGCGCTCATCATCCTGATGTGGCTCGAACTCGTCCGCCCGCGGACCCTGCTCAAGTCCTGGCGCGGCATGCTCTTCGGCATCATGATCCTCGTCGCGATGATCACGCCGATCGCCGAACCGATCTCGCTCTTCGTGATGACGGGCGTGCTCTTCGGCTTCTACCTCGCCGCCGTCGGCATCGGCACCGTGATCGTCCGCCGCAAGCGCGTGGCCCGCGGCGACAAGCCCAACCCGGAAGACGACGACCTGCCGGATGATGACGACGAAGACGACCGCGGCGACGACGATGGCTATCGCCCGGCCCGCTCCACCGATCCGGTGACGCCTTCGACCCCGGCCCTCGGCTCCTCCGCGACCAGCAAGCCTAAGTCCACCCCGCCTCCCGCCGAAGGCGACCTCAGCTCCCTCGACTAAGCCCATGAAGTTCCGACTCCTCCTCGCTCTGCTCGTCCTCCCGCTGGGAGCCCAGACGACCCCGTTCGGCACCAAGGTCTCCGCTGAGCCGGCTCCCGCCGCGACGCCGAACGCCGCCAGCCCGGCGACGGCGGTGACCGCCGCGCCTGCCGCCGGCGGCGTCTCGGATGAGTTCGTGGACAACACCGTGCAGATCTCGCCCTTCCGCCCGACGTCGCTTCCTGAAGCAAAGTCTACCCGGACCTTCCAGCTCTCGAAGCTCAATCGCCTCGGCTCGACCGAGACCACCAAGGAGTTGCAGCGTCTCTATTCCGCCTTCGCCACGCAGAGCATCGTCGACGGCTCGCCCGCCGGTTCCAGCAAGGCGGTCGGCTACCTGACGACGGTGACTTATTCGATCCTCCAGGACCTCGGAGACAACCGCTACCTCGCCAAGGCCGCCTGGCCCGCCTCCGGCCCCAACGAAGCCCTCGCCGCCGGCGTCGACACGATGGCGCTCCTCTTGCTCGAGAAGCCCGCCAAGGCCGGCGATACCGGCACGATCACCGGCATGCACGTCGGCACGGTGGCGGTGCTCTTCACCCCCGATTTCGCTCCGCTCAAAGGGCGACGCCTGACGCTCCGCCGCGAAGCGTTCCTGGAATGCGCGACGCTGGAAGATTCTCCGGCCGGCCTGCAGCGCTTCGTCGAAGCGATCACCGCGGGCGCCGAACTCAGCGCGCTGACCAACGAGACGATTCCCTGCAAGAAGTGCGGCGGACTGGGCTTCACGCGTGAAGCCCAGAAGGGCCAGCTGCTCGACAAACGCGTCCCCTGCGCCGACTGCGCCAGCACCGGCAAGCTGATCATCTCGGTCGAGACGAAGTTCGTCCCCTGAGCGGGACAATCCGCATCCTGCGCTTGCGCACGGGCGGCTTCACCCGCACATTGCGGCGTGTCCTCCCCGCTGCACGCCGGCCTTGAAGCCCATTTCGCGGCCCTCGAGCATTTCCTCGCGGAGCAGGAACTCGCGTTCGAACCCGAAGTCCGCCCGATGGTCCGCGACGTGCTCGCCCATCCCGGCAAGCGCCTCCGTCCGCTCCTCGCTTTCGGCGCCGGCGCCGGCGGACCTCCCCCGCCCGCCTTGGTCCGCGGCGCCGGCATCATCGAACTGGTCCACCTCGCCACGCTGGTGCATGACGACGTCCTCGACGGCGCCGATACGCGCCACGGCAGCGACACCCCCAACCGCACCCACGGCGCCCACGCGGCGGTGCTTTTCGGTGACGCCCTCTTCGCCCACGCGCTCGTGCTGGCCGCCGACCACCCGACGCCGGAGCTCTGCCGCATCGTGGCCCGCGCCTCCCGTGAAGTCTGCTCGGGCGAGGTCTGCCAGACGTTCTCCCGCGGCCACGACGACCTTTCGCTCGAAGATTACTACCGCCACATCCGCCTGAAGACGGCGGAGCTCTTCGAAGGGGCCTGCCGGATCGGCGCCCTCCTCGCCGACCGCCCCACGGAACATGTCGACGCTTGCGCCCTCTTCGGACGCCACCTCGGCATCGCCTACCAGATCTACGACGACCTCGTGGATCTCCTGCAGGACGACGCCAAGGCGGGCAAGACGCTCGGCACCGACGCCGCCAGCGGCAAACTGACGCTACCGATGCTGCTCGAACGCGACCTTTCGGGCAAAGGCTTCCTGACGCCCCTTCGCGCCGGCGGCGACGCCCGCCGGCTGATCTCCGCCGCCGCCTGGCGTGAATCGTTCCGTCGCCTGGACTCCGAGATCGCCGCCGCGGAGCAAGCGCTCGAGCCGATCGCCGGCTCGCCCTCCCCCTTCTTCCTGCTCCGTCTCACGGGCTTCCTCCGCGAAGCCGCGGGCCGGCTCGCCCCGCGCGCATGAGGATCTTCCGCACGACCGTCTCGGAACGTCTGGCGCTCGCCTTCGTGCTGCTCGTGCTCGCCGCCGCCTCCGGCCTGCTGTTCGTCTGGCGCTCGCTCTGAGCTCAGGGGAGGAACTTCTTCACGTCGTATCCGCGGGCCTTCACGGCTGACCGCAGGTCGCCCAGGTTCACGCGGTCACCCGGCTTGACGCCGAAGTCGCGGAACCAGCCGGCGCGCATCTCGACCGCGAAACGCGCCTCCTTCGTGACGGAACGGGTCGTCTCCGTATCGCCCGCCGTCATGGTGCGGATTTCGAGCACCGTGCCGTCGCGGGCGACGAACGCGATATCGAGGTCGATCAGGGTGTCCTTCATCCAGAAACTCATCGGGCCGTCCTCGTCATACAGGAAGGCCATGCCTTCGGCTTCTTCGAGCCGGGCGACACCCATCAGCCCGCGGGCCTTCTCGAGGTCGGAGATCGCGACGCGCACTTGGCCGAGCACCTCGCCCATGCGGACGGGGAAACGGGTCTCAAGGCCGAGTTCGCGGGCCGGGGCGACCTCCGGACGAGGACTGTCGCAGGCGACGAACCCGAGAGCCAAGGCGAGGAAGAGCAGCCGGAACATGCGGGCGAGTGTTCCTGCGATTGCCTCGGAGGCAAGTTTCGCTTGCTTGGCCTGATGGAACGCGACCCGCAGGCCCACTGGCTCGAGACCGAGACGGCCCTGCATTACGCCCGGGCCGCGATCCGGGTCGGCCTCTGGGCCTCCGAACGCGTGCTCATCGAACGCTACC
This sequence comes from Verrucomicrobiota bacterium, assembly GCA_046052185.1. Classification (GTDB taxonomy): domain Bacteria; phylum Verrucomicrobiota; class Verrucomicrobiia; order Opitutales; family UBA953; genus UBA953. The sequence goes on along the minus strand of JBJOMV010000082.1, from coordinate 2,723 downwards.
TGCCGAAGTCGGCTCGCTTGCTCGAACTCGGCTGCGGCGGCGGACGCGTGGTGCTCGGCCTTCGCCAGGCGGGCTACCATGAGGTGACGGCCACGGACTTCTCACCCATCATGGTCAGCCTCGCCCGCGCGGTGCTGGCCGATCACGAGGAGAGCTGGGAGCATTGCGTCGAGCAGCAGGACGCGACGGCCCTGACCTACCCCGACGCTTCCTTCGACCACGCGATCTTCGCCTTCAACGGCCTGATGTGCCTGCCCAGCCGCGGACATCGGCTCGCCGCGCTGCGCTCGATCCATCGCGTCCTGAAACCGGGCGGCATCTTCCTGTTCACGGCCTCCGACCGGGAGAAAGGCGCCAACGCGGCCTATTGGGCGAAAGAAACCCGCGAGCCTGACATCATCCCGGGCGACCGCTGGCACGAGAGCGACACCTCGCCGGTGTTCATCCATAGCAGCACCGAACAGGAAACCCGCGAAGAATTGTCCGAAACGGGCTTCGTCGTCATCGAGTGTCCGCTGAGCACCGAGATCGCATCCGATGGTCCCGCGGTGCGCGAGTTCGCCGGCGAGACCCGCTTCTACGTCGCGAGAAAGGCTTGAGGGAACTGCCCCGCGGCGGTGGTGTCGGGATGACCATGTCTTTCCGTCTTTCCTGGCTGTTCGCATTCCTCCTGCCTGGTGTCGCCTTGGCCGTGGACCTGCACGTCAGCCCCAAGGGCGATGACAAGGCCTCCGGCCGAGCCGACGCCCCGCTGGCCTCGCTCGAAGGCGCCCGCCAGGCCGTGCGCCGACTGCCCCGCCCCTTGGCCGAGCCGGTGCGCGTCCTTTTCGCCGCCGGGACCTACCGCATCACGCAGGCCGTCGCCTTCGACGAGAAAGACTCCGGCGAAGACGGTCGGACCATCTCTTATGAAGCCGCCCCGGGCGCGAAGGTCGTGATCTCCGGCGGAGCCGAGCTCCCTTTGTTCGAAGTCGGCCCGGACGGCCGCTGGACGCTTCAGACGGCACCTGGCACCGAGCGCTTCGAACAGCTCTGGGTCGGCGAGCGCCGCGCCACCCGCGCCCGTACGAGCAACCCCGGCACGCGCTTCCTCCGCAGCGTCGAAAACGAGACCGCCCTTCCCGGCTCGGCCCCCGCTCAAGGCATCACCGAACAGACCATTCGCATCGACCCCAAGGAACTCAGCGCCTTCGCCGAGGTCGGCCCAGCGGAGACGCAGGACGCGGTCGCGACCTTCTATCATAAGTGGGACTCCACCCGTAGCCGCGTCGAGTCGGCCGACCCTTCCGCGGGCGTGCTCAAGGTCCGCGGGCCGGCCCAGAAAGCCAACACCGCCTTCGACCACCACACGGGCGTAGTCATCGAGAACCTGCCCTCGCTCCTCGACGAACCCGGCGAGTGGTTCCTGAGCCGCTCCGGACGGCTGACCTACCAGCCGCGCGCCGGCGAGACCGTCGCCGTCCGCGGGGTCTATCCGGTCGCGGAGAAACTGCTGACCTTCACCGGCAAGGCCACGGACAAGGTGCGGCATCTGACCTTCCGTGGACTCGCCTTCCGCCACGCCAAAGGCGTGCCCTCCCTCGCGCTCGCCGTCCCCAATCAGGCCGCGGTGCGCACCGTGGACGGCGTGGTCACGCTGGAACACGCCACGCAGGTCGTCTTCACGGGTTGCGAACTCTCGCACGTCGGCAGCTACGGCTTCTCCCTCGGCCGCGGCACCCGCGAGGTCACCCTCGAGAAGTGCCTCATCACCGACCTCGGCGCCGGCGGCGTGAAGGTCGGGACGCTGAACGACGAGGCCAAGCCCGAGAACCATGCGAGCCACCATCGCGTGCATGATAATATCATCCGCGACGGCGGCCTGATCTTCCCGTGCGCCGTCGGCGTCTGGGTCGGCAGCTCTTCCGACAACCAGGTCACGCACAACGAGATCTCGGACTTCTTCTATTCGGCCGTCTCGGTCGGCTGGCGCTGGGGCTACGCGCCCAGCAACGCCAAGCGTAACCGCATCGAATGGAATCACCTTCACCATCTGGGCAAAGGGCTGCTCAGCGACATGGGCGGCGTGTATACGCTGGGGCCCTCCGAGGGCACCTCGGTCAGCCACAACCTCATCCATGACGTGACCTGCTTCACTTACGGCGGCTGGGGCCTGTACACGGACGAAGGCAGCACCGGCATCACGATGGAGGGCAACGTCACCTACGACACCACCGACGGCGGCTTCCACCAGCACTACGGCAAGGAGAACGTCATCCGGAACAACGTCTTCGCCTTCTCCGAGGAATACCAGGTCAAGCGCAGCCGTGCCGAGGAGCATCTCTCTTTCACGTTCGAGAAGAACATCGTCGTCTTCGACCGCGGCGAACTGCTGGGCAGCAACTGGGCCGGCACGACCGCGAACTACCTGCTCAAGGACAACCTCTACTGGGATTACGCGGCCCGCCCGGTGACGTTCACCGAGAAGAAGCTTTCGGTGGCCGACTGGCAGAAACGCGGCCAGGACCTCGGCTCCGCCGTCGCCGACCCGCTGTTCGTCGACCCGGCCAAGCGGGACTTCCGCCTCAAGCCCGGCTCACCGGCCTTGGCGATGGGCATCAAATCCATCGATGTCTCCGCGATGGGCGTGCTCCGCGACGACCCCGCCTGGCGTAAGTTGGCCGAAACCTTCGAGCGGGGCGCGCCGGCCGTCCGCCCGCCCCGCCCCGAAGCCCCCGCCCTCA
>JBJOMV010000081.1:0-9011 GCA_046052185.1 Verrucomicrobiota bacterium | reverse complement strand
TCTAATTTTGGTAGAACCCGCGATCAGTTATCGCCGGGTTCACCAGGTGTAAGGTTTGACTAATACGATAGGCCGTATTGTCGCACAAAAAAATGAACTCTCAAAGAACCGAAAGTGGCCTCCTGTTGAGGGGAGGGAGGGCGGACGGTGAAGGCGTTAGGGTTTAGGTCAACGTCTTTTTTCAAGTTTCTGCATTTTGATGCGCAGAGCTTTGCTTGATCACCGAAACATCCAAGGAACAGCCTTCTGTCAGAGAAGGGAAGTTGAAGAGTGAAGAATCCGGCCGCGTGATTCAAGCCGATTTTTGCATTTTTTCACACGAGGCATGCGTCCATTAGTATGTTGATAATCAGTTACTTATGGTGAGTTTGTCTTATTTTTACACTTTTTTAACCATCAGACACACCCGCTAGACCCCGTTCCGGCCCCCTCTTGGGCCCTTCTCCCCCTCCCACTCGGCGCCCCCCTGATCGACCTTCCCCCTGCCCTGCCCCGACTCTCTCACCCCCGAGCGGCGAAGGCCCGTGCCCCGCGCTTACCGTCACACGTTCGCCATCCGCCTGTATGTTCTCGGCGGATACGCATCGATTGTCTCGTCTCCCTGCGTTCGTCGGCTTCAATGCCCGCATGCTTCTCCCCACGCTGCTCGCGGCCTGCGTCTTCGGCGCCGCGGCGATCCCCGGCATCGACGTCGACAGCCCGGCCGACGACCGCGAGCTGTTCCGCAAGCTGGAGCAACAGACGAACGCGCTCGCGGAGAAAGGCGGCGTCGCCGTGGGCCGCGCCGAGCGCCTCGAGCAATGCAAACGCGCCCGCACCGACGCGGTCCGCCTCACCGCCCGCTCCGCCACGGGCGCGCCGCTCGAGGGCGCTGAGATCTATCGTCGCGGAGCCCAGGCGGCCGTGCTCATCGGCGCCGCCTATAAGTGCGACAAGTGCTCGAAGTGGCACAACACGCTCGCCACCGGGTTCGCCGTCGCGGCGGAAGGAGTCATCGCGACCAACCATCACGTAGCCGCGACCGCCAACGCCGAAGCGATGGGCGTGATGACCGCCGACGGCCGTTTCTTCCCCGTGCGCGAAGTCCTCGCGGCGGACAAAGCCCACGACGTCGCCCTGCTCCGCGTCGACGCCAAGGACCTGGCTTTCCTCCCTTTACGCGACGACGCCCCCGCCGGCACGCCGATCCATTGTTACAGCCACCCGGCCAGTACGTTCGGCTGCGTGTCCGAAGGCCTGATCACGCGCTACTTCAAGATGAACGAGACGGACCGCAAAGGCGCGGTCTTCATGCAGACCACGGCCGACTACGCGCGCGGTTCGAGCGGCGGCCCCATCTTGGACCATCACGGCAACGCCGTGGGCATGGTGGCCTCGACTTCGCCGGTCTTCACCTCCCCGACCCTCACGCATACGGCCGCCAAGGACGCCAAGCCGACGACGCCGAGCCAGCAGATGGTGCGGCACAACTGCGCGACCGCCCGGGCGATCCTCGGGCTGACCCGCGCCCAGTAAGCCGCGCTCAGGCGTGGCCGGGCGTCCGCGGGTAGGCGATGACGTCGCGGATATTGCCTTCGCCGGTCACGAACATCAGCAGTCGCTCGAAGCCGAGGCCGAAACCGGCGTGCGGGACGGAGCCGAAGCGGCGCGTGTCGACATACCAGCCATAGCCTTCCAGGTCGAGACCGTGGGCCTGCATGGCCGCGACCAGGCGGTCAAGACGCTCTTCACGCTGGCTGCCGCCGACGATCTCACCCACGCCAGGCACGAGCACGTCCATGGCGGCGACGGTCTTCCCGTCGTCGTTCTGGCGCATATAGAAGGGCTTCGCGGCCTTCGGATAGTCGCGGACGGTCACCGGGCACTTGAAGTGCTCCTCGGTGAGGTAGCGTTCGTGCTCGGACTGGAGGTTCTCGCCCCACATGACCGGGTACTCGAACTTGCGGCCGGACTTGAGGAGAAGCTCGACGGCCTCGGTATAGGTCACGCGGGCAAACGGCCTTTCGGCCACGAAACGCAGGCGTTCCAGGAGGCCTTTGTCGACGAAGGCATTGAAGAATTCGAGTTCGTCGGCGCACTGTTCCAAGGCCGTCTTTACGAGGTGTTTCACCAGTTCCTCGGCGCAGCGCATGTCGCCCTCGAGGTCGCAGAAGGCCATCTCCGGCTCGATCATCCAGAACTCGCTGGCGTGACGGCTCGTGTGCGAGTTCTCGGCCCGGAAGGTCGGCCCGAACGTATAGACGTCGCCGAGGGCGCAGGCGAGGGTCTCGCCCTCGAGCTGGCCCGAGACCGTCAGATAGGCCTGTTTGGCGAAGAAATCCGCGGTCCAGTCGACCTTGCCCTCGGGGGTCTTCGGCGGCGCGACCGGGTCGAGCGTCGTCACGCGGAAGAGCTCGCCGGCGCCTTCGCAGTCGCTGGCCGTCACGATGGGCGTGTGCACGTAGGCGAAACCACGCTGCTGAAAGAACTCGTGGACGGCCATGGCCATGCGGCTGCGGACGCGCATCATCGATCCGAGGCGGTTGGTGCGGGCGCGCAGATGCGGAATCGTCCGCAGGAATTCCACCGTGTGCCCCTTCTTCTGGAGCGGGAAAGTCTCGTCAGCCCGACCGAGCAAGCGGAAGGCGGAGGCCTTGAGCTCCCACTTCTGGCCCTTGGCCGGCGACGGCACCAGCTCGCCGTCCACGCTGACCGACGATCCCGTCAGCGCCTCTTTAAGGTGTTCGGCGCCCGGAGCCCCGGCGTCCACGACCACCTGGAGGTTCTTGAAGCAGGAGCCGTCGTTGAGCTCGACGAAGGAGAAGTCCTTGGCGTCACGGCGGGTGCGGACCCAGCCCGAGACCGTGACACCCTGGAGCGGCTGCTCGGCGGCGAGCGCCTGCTTGACCTTGATTCGCATGGGGTAAGTTGCACCAGCCTGCCCGCCGAAACAAGCGAGAGATGGCCGGACGGGCGGGGAGGCCCGTTTTTTCGGGTCGGGCTGGACAACTCTGAGTCCTTTAACACGCTCGCAAGCCTTCCACATGAACGCACTCGAACAGCTTCGCCAACACACCAAGGTCGTCGCCGACACCGGAGACTTCGCCGCCATGAAGGCCTTCAAGCCCTTGGACGCCACGACCAACCCGAGCCTCATCCTGAAGGCCGTCCAGATGCCGGAATACCAGGCCCTCCTCCAGAAGGCCGCCCAGGACAACAAGAGCAAGGGCGTCCAGGCCGCCGTCGACGCGCTCCTCATCTCCTTCGGCACCGAGATTCTCAAGATCGTCCCGGGCCGCGTCTCCACCGAAGTCGACGCCCGCCTGTCCTTCGACAAGGCCGCCACCGTCGCCAAGGCCCGCGAGCTCATCGCCCTTTATAAGGCCGCCGGCATCCCCAAGGAGCGCATCCTCGTGAAGATGGCCTCCACCTGGGAAGGCATCCAGGCCGCCGCCGAGCTCGAGAAGGAAGGCATCCGCTGCAACCTGACCCTCCTCTTCTCCTTCGCCCAGGCCGTCGCCTGCGCCGACGCCAAGGTCCAGCTGATCTCGCCGTTCGTCGGCCGCATCTACGACTGGCACAAGAAGGCCCAGGGCGCCAACTGGAACGAAGCCGCCTCCTCGGGCGCCAACGACCCCGGCGTGCAGTCCGTCCGCCGCATCTACGCCTACTACAAGCGCAACGGCATCAAGACCGAAGTCATGGGCGCCTCCTTCCGTAACTGCGGCCAGATCAAGGCCCTCTGCGGTTGCGACCTCCTGACCATCGCCCCCAACCTCCTCGACGAGCTCTCCAAGGATTCCACCGCGGTGCCCAAGGTGCTCGACGAAGCCGCCGCCAAGTCCGAAGGCGAAGCCGCCAAGGCCTGGGGCGAGAAGGAATTCCGCTGGCACCACAACGAAGACGCCATGGCCACCGAGAAGACCGCCGAAGGCATCCGCGCCTTCGCCGTCGACGGCAAGAAGCTCGACGACCTGGTCGCGAAGGCCATCGGCTGAGCTAACCGTCAGTCCTTCCAGCAAGGCCGGGCCGCAAGCCCGGCCTTCTTATTTGCGGCGGATCCAGGCCAGCACGAGCAAGACGAACCCCAGCACGAACGAGAGGAACCCCAGCGGGATGAAGCCAAACTGCTCGTGCAGCACCCCGTCCTGATCCACATAGAACCCGTTCCAGCGATAAAGCCACCAACAAGCCAGACCCGCGGCGAAGCTCCCTAACGAAGCGAGAAACAGAGGACGATGCATGTTATTGTTTGGGCCGGAAAAGGGAGGCGACGAGGAAGGCCAAGCCGCCCAAGGCGAAGAACCAGCCCATGGGCAGGAGCCAGAAAGGCTCATGGAGTAACCCGTCCGCGTCGAGACGGCCGCCGATCCGATGATGCAGCCAGAAACAGAGACTGCCCAAGCCGAAGGACGCGTACGAAGCCAGATGGAAGAGCTCGCTTCGCATCCGCGCCTATTTCCGACGCTGGCGGACGGCCTCGAAGAGGCAGATCGCCGCCGCATTGGAAACATTGAGCGAGTCCGATAGTCCTGCCTGCGGGATCGAGATCTTCTCGTCGGCGCCCTTGAGCCAGAAATCCGAAAGGCCGTCCTTCTCGGAACCGAGCAACAGAGCCACCGGCCCGCGGCAATCGACGTCCCAATAGGCCTTGGTCGCCGCCGGCGAGGTCGCCAGCGAACGGACGCCTTTGCCCTTCATCCAGGCGGCGGCTTCCTGCGAGGTGCAGACGGCCACCGGCATGGAGAAGAGCGCGCCCTGCGAGGAGCGGACGACGTTCGGATTGAAGACGTCGGTGATCGGATCGCAGACGATGAGGGCGTCGCAACCGGCGGAATCGGCCGTGCGGAGCAGCGCGCCGAGATTGCCCGGCTTCTCGACCGATTCGGCGACCAGCAGGAGCGGATTGGCGGAAGGCTTGAGCCGGTCGAGGGAGCAGTTCCAGGTCCGGGCGACGCCGAGCAGGCCGTCGGGGCCTTCGCGGCCGCTGACCTTCTCAAAGGCGGAGGCGCCCAGTTCGCAGCAGTCGACTCCGGCGACGCGGGCGTTGGTCACCAGCTCGGCGGCCTCGGAGCCACGGAACATCGACGGACAGAAATAGATCTCCAGCACCTCGACCTTGCGCTCGATGGCCCGCGAGAGCTCCCGGAGCCCTTCGGCGATGAACAGGCCGCGGGCTTCACGCTCGGCGCGGTCGCGCAGGCGGGCCAACGCCTGCACGCGGGGGTTCTGTCGGCTTTGGATGACCTCGTCGGGCACGGGCGAAGTGAGCACCAAGGGACGCCCGAGGGCAAGGATAGGCCTTCGGCGGGGATAAGTCTCGACCTCTCCGCCCGGAGGCGGACTTTATCGCCATGTCCGAATTCGAGCCGCCTCAGTCCCGCAAACCTGACTCCTCCAAGTTCCGGGAGGGCAAGTTCACCTATCACCAGGAAATCGAGGTCGAGATCGCGAGCCTGACGAACCTCGGCGAAGGCGTGGCCCGCGTCGACGGCTGGGTCGTCTTCATCGCCGGCGCCCTCGCGGGCGAGAAGGTCGTAGCCCGCATCTGGCACAACGCCGCCAACTTCTCCCGCGCCGACCTCGTCCGCGTCGTCGTCCCCTCACCGCACCGAGTCCAGCCCCGCTGCGACCTCTTCGGCGAATGCGGCGGCTGCCAGTACCAGAACCTCGCCTACCCGCAGCAGCTCGAATGGAAGCAGAAGCAGGTCGCGGAAGCCTTCGAGCGCCTCGGCGGCATCAAGACCAAGGTCGACCCGTGCCACCCTTCGCCCAAGCAGTACGGCTACCGCTCCAAGATCACGCCGCACTTCATGACCCCGCGCCGGGCGGACTTCCCGATCGGCTTCCTCGCCGCTGGCACCTCCCGTCGCGTCGTCGACGTGCCGAAGTGCCCCATCGCGACCGACGCCATCAACGCGGCCTACGCCCGCTCCCGCAAGGACATCAAGGCCAACCCAGGCCGCTTCGAGCGGGGCGCCACCCTGCTCTTCCGCGACTGCGAAGAAGGCGTCGTCACCGATTCCCGTCAGGTCGTCACCGAGAAAGTCGGCGCGATCCAGCTCAAGTTCCTCGCCGGCGAGTTCTTCCAGAACAACCCGTCCGTCCTGGAGCAGTTCGTCGGCCACGCCATCAAGCTCGCGCACGAATCCGGCGCCAAGCACCTCGTCGACACCTACTGCGGCTCGGGTCTCTTCGCCCTGTCCGGCGCCCGCCTCTTCGAATCCGTCAACGGCATCGAAGTCAGCGCCGAAGCCGCCCGCAAGGCCGCCGAGAACGCCACGCTCAACCATTTGCTCAACTGTCGCTTCATCGCCGGCTCCGCCGAATCGATCTTCAAGAAGCTGCCGGTCGCCGGCCACGAGTCGGCCGTGATCGTCGACCCGCCCCGCAAGGGCTGCGACGAGGCCTTCCTGGAGCAGCTGCACGCCTTCGCGCCGCGTCGCATCGTCTACGTCAGCTGCGCGCCCGACACCCAGGCCCGCGACGTGAAGTATCTCTGCGCCAAGGGCTGGAAGGTCGTCTCGGTCCGTCCCTTCGACCTCTTCCCCCAGACCCGGCACGTCGAGTGCATCGCGGCGCTGGAACGCGCGTAAGCAGTCCGTCAGGGCACAAAAAAAGGGGCGCCGCAAGGCGCCCCTTCTGCTTGGCCGGTCAGCCGGTTCAGGCCTGCGGCTTGGCGGCGTTCTCTTCCTCTTCCTCGGAACGCTCGACCTTCGAGATGCCGAGGAGCGACTCGCCGTCCTTGAGGCGCATGACGCGGACGCCCTTGGTGTTACGACCCGCCGTGCAGCGGATATCGGATACCTTGGTGCGGATGGACTGGCCGCCCTTGGTGAGGAGCATGACCTCGTCCTCTTCCTGGACGCTGAGCGCGCCGGCGACGCCGACCTCGGTGGAGATGGCGATCACGCCCTTGCCGCCGCGGGACTGCTTGCGGTAGACGGGCTCCTTGGTCTCGGGATCGTCGAAGGGCGTGCGCTTGCCGATGCCGTCGATGCCGACGACGAGGAGCGTGCAGGCCGGGTCGACGACTTCCATCGCCTTGACCTGGTCGCCGCTGTCGAGGTTCATGCCGATCACCCCGGTGGTGTCGCGGCCCATGGAACGGACGTCGGACTCGTGGAAGCGGATGGACATGCCGGACTGCGAGATCATCACGACCTCATTGTCGCCGTTGGTAAGCTTGGCCGCGATGAGGCGGTCGCCGTGCTCGATGTTGATGCCGATGATGCCGCCCTTGCGGTAGTTGGCGTACTTCGAGATCTCGGTCTTCTTGATCGTGCCGTTGGCGGTGCACATCATGAGGAACTTGCCTTCCTCGAAGTTCGAGACGCAGACCATCGCGGCCAGCTTCTCGTCGTCCTTGAGGTCGAGCAGGCGGGCGATCGACTTGCCGCGCGAGGCGCGGTTGGCCTCCTCGATCTCGTAGACCTTCTCCACGTAGACGCGGCCGTTGTTCATGAAGAACAGGATGTGGTCGTGCGTGTTGGCCGTGAAGAGATGCTCGATGAAGTCGCTGTCCTCGTCGGACGCGGCCTTCGAGAGCTCGGCGCCCTTCGTGCCCTTGCCGCCGCGCTTCTGGAGGCGGTACTGGGCGACCGGGGTGCGCTTGATGAAGCCGGCGTGCGAGACGGTGACCACGCAGCCTTCGTTGGCCACGATGTCTTCCATCGACAGGTCGCCTTCCTGGGCGGTGACCTTCGTCTTGCGGGGACCGACATGCTTCTTCGCGGCGTCGCGCAGCTCCTTCTTGATGAGGGAGAGCAGCTTCGACTCGCTCGAGAGGATGCCGCGTAGCTCTTCGACGAGCGCCATCAGCTCGCGGTATTCGGCCTCGATCTTGTCGCGCTCCAGGCCGGTGAGCTGGTAGAGGCGGAGGTCGAGGATGGCCACGGCCTGGCGTTCGCTGAGGCCGTATTTGGCCATGAGCTTCACGCGGGCCTCGTCGCGGTTGGACGCGGCGCGGATGATCTTCACGAAGTCGTCCAGGTTGCGCAGGGCGATCTTGAAGCCTTCGAGGATGTGGGCGCGGTCCTCGGCCTTGCGGAGGCGGAAGCGGGTGCGGCGGGTGACGACGTCGCGGCGGTGCTCGACGAAGCATTCGAGCAGCTCGCGGATGTTCATCTGCTTGGGGCGACGCTTGTCGAGGGCCAGCAGGATGACGCCGAACGAGTTCTCGAAGTTGGTGTGCTTGTAGAGCTTGTTGATGACGACCTTCGGGTTCTCGTTGCGCTTGAGCTCGATGACCACGCGCGTGTTCTCGTCGGACTCGTCGCGGAGGTCGGAGACCTCGTCGAGGACCTTCTCGGAGCAGAGGTCGGCGATGTGTTTCACCAGGGAGGAGCGGTTGACGTTGTAGGGCAGCTCCGTGAGGACGATCTGCTCCTTTCCGTTCTTCATCTCCTCTGTGTGGGCCACGCCGCGGACGCGGATAATGCCACGACCGGTGCGGAGGTACTGCTTGATGCCCTCCTTGCCGTTGATGACGCCGCCGGTCGGGAAGTCCGGACCGATGATGACCTTCTCGAGGTCCTCGACGGTGGCGCTCGGCTTGTCGATGATGAGGCAGGTGGCCTCGACGAGCTCGTTGAGGTTATGGGGCGGGATGTTGGTCGTCATGCCGACCGCGATGCCGGTCGAACCGTTCATCAGCAGGTGGGGCAAGGCGCACGGGAGGACGGTCGGCTCGGTGGTCGACTCCTTGTAGTTCGGGGTGAAGTCCACCGTGTCCTCGTCGATGTCGGCGAGGAGCTCGGAGGAGATCTCCGAGAGGCGGCACTCGGTGTAACGGTAGGCCGCGGGCGGATCGCCGTCGACGGAGCCGAAGTTGCCCTGCGGCTCGATCAGCTGGTAGCGCATCACCCAGTTCTGGGCGAGGCGGACGAGCGTGTCGTACACGGAACTGTCGCCGTGCGGGTGGTAGTTCTTCAGCACTTCGCCGACGACGCCCGCGCACTTGTCGAACGGGCGGTTGTGGACGAGGCCTTCGCGGAGCATCGCGTAGAGGATGCGGCGCTGCACGGGCTTCA
>JBJOMV010000080.1:0-9097 GCA_046052185.1 Verrucomicrobiota bacterium | reverse complement strand
GCAAGTCCGGGCAGATCTACTCCGTGCCCGCGCTCGAGCAGGCCGGCCTCGGCAAGGTCTCGCGCCTGCCGGTCTCCATCCGTCTCGTCCTCGAATCCGTGCTGCGTAACTGCGACGGCGTCGCGGTGACCGAGAACGACGTGAAGACCCTCGCCGCGTGGAACGCCGCGAAGCCGGTCGACACCGAGATCCCGTTCGTCGTCGCGCGCATCGTGCTGCAGGACTTCACCGGCGTGCCGCTCCTCGTCGACCTCGCCGCCATGCGCGAGGCCGTCGCCAAGCTCGGCAAGGATTCCGCCGTCATCGAGCCGCTCGTGCCCGTCGACCTCGTCGTCGACCACTCCGTCCAGGTCGACAAGGCCGGCACCGCCTCCTCCTTCCTCGACAACCTGCGCCAGGAATTCGGCCGCAACACCGAGCGCTATGAATTCCTCAAGTGGGGCATGCAGGCGTTCAAGACCTTCGGCGTCGTCCCGCCGGCCATCGGCATCGTCCACCAGGTCAACCTCGAGTACCTCGCCAAGCTGGTCTTCCAGAAGGACGGCGTGTTCTACCCGGACACCCTCGTCGGTACCGACTCCCACACCACGATGATCAACGGCATCGGCGTCGTCGGCTGGGGCGTGGGCGGCATCGAAGCCGAAGCGGGCATGCTCGGCCAGCCGGTCTACTTCCAGACGCCTGAGGTCATCGGCGTCAACCTCACCGGCCGCCTCCGCGAAGGCGTCACCGCCACCGACCTCACCCTCCGCCTCACCGAAATCCTCCGCAAGGCCAAGGTCGTCGGCAAGTTCGTCGAGTTCTACGGCGAAGGCACCGAGGCCCTCTCGCTCGCCGACCGCGCCACGATCGCCAACATGGCCCCGGAATACGGCGCCACGATGGGCTTCTTCCCGGTCGACGACAAGTCCCTCGACTACCTCCGCCAGACCGGCCGCGACGAGGCCCACATCGAGCTGGTGAAGGAATACTACAAGGCCCAGGGCCTCTTCGGCATCCCGAAGGCCGGCAGCATCGACTACACCCAGACCATCGACCTCGACATCGGCACGGTCGTCCCCTGCGTCTCCGGCCCGAAGCGCCCGCAGGACCGCATCGACCTCCCGAAGATCAAGGAGTCCTTCAACACGCTCTTCACCGCGCCGAAGGACAAGAACGGCTTCGGCAAGGCCGCGGCCGACCGCGCCGCTTCCGCCGCCGTCGGCGCCACGGGCCGCTCGCTCCAGCACGGCTCCGTCGTGATCGCCGCGATCACCTCCTGCACCAACACCTCGAACCCCTCCGTGATGGTGGCCGCCGGCCTCGTCGCGAAGAAGGCCGTCGAGAAGGGCCTGAAGGTGAACCCGAACGTGAAATGCTCGCTGGCCCCCGGCTCCCGCGTGGTCACCGACTACCTCAACGAGATCCAGCTCTCGGGCTATCTCGACCAGCTCGGCTTCAACCTCGTCGGCTACGGTTGCACGACCTGCATCGGCAACTCCGGCCCGCTCGACGCCGACATCGAAGGCGCGATCAAGCAGGGCGACCTGGTCACGGCCTCCGTGCTCTCGGGTAACCGCAACTTCGAAGCCCGCGTCCACGGCGCGGTCCGCTCGAACTTCCTGATGTCCCCGCCCCTCGTCGTCGCCTTCGCCCTCGCCGGCCGCGTCGACATCGACCTCGACAGCGAGCCGCTCGGCACGGGTAAGGACGGCAAGCCGGTCTTCCTCAAGGACGTCTGGCCTTCCCAGGCCGAAGTCGCCGACCACGTCGCCCGCGGCCTCAAGCCCGCGATGTTCAAGTCGAAGTACGCCGCCGACTCCCTCGCCAACGCCACCGCCGAGTGGAAGGGCGTCCAGGGCGGCACGGGCGCGCGCTTCAGCTGGAAGGAATCGTCCACGTACATCCAGGAGCCGCCGTTCTTCAAGGGCTTCTCGATGACCCCGCCTCCGGTGCCTTCGCTCGCGAAGCTCCGCCCGCTGGCCATCCTCGGCGACTCCGTCACGACCGACCACATCTCCCCCGCCGGCGCTTTCAAGGAAGAGACCCCGGCCGGCAAGTTCCTCCTCGCGGCGGGCGTGTCGAAGAAGGACTTCAACTCCTATGGTTCGCGCCGCGGCAATGACCGCATCATGACCCGCGGCACCTTCGCCAACACCCAGGTGAAGAACGCGATGGCCGACGGCAAGGAAGGCGGCTTCACGAAGGTCCAGCCCGAGGGCAAGATCGAGGCGATCTACGACGCCTGCCAGACCTACCAACAGCGCGGCGAAGGCATGATCGTCTTCGGCGGCGTCGACTACGGCATGGGCTCGTCCCGCGACTGGGCCGCCAAGGGCACCGCCCTCCTCGGCATCCGCGCCGTGGTGGCGCAGTCCTTCGAGCGCATCCACCGCTCCAACCTCCTCGGCATGGGCGTGCTGCCCCTCGAGTTCGCCGACGGCAAGAACGCCGCCTCGTACAACCTCGACGGCACGGAGACCTTCGACCTCGAAGGCCTCTCCAGCCCGATCAAGCCGAAGACCCCGGTGACGCTCGTCATCCGCCGCGCCAACGGCACGGTCGACAAGGCCGCGCTCATCGCCCGCATCGATACCGCGATCGAAGGCGAGTATTACCGCCACGGCGGCATCCTGCCCTACGTCCTCCGCCAGATCCTGAAGTAAGTCAGGCGACAGACGAAACCAAGGGCGGCTCCGCGAGGGGCCGCCCTTTTTGTTTGGACGGCTTAGGTATGCCGCACACTTTGACCCAGATGAGTCCGACCGAGGAAGCAGCTCCGACCAGCCAGCCCGCTTTCGTTTCAAACATCCTGATCTTCGTCGCCCTCGCCTTCGTTGTCACGATCGTCGCATCGCTGGTCGACGGGCGTCCGTTCAGCCAAGACCGCCTCCCGGACCTCTTCGTGATGACCTTGCTGTCGGGCGTCGCGGGAGCCTGCGCCGCGCTTGGCCGCTTCATGCTTTCGCCCCTGCTTGCTCCGGCCGCGCCATCGGAAGATCTCGCACCGGAAGCGCGTTCGCTCCGTCGTCAGTACCGGGTCGTCTTCTGGTTCGGGGTGCTCATGTTCTTCTTTTTCGCCGCTATCCTGTTCCTCCTCGCCGTCAGCATCGGCACCGGCCACCGCGAGTGGGTGAGCTGGATGCCTGATCTCCCCAGGCGCAGAGGTCTGATCGACCTGCTATTCCGATAAAGGGTTCGCCCCATTGCGTCTTGCCCGCCCGGCCTGACGGGCTAAACCTATGCGCATGGAAATCGGCGTCATCAACGGCCCCAACCTCGACCGACTCGGCAAGCGCGAGCCGGAGGTCTATGGCACCCAGACGCTCGGCGACCTCGAGAAGCTGATCGAGAAGCATGCCAAAGCCGCCGGCGCGAAGACCCGCTTCTTCCAGTCCAATCACGAAGGGGAGATCATCGACACGATCGCGAAGTGGGCCGACAAGGGCGTGAAGTTCCTGGTCATCAACCCGGGAGGCCACACCCACGTCTCGGTCGCCCTCCGCGATTCCATCGCCGGCAGCGGCATGCGCGCCGTCGAGGTGCACATCTCGAACATCTACAAGCGCGAGGAATTCCGCCACAAGTCCGTCACGGCCTCCGCCTGCGAAGGCGTGATCACCGGACTGGGCTTCGAAGGCTACCTGCTCGCGGTCGACTTCCTGGTCGCCAAGGCGGCGGCGAAGCCGGCCAAGGCCGCCAAGGCGAAGAAGAAGTAAGCGGTGGGCAGAGTGGAGGCCTGAGTAGAGGACAGCGTTGAGGGCTGCATAGAGGGCTGAATGGATGGAGCGAAAGCAGACACCCGAAGCCGATGGCCGATGGCTGAAATGCCGACGCCTGGCTGGCTGAGGCCCCGAGGGCCGACACCCGTCACCCGAGAATGGATGTCATAAGTTGGCTAGGTGGAGGACTGCGTTGAGGCCTGAATGGAGGGCTGCATGGATCAGCGGCAGGCCGAAGAACAACCTGCCTTGGCATATCGTCACACGATCCCGACCCTACCCGAGGCTACCTCAGCCAGCAGGGGCGAAGCGGGAGAGATTACATTCAGGACGGAGAGGCGTGCCCTCGCAGAGGTAGGCGGCCATTTCTTCCGCCATGAGCGGCGCCCAGACCGTACCGCGCGGCCCGAGACCGCTGAAAAGGTGCGTGCGCGGCTGCTGCGGGTGCGTGCCCATGAAGGGGTGGTTGTCCGAGGTGCAGGGACGGACACCGGCGACATGCGCGGTGACCTCCACCTGCACCTCTTCACCGAAATAGCCCCGGAAGCGGCGGATGAACTTCTCTTTCTGCGGCTCGGTCGGAGTCTCGTCCAACTGATCCCACTGCCAGTTGGCCCCGGTGCGCCAGACGCCCTGCCCTAGCGGCAAGGCCCAGCCTTCCCGATTCAGGATGAAGGGCTTGGTATCGACGGAGGTGCGCAGCGTCAGGGCTTCGCCCTTCGCAGGCTGCCAAGGCAGATACTTGAACGGGCCGCGCAAAGCGGACTTGTAACCGTCGCAGTAGATGATGGCGCCGGCGCGGACGTGTCGCCAGCTGACGCCCTCGTCGTCGGTCACGGCCTCGGCCGGATCGAACGCGGCTTCGGTCAGGCTGCCGGCAGCTAGCAACTCGGCGCGGACGTCGGACATCAGTTTAGGCAGATCCACCCAGGCTCCGTTCATGAGCGCGCCGCCGAACGCGTCGGTCAGACCGGCGTCGAGCTCGCCCGGCGCGGAGGTAACGCGTTCGATGAACGGCTGGCAACTGCGGCACTCGGTGCGCTTGAGCCCCTTGGCGCGCTGCTCGTCATCGACGAACATCCGGTAGACCGACGTCGGGCGGAAGACGCCGCGCTCCGTGAGCCGCTGGCTGGCCGCGGCGAAAAGTTCGGGGTAATCCTTGGTCAGGGTGAATCGGCGGCCGGTCAGCGGGGTCATCAGCCCGGCGGCGACCTGGGAGGAGGCGGACTTCCAGCCGTCGTCCAAGACGTGGACGGTGCGGCCGCGCCGACGCAGTTCCTGGGCGAGCAACGAGCCCGCCAGGCCTTGGCCGACGATCAAAAAATCAACCTGCATCACCGGAAGGAGACGCAGGTCGAAGGAAGGTCAACTTTCGGCGGTCTTTTCTCAGAAACCGACCGCGTTCTTGGTGCCCTGCTTGGTCACGATCTTCTCCTCGGTCCAGACGGCGACGCCGCGCTTGACTTCGACCAGGGTGAGTTGGAACACGAAGGAGCTCTGGCGGGTACTGCCGGCGTTGCTGCGGTCTTCGAGGATCTTGCCCTTCAGCACGTATTCGGCCTTGGGACGGGCAGAGGCGTCGGCGGCCGGCTCGTTGTCCAGCAAGGTCACGCGGCCGGCGTTGACGAGCGGCACGGTGATCTTGGAGAGCAGCAAGGCGGTGTCGAAGTTGTCAGCGGTGTCGTTGGTGACCGTGCCGAGCTGGAGGACCGGGGCGCCCTTGGAGAAGGACGGCGACGAGACCATGGACTGGAGCATCTGGGAGCCCGCGGTGGCGAAGTCCTGGATGTTCACCTTGTCGAGGCTGACGACGAGCTCGCGGCCCTGCGGGTCCTTGTAGGTGGCGGGCGTGCCGCAACCGACGATGAAGAGGGCGCAGGCGAGGAGGGAGAACTTGTTCATGGGAGGGTTCAGCGGGTGATGAGACGGAGGCGGCACTCGGCGGACGAGGCCTTGAGGGCGGTCGCGGTGACGGTGGTGAGGGCGCCGGGCTCGAGCGGGGTGACGATCCAGTTGGGCTGGGACTCGGTCACGGTGCCGTCGGCGGCGAGCCACTCGAAGCTGACGTTGATGGTCTGGCGCAGGTAGGAGCCGTTGCGCAGGTCGAACTGGACGCGGGTGAAGCCGCCGTCGGTCTTGGACTTACGCGCGGCGAGGAGCTCGATCTTGTTACCGATGCGCGGATCGTTCAGCTGAGTGGTGAAGCCGCCTTCGGGACGCGTGGTCGCGTAATTCACCGCGTCCGGCGGAGTCAGGCCGCGCTCGAGGCGATCACCCGTCTCGAGGACGGTGGAGCAGCCGGCCAGCAGGCCGAGCGCGAGAAGAGGCAGGAGGTTTTTCATGGGACGAGAGGGGTGCAGCGCAGAACGATGGGGAGATTTTCCTGCGTGGACTTGAGGCTTACAAGCAGAACCTTGCCCGCCGGAAGCGTCACGGAGGCCTCAGGATGGCCAGGCACGGTCAGTTTCTGCCCTGGGCGGGCTTCGAAGCGAGCCACGGAGAACCGGGCAGGCAGGCTCGACCAGTTGCGGATGTCGGCCTTGGTGGTCCCGACGGTGTAGACGGCCGTCCCGACCTTGGTCGCGATCGACCAAAGCATCGCTCCAGAGCCGCCATTCCCGCTTCGGACGGCCTCATCCGAGGATTCGTTGATCAGGTAACTGGCCGTGGCCTTGACGGCGGCGGAGGTGAAAGCCTGCGCCCTGATTCCCGGCAAGGCGGCCTCGAAGTGCTTTGCGATGAGGGCGTCCGGGCGGCTGGCCAGGGTCAACGCGACGTCCTGCGCATCCAATTTGAGCTTCAGATTGTAATTCAGGCCCGAGGCCCGGATGGCCGGCAAAGCGACGCTCACGTAAGGCACCCGACGCGCCACGATGAAGAGCGGGATGTCGATGCGCTGCTGGTACCATTCCGGGCACATGCCGGTCTCGGCGACGACATAGACAATCATCCCCTGCCCTGCGCTGGGCGGAGCCTCGGCGTCCTGCAGGTCGCGACGGAACACCTCGTTGGCGGCGTTGAGCTGCGTCGCCGCGAGCAACTCCTTGCGCGCCTTCTCGCGGTCGGACGGATCCTGGCCGAGACGCAGAAAGAACATCCCCTGCAGCCAATGACTGAAGGCGTCGTCATAGGACCCGTCGGCGGTGAGACCTGCCAGGTTCTCCTCGATCATACCAAGCCCGTCCTGAGTGCGCGGATCCTGCGTGGCCTTGGCGACGTCATACTTGTCGTCGGCCTTAGGCTTAACGTAAAGCGCGCCCGTGCCGAAAGCCTGCTGGACGAAGCGCAGTCGGGCCATGCTGACGCGGGCGCCGTTGACGTCACCCAGTTCGAGGCGGTTCAAGGCCTGGTAGGTCGAGGCGTAGATGCGGTCGGCTGGCTTGGGGCGATAAGCCTCCGCATAGGCGCTGGTGAACGCGCCCAAGGTCGCGTCGGTGACCGAGAAGCCCGGGCGCTCCTCTTCGGCCCGGAAAGCGGCCTCGACCTGCTCCAACAGCCGGGCGCTTTCCTTCAGTTTGCCCTCAGCGCGAAGCGCCGTCGCGGCGTCAAGATTCCAGACCAGCGCATCCTTCGGTTCATCGGCCGCGAAGTTCTGCGCGACGGTCGCTGCGGTGGCGTAATCCCCCTCCTCCACCGCGACGCGTACGCGCGGGCCGCGGTCGACGTAGGTCGCGCAGCCGGTCAGGCAAAGCAGAAAGGTGGCGAGAAGCGGACGCACGGGGACAGGTCGACCAGACTACCCCGCCCCGCCCACAAGTAAAGGACGCTCAGGACAACCCCAGCCAGCGGGCGCCCAGGTAAAGCCACAGCGGCGTGACCAACGGGCAACAGAGCATCGTGATGACCGAGCAGCGCAGGGAGACCATGACCTCGCCCTTGAACATCTCCACGATCAGGAAGGTGAAGATCCCGCAGGGCATCGCCGCCTGGACGAGCATGACCTTGCGCAGGGACGCGTCGGTGACGAGGAAACCGGCCGCGGCCAGGACGAGCATCGGCATCACCAACCAGCGGACCGCCATCACCCCGAAGGAGACCGGCACATCGGCGGCGAGACGGAAGTCCTTGATGATCTCGTGGAGGTAGATGCCCGTGAGCAGCGTCCCGATCGGGATGGCGCATTCGCCGATGGTGTGGCAGAGGTCGCTCGCGAAGACGATCGGGGCGCTCTTGCCGAAGCCCGCGAAGTTGATCGCGAGCGCCACGAACAACGCGATGGTCATCGGCTGGAACAGCTTCTTGAGCCCCTTGCGCAGGGACTCGCCCGAAAGCATCGCGATACCGACCGTCCAGACCGCGGCCTCGACCCCGACATTATGCACCAGCAGCACGCCGATGACGTCGTGGTCGAACAAGGCGGCGGTGACCGGGATGCCCAGGTAGCCGAAATTATTGACCCCGGCGGAGAACGCGAAAGTCCGGCGGGCCGTACCGGCGGGCACCTTGAAGACGTAGCCGATCAAGGTCGCGACGGCGTAACCGGTCACGATCATCAGGAAGCCGGCGCCGAGATAGAGCAGCGCCTGCGAACCCGAGGCGATGAGCGGATTGCCGCTCACGCGGGAGAAGATCATCGCCGGGAAGAACACCCAGATGATCATGCGCATCAGCGGCTGACGGGCGTGCGCGCCCACCCAGCCCTGGCGGGCCATGAACCAACCGAGCAGGATCAGCAACCCGAGACGGGTGATGGCCAGCGCGACGTCGGCGGAGAAGACATTCATGGACGAAGCCGACTATCCCGAGCCCCACGGACGGGGAAAGAGAAAAGTCGGAAGCGGGGACACGTGGGCACGGTGACACGGGGACAAGAAGCGTCCCTTTCCCCGTCTTTATCGTTCATCTTCCATCATCCATCTTGCATCCCCCATCCTCCATCGCGGCTACCGCCGCCCCACCCCTTGACTTCCCGGCGGATGCATGGATAATGGATTACGTTCCTTCTCAGTCGGATCCCGCAAATGACCGACGTCTCATTTCGGGGGTGTTCCGGATTCGATTCCCGCCAAGATATCGCGACGGCATGCAGAGGGTAGTCGGTGACCTCTTAAATCCCACTGGCAGCACTATAACTGCTAAAAACACCATCACGTTCGAGAACGACAACGTTCTCGCGCTCGCTGCCTAAGTACAGCGACGAGCCCCAGGGCGCGCCTGCAGTCCTGGATCAGCTCGGTTAACGTGGGCGATCCCCTCCTTTAGCTGTTATCTCCGGGGTAAGTGAGAATACAGATAGGTCGCACGGGTGCTCATCCCCAAACGCGATCGAGATCAATGATGAAGCTACGCATGTAGAAGTTACGACGTAAGGGTAGGAAGACGTGGGTTCGACTCCCACCACCTCCACCATTTGAGAAGCAACCAGCCTGCGACCACCCGGTCGCGGGCTTTCGGCG
>JBJOMV010000079.1:0-9232 GCA_046052185.1 Verrucomicrobiota bacterium | reverse complement strand
CGGATACGTGCACAGCAGGATCAGCCAGGACACCGCGGCCATGGCGACGTCCACGCAGGCCAGCCCGAGAGCGAGTAAACGAGGGTCCATGAGGGCACCGAAGTCGGTTTTACCCTTTGCACAAATCTTCCGGACGCTAAAACCAAGGCATGCCCCGCCCCTTCCTCGGCCTGCTCCTCGCCGCGCTTTCCTGCCTCCTGCCGCTCGGCGCCCAGGAGACCCCGCCTAACATCGTGATCCTCTTCGCCGACGACCTCGGGATCAACGACCTCGGCTGCTTCGGTCGCAAGGACCAGCGCACGCCGAACCTCGATCGGCTCGCCGCCGACGGCGCCCGCTTCACGCAGGCTTACGCCGCGGCCTCGGTGTGCTCGCCTTCGCGCGCCGCCCTGATGACAGGCCAGAGCCCCGCCCGCCTGAAGATCACCACCTTCCTCACCGGACGCACCGACCGCGCCTCGCACCGTCTGCTCAGCGCGCCGATTAACCTGCACCTGCCGGCCGGCGTCCCGACGCTCGCCGAACTGCTCAAGCCCAAGGGCTACGTGTCGGCCGCCGTCGGCAAGTGGCACCTCGGCGGCAAGGGCCATCAGCCGACCGACCATGGCTTCGACGAATACTTCCCCGGCCGCGCGAACCCCGGCGCGGAATCGCCGCAAGGCGGCAAGGGCGAGCTCGGCCAGGCGGACTTCGCCGCGAAGTTCATCGCGAAGAACAAGGCCAAACCCTTCCTGCTCTACCTCGCTTTCGACAACCCGCACATCCCGCTGGCCGCGCCGGCCAAGGGCATCGCGGCCAACGCCCAGTCCTTCCATCCGACCTACGCCGCGCTCGTCGAATCGCTCGACGCCGCCTGCGGCCGCGTGCTCAAGGCCCTCGACGAGCATGGCCTCGCCCAGAACACGGTGGTGGTCTTCGCCTCGGATAACGGCGGCGTGCACGTCTCCGAGCTGAAAGAAAGCCCCGCGACCTACAACGCGCCGTCCCGCGCCGGCAAAGGTTACCTCTACGAAGGCGGCCTGCGCACGCCGTTGATCATCCGCTACCCCGGACGTCTCGCCGCCCGCGTGATTTCCGAACCCGTCGTGCTGGGCGACCTCGTCCCCACGATCTGCGCGCTGGCCAAGGTGCCTGCGCCGAAGACCCTGGATTTCCAGGACATCTCGCCGCTGCTGTTCGACAGCAAGCCGCCGGCCGACGCCGCCAAGCGCCCGCTTTTCTGGCATCAGCCCCACTACATGAACCAAGGCGGCCGGCCCGGCGGCGTGGTCCGCGAGGGCGACTGGAAGCTCATCGAACAATACGAAGACGGCAGCCTCGAGCTCTACGACCTCGCCAAGGATCCGAGCGAGCAGACCGACCTCGCCGCCGCCGAGCCGGCGCGCGTCGCCGCGTTGCGCGGCAAGCTCGAAGCGTGGCGCCGGAGCGTCGGCGCCGAACCCACCAAGGCCAACCCGAACTTCGACCGCGCCGCCTGGGAGGCGTGCTTCGTCAAGACCGACGCGACCAGGCTCCGAGCCCTGCCGACCTCCGAAGCGATGCGCCCCGTGCTCGCCGACTGGCGCAAGGCGATGAACGATGCCACGACCGAAGGTCCCAACGCCCTGATCTTCCTCGAGGCCCGCGACGCCCAGGTGAAGGCGGTGAAGATGAAATATGAAGAGCCTCCGCAGAAGGATACCCTCGGCTTCTGGGTGAACCAGGCCGACACCGCGTCATGGACCTTCAACGCACCCAAGGCCGGCACCTACCGCGTGACCGTGCTCCAGGGCTGCGGCAAGGGCAACGGCGGCTCCGTGGTCGCCCTGGACACCGCCAAGGGCTCGTGCGAATTCACCGTCGAAGAGACCGGCCACTTCCAGCGCTTCGTCCCGCGCGAAGTCGGCAAGCTGACGCTCGTCGCCGGGGAGAACACGCTCACCGTGCGCCCCGTCAAGAAGGCCAAGGCGGCGGTCATGGACCTCCGCCGCGTGATCCTGGAGCGCGTCGAGTAAGCCCTCAGAGGGCCGCGAGCAGCGCCCGGAGTTCCGCCTCCGGCTCTTCGTGTCCTTGCGACACGGCGAGGGCGAGCGCGTCGGCGAAAGCGGCCTTGGCGCCTTCCCGGTCGCCCGCGGCGAGGAGGCTCTTGCCCAGGAGGATGCGGGGCATCATCCAGTCCGCCTTGGAGGCCGCGGCGAGACGCAGGTGCTCGACGGCGCCGGCGGCGTCCCCTTCGGTCCAGAGGGCCTGACCGAGGGAGAAACGGAACAGCGGGTTCGCGGGATCGGCCGCGACATGCCGGCGGAAGATTTCAGAACGGGCCATGCTCAGCGCTTCGCTTTGGCCGACGAACGGCGGAAGATGACCATCGAGAGGCCGGGCAGGCGGACCTCGATCGAATAAGGACGCCCCTGGCAGGGAATCGCTTCGGCGACCACGCCGCCGAGATTACCGAGCCCGTGGCCGGCATAGTGCTTCGAATCGGTATTAAGCGCCTCTTCCCATCGACCCGGGAACGGCACGCCGAGACGGTAGGTGCGCTCGACCGGCGTGAAGTTGCCCGCGACCGTCCAGGCCTGCTCGCCGCCGCGGCGCTCGAAGGCCAGCACGCTCTGCGCGCCGTCATCGGCGACCAGCCAGGCGAAGCTCTCCGGACGCAGTTCGTTGGACGCCAGTTCGGCGTCGGCCACGTAGAGCTTGTTCAGGTCGGCGACGAGGCGCTGCACGCCGAGGTGGATCGGATATTCGAGCAGATGCCAGTCGAGCGAGGCGTCGTATTTCCATTCGGCGAACTGGCCGAACTCGCAGCCCATGAAGAGGGTCTTCTTGCCCGGCCAGGACCACTGCAAGGCCAGCAGGCAGCGGAGATTGGCCGCCTTCGTGGCGTCGTCGCCGCCGCTCATCTTGCCGATCAGCGAGCCCTTGCCGTGGACGACTTCGTCGTGGGAGAACGACTGCACGAAGGCTTCGCTCCACTGGTAGAGCATGCCGAAGGTCAGTTTGTCGTGATGGAACTTACGGAACAGCGGGTCCTGCTTGAAGTAATCCAGCGTGTCATGCATCCAGCCCATGTTCCACTTGAAGTCGAAGCCCAGGCCGCCTTCGGGCACGGACTTCGTCACGCCCGGGAAGGAGGTGGACTCCTCGGCGATCATCGCGACGCCCGGCTGGTAGAGATGGACGAGCGAGTTGACCTGACGGAGGAACTCGATGGCCTCGATGTTCTCGCGTCCGCCGAAGCGGTTCGGGATCCACTCCCCGGCTTTGCGCGAGTAGTCGAGGTAAAGCATCGAGGCCACCGCGTCGACGCGCAGGCCGTCGACGTGGAAGCGTTCCAGCCAGGACAGCGCGGAGCAGACGAGGAAGCCGCGCACCTCGTGGCGGCCGTAGTTGAAGATCAGCGTGCCCCAGTCCTGATGCTCCCCCAGGCGAGGGTCGGCATGCTCGTAGAGGTGGGTACCGTCGAAGCGGGCCAGCGCGAAGAAGTCGCGCGGGAAATGGGCCGGCACCCAGTCCACGATCACGCCGACGTCCGCGCGGTGCAGCGCGTCGACGAGCGTCATGAACTCGAGGGGCGAACCGAAGCGGTGCGTCGGGGCGTAGAAGCCCGTGACCTGGTAACCCCAGGAACCATCGAAGGGATGCTCCGACGGCGGCATCAGCTCCACGTGGGTGAAGCCCATCTGCACGCAATAGGCGGCGAGCTGCTCGCCGAGCTCGCGGTAGTTCAGGACGCGGCCGCCTTCTTCGGGCACGCGGCGCCAAGAGGCTAGATGCACCTCGTAGACCGACATCGGCCGGGAACGCAGGTCGTGCTGGCGGCGGGCCTCCAGCCAGGCGGCGTCATGCCAGACGAAGCCGGAGAGATCGCAGACGATCGCCGCGTGGTTCGGCGAGGGCTCGAAGTGCAGCGCATACGGGTCCGTCTTGAGGAAAGGCGTGGTGTCGTGCGGACCGACGATCTCGTATTTGTAGCGCGCACCGGCGGCCAGGCCGGGGATGAAGATCTCCCAGATGCCGGAAGCCCCGAGGTTGCGCATCGGCTGGGCGCGGCCGTTCCAGAGATTGTGGTCGCCCACGACGGAGACCCGCCGGGCGGACGGAGCCCAGACCGCGAAGGAGACCCCGCTGACGCCGTCGATCGTGCGGACATGCGAGCCCAGTTTATAGTGGGCCCGGTGGTCGTCGCCCTTGCCGAGGAGGAAAAGGTCGTCCTCGGAGATCGTCGGCAGGAAGCGGTAAGGGTCGTCGACGTCGCGGCGGACGCCGTCGGGATAGGTCACGCGGAAACGGTAACGGAAAAGCGCCGAGCCGGGCAGCTCGACCTCGAAGACACCGCTCGCATGCAGACGGGTCATCGGCACCGGTTTCCCACCCTCGGGCAGGAGTTCGCAGGCGCTCGCCCAAGGCAGGAGCGCGCGGGCGACCAGCCCCCCTCCTTGCAGCGGATGCAGGCCCAGGAAGCGGTGCGGCGAGGTCTCCTTGGCATCCACCAGGGCGGTCAACTCTGCTGGACTCAGGCGCATCCCGGAAGACTCCACGCCCGCCCGAGGGTCGGCAAGCGCTCATTACCCGAAAAGCCTTGAGGGAAAGCCCCGAGCGACAACTCTCGGCAAATGCCTGGCCGTAGCTTCTGGATCCTTGCCGCAAGCCTCTCCCTGTCCGTGGCGGCCATGGCCGCCGAACCGGCGCGGACGTCCGCCGCCGCGCCCGCGGGCCCCGTCCTCACCGGCGACTTCCACTCCGAAGAAGGCGGCAAGGTGATGGTCGGCACGAACGCCGAACTGGTCAGCGGCGACACTTTCCTGTCGGCGAAGAAGCTCCGCCTCGACTACCGCACCGGCGTGATCGTCGCCGAAGGCGAGGTCGTCTACGCGACCAAGAGCCTGCGCATCCTCGGCGCCAAGGTCGTCATCGATCCGCGCGCCGACGTCATCGAAGCCACCGACGTGCGCTTCGGCCGCGCCCCGGTCTACTTCACCGCCGAATCGCTGCGCATCGTCAAAGGCGACAAGCAGATCAAGGGCGTGCGCGTCTGGAACAACGAACCCTCCGCGGCCGGCATGCACCTCAGGATCGCCGAGGCTTCCTACGTCGAGAAGGAGGACTGGCTGTCGATGCGCAGCGCCACGCCTTACGTCGCCGGCGTGCCGATCTTCAACCTGCCCTACTACGGACAATCGGGACTGGATTTTCCTTACGAGATCATGCTCAACACGGGCAGCGAGGACAAGCAGGGCCGCTTCCTCCGTTCGACCGTCCTGAACCGCGTCTCGCCTTCGCTCTGGCTGGGCGGACTCGTCGACTACTACAGCGAATCCGGCTTCATGGTCGGACCGGCCCTGCGCGTGGACAACACCCGCCTGCCGGGCGTCGGCACGCGCTGGAAGGGCCGGATGCAGAGCGGCTGGATCGACGACCAGTCCACGCCGGTGGCGGACCTTTTCGGGCGCCTGCCGAACAGCCAGCGCACGTTCTTCACCGGGGAGATCAACGGCCGCACGCAGGACGGCGTCGAGATCGCCGGCAACGCCTTCGCGCAGTCGGACCCTGACGTCCTCCGCGACTTCCGGCCGATGCTGATCGGCCCGAACGGCAATCCGCAGGTCAACCTCGAGGTCGTCAAACCTTACGCCGGCGGCTACCTCTCGGCCGCCCTCACCGCGAAGGCGGACAACTACCAGGACGTCGTCCAGCGCCTGCCGGAGTTCCGTTACGACCTGCCCACGACGCTCGCCGACGACGACGGCTGGTCACGTCGCGCCTTCCTCAGCGTCGGCTACTTCAGTGAGCGCCCCTCCGCCGAGCTTCCGTTGGCGGCCTTCCAGGCCGCGACCTTGTCCGCCGATGCTTGGTCCACCGCGCGCGTCGACGGCTACTACGGCGTCAGCCGTACGCTGGTCGCCGGCGAATGGCTGAGTTTCCGTCCCGTCGCCGGCGTGCGTGCGACCGGCTGGTCCGAAGGCCTGAACGGCCAGGACGCGGCCACCAAGGTCATCGGTCAGGCCGGCTTCGACGTCGAAGGACTCTTCACCGGCTCTTGGTCGGCGGACGCTCCGAACTGGAACATCGACGGAATTCGCCACAGCCTGCGCCCGATCCTCCAATACCGCGTCATGCCGGGCGCCGACCGCGAGGTCGGCGTGGTCCCGATGACCCAGCGCGCGGTCTCCGTCTCCGTGCTCGAAGAAGTCGACCTCGCGGACCGGCTCGACGCCGCTTCCACGACGGACCGACAGGTGGCCCGCTTCGGCGTGCGCAACACCGTCGAGACCCGTGACGCCGTGACCGGCTCCCGCGAACTGCTGCGCGCGGACCTCTTCGCCGACTGGCGGCAGGGTCCGACGGATGCCGAGACCGGCCGTAGCGACCTGCTCGGCTCGCTCCACCTCAGCCCGACCCCCTGGATGACCCTCAGCTCCTCCGTGCGCATGCCCAACGGCGGCGGCGCCCCGCGGGAATCGATCCAGACCATCGCCCTCAATTCCGGCGACTTCTGGCGCACCTCCTTCAACTGGATCGAACTGCGGCAGGCCACCTCCGCCCGCCAGCTGTTCTGGGACACCCAGACCCGCCTGAATTCGGTCTATAGCGTCGTGACCGGGCTCAATTACGACGCGCAGATCGGCCAGGCCACCATGGTCTGGGCCGGCCTGATCCAGCGGGTCGGAGACTCCTGGGAGGTCGAGTACGGCCTGAATAAGCGCATGGACCCGCTCAACCGGGGCATCAGCTCATTGGGCTTCCACCTGCGGGTGAGATTGTTCAAGTTCTGACCCGTGACGGACACCCCTTCAGACAACCCTTCGGTCCCCGTGGACGGCATCCTGCCGCCGCCGGACCTGCCGATCCGCCTCGACGTCTTCGAAGGCCCGCTGGACCTGCTGCTCTTCCTGATCCGCAAGAACGAGATCGATATCTACGACATCCCGATCGAGAAGGTCACCCAGCAGTACCTCGAGATCCTGCGCACGCAGGAGAAGGACAACCTGGAACTCGCCGGCGACTTCTTCGTCATGGCGGCCACGCTGATGTACATCAAGAGCCGCATGCTCCTCCCGGTCGAAAGCCGGCCCGAAGAGGAAGTCGCGGCCGCGGACGAAGGTCAGGACCCGCGCTGGGCACTGGTGCAGCAGCTCATCCAGTACAAGCGCGTCAAGGAGACCGCCGCGATCATCCGCGGACTGGTCGACGACCGCCAAGGCCTGCTGAGCCGCTACGTGATCCAGCCGCAGGGCGAGGATGCCGTGATCCGGCCCGTCGCCCCCGCCGACCGCATCGAGCTCTGGAATACGTTCAATCTCGTCCTCCGCCGGCTCGCCGAGCGGATCCAGCCCGGCAACATCTCCACGGAGTCCGTCACGGTCTCCGACCGCATGGAGACCATCCTGGCCCGCCTCGAGACCGAGCCCACCTTCGTCTTCACGAGCCTGCTGCCGGAACGCCCGACCGTGGGCTTCCTCGTGGCGACCTTCCTGGCCTGCCTCGAGCTCGCCCGCCTAGGTAAGCTGAAATTGGAACAGGACGCCTCCTTCGCCGAGATCAACTGCACGAAGTCGGAACCCAGCGCGGCGCCCAACGCGGGCGAAGCCTTGGAAGGCGGCTCGGAGTTCGACCAGCCGGCCGCCGGCGCGGAGTAAGCGTCGGGCTTGAATTCATCCCCGAATCGGTCAGATTAGCATCATGGCTAGCGCCCGGCGCCCCTCTAACCGTCTGCTCGGACTTGGCTTGGACGCCACCGATCAGCACAAACGCATCACGCGTGGCGAAGGCTTTTCTTTGGTGGGTGGCTCCGAGGAGACCCATGAGCGGATGACCGAGACGGTCATCAAGACGTCCGAGGACCTCAGCCGGAAGGGTCGCAGCATCGCGGACGCCCGCCCGGAGGAACTCGCCGAGCTCCTCCGCAAGCACGACCGTGGCGCTTGAGCCAAAAAGGAGCCACAGACGGATTGACTCACCTCTTTCGCAGGATTTGACTGCCTCTCCCCAATGAGCAACGAGCTGCCCCCTCCTCCTCCGCCTCCTCCGCCCCCTCCTCCTCCGCCCGCGCCGGAAGGCGAGAACTCCGCCCAGGGCGGCGCTCCGAAGTTGAAGCTCAACAAGCCGGTGGCTCCCGTCGCCGCTGAAGGCATGCCCGTGCCTCCGCCGCCTGCGCCCACCGCCGGTGCGCCGATTCCTCCGCCTCCCGCCCCGTCGGCCACCGCGCCGATTCCGGCGCCCATCCCGGCCTCCGCTCCGCGTCCGGCCGCCTCGCCGGCCAATCGCACCGTCGGCAAGTTCGCCGCGGCGGTTGACCTTCTCGCGCTCGCCGCTTCCCTTGGCGCCGTGGTCATCCTCGCGCTCGAACTCTTCTCGAAATCCAAAGGTTGACCGACTTTTCCATGGCCTCCGACCTCATCGCGCATCTCGATAACAATAACTTCGAAGCCACCATCAAGGCTTCGACCGTCCCCGTGCTGGTGGACTTCTGGGCCACCTGGTGCGGCCCATGCAAGCAGATCGGCCCCGTGCTCGACCAGCTCGCCACAGAGATGGCCGGTACGGTCACGATCGCCAAGGTCGACGTCGACACCAATCAGGCCCTCGCCCAGCAGCTCGGCGTGAACTCGATCCCCGCCCTCTTCCTGTTCAAGAACGGCGTCGTGGTGGACAAGATGGTCGGTGCCCGCCCGAAGGGCGACATCGCGGCCTTCATCAAGAAGCACGCCTGAGTCGGTCGGCGAAAGCCCGATAAGAAAGGCCCGGGATTGCTCCCGGGCCTTTTTTGTCGGCGACCTCGAAGGGACGCTTACTTGCTCTCGAGCGGGTGCTCCTTGAGCAGGTCGGCCGGATTGTACTGGGCGCGGTTGCCGATGGCCTTGCGGATTTCAGCCACCTTGGTGTCCATGACAGGCTCGGCGGCGTTGCCCCAGGCCTGACGGACGTAGGTGGCGATGTGCGCGACCTGGGCATCCTTGAGGCCGGCGCCGATGTTCGGCATGTTGCCGTTGTACTT
The DNA here is from genome assembly GCA_046052185.1 of Verrucomicrobiota bacterium. GTDB lineage: Bacteria > Verrucomicrobiota > Verrucomicrobiia > Opitutales > UBA953 > UBA953. The sequence continues at coordinate 255 of JBJOMV010000079.1, read as the reverse complement.
CACGCCGTTGACTTCGATCTCACCGGCGAAGCCGGCGAGGATAGCCTTGATGAGGCGATCCTCGGAGCCGGTGACCCAGATCGACTTGGCGAGCGGAGGGAAAGCGCCCGGGACGCCGAGACCGGTGGCCTGGTGGCAGGCCGAGCAGTTAGCGAGGAAGAGCTGTTCGCCCTTGGCCGCGTCAGGCTCGAAGGCCGCCGGAGCACCGCCCACGACCACCTTGGGGGCGTCGAGGTCGAAGGCCGAAGCGGAGAA
>JBJOMV010000078.1:0-9362 GCA_046052185.1 Verrucomicrobiota bacterium | reverse complement strand
AGCAGCACGGCCTTGGACGTCTCGACGTCGGGGTCGCCGGCGCAGACGTAGCTCACGAAGGCCGGGCGGCCTTCGGCTTTGCAGCGGGCGAACGTCTGGGCTAAGCGATCCATGCGCGGAAGGAAGCCGGGTTTGGTCCGGAGGGCAAGGCGAAGGCGAACGCCGTCCGCTTTCCCGGGTTGCCAATCCGAGGCGCGTCCGCACCTTGGAGGCGTCGGCCCAAGTGGTGGAACGGTATACACATCAGACTTAAAATCTGCCGCCGAAAGGCTTACCGGTTCGAGTCCGGTCTTGGGTACGGCAAAACGGAACAGGCCGCACGGGTGGTGCGGCCTGCTTTCCCGTTTCCGGGACAAATAAGTCCAGAGTCCTAGCTACGGGACTCTGGGGTCGGGTACGGAGAGTATTGATCCTGATTCCGTTAGTCGCCCTCGCGACTGATGCGTCCTTTATAAGGGAGGCTCTTACCTGAGTGAAATTGACTGAGAGTGTTGTGCCCCTGGCGGGGGTCGCTGTCAACGGCTACTTCGCCCGGGGCCGTAAATATGGCAGAAAAGCCCGTTAGTGGGCCGGAATCCCGCTCCAGCGGGGCCTCGTCGGGTCAGCGGCGGAGGCTGAACGGCGTGAAATCGGTGTCGGTATCGAATGCGTCGACGCCCTCGGCCGCCTTGAGCTTGGCGCAGACGATGGTGGTGACGGGGGTCATGGCCGCCTCTACGAGCACCTTGAGGGCCCAGTTGGCGAGCATCACCCCGAGGACTTGGTCGAGGCTCCAGATTCCGAGGAACGCGATCGGGTAGAAGACCAGGCTGTCGACGCCCTGACCGACGAACGTCGAACCGATGAAACGCGCCCATGGATATTTGCCGCCCATGCTTACCTTCATCTTCGCGAGCACGTAGGAGTTGAGGAAGTCGCCGACGCAGAAGGCGATGATCGAGCCGAGCGCGATACGCCAGCCGCCGCCGAAGCACGTCTCGAGCGCCGGCTGCAGCTGCGCGTTGAACGACGCATCCGGGCTGGCCGGCATCGCGAGCACGACCCAAGTCATCAGCGTCGCGAAGAGCATCGCCGCGAAGCCGGACCAGATCACGCGCCGCGCGAGCGCGTAGCCGTAGACTTCGGTGAGGATGTCGCCGAAGATGTAGGAGAGCGGAAAGAACAGGATGCCCGCGCCGAAATCGGTCTTACCGAGGAACGGCAGGTCGAGTTGGACGATCTTCGCCGGGCCGATGAGGTTGGAGCAGAGCAGTACCGCGACGAACGCGCCGAGGATGAGGTCGTAATAGCGGAAGCTGCGGTTCATCGGCGCTCAGGGTGAAAGGATTGTGCCCGTCCGCCAGCGGGGCGGGCGGAAAATCAGCGGCCGAGGGCGGCCTTGAGGAAAGGCTCGAAGACGTCGGCCTGGCGGAAGAAGCCTAGGTCGCTCGCGTGCGAGCCGTCCGTGGCGCCATCGCCGTCGTCGCCGTAGAGGTGGTCGCCGGGCACGTAGGACAGTCCTTTGACGCCTTCCTTCAGCAGCTGTTCGTAGGCGGCCTTGAGCGCCGCGTGGTTGTCGTCGTGGTGCTGGCGGCGTCCGGCGATGATCCACGAGTCGGTATTACGACGGTCCTCGACGAGGACGATCGGGGTGTCCGGACGGGCGGCGCGGAGCTGCTTCACGAGCGGCCCGCACTTCTGCGAGACTTCCTTGGCGTTCATGTTCGGCAGGCAGTCGATGACGTAGGCGGCGGCGTCGATGCGCACGAGGAAGTCGCCGACCTCCTTGTCCATGCGGCCGTTGCCGGAGAAGCCGAGGTTGACCACCGGCACGTCGAAGCGGCGGCCGAGGATGCCCGTGTGCACCATGCCCGGACGGCTGGCGCAGGCGCCGTGCGTGATCGAGGTGCCGTAGAAGACGACCGGCTTCGCGCGGGGCTTCAGGCCGGTGAGCTGCTTGCCCTCGGGCACGCCGACGTGGAGGAACTCGACGCCGTTGAAGAGCGGCAGGTAGAGCGCGTATTCGCGTTCGCCCGGGTCGAGGTTCTCCGCCAGGCGGACCTTCATCTCCTGCGAGCCGGGGCGCGCGACCTGCACCCAGCGCCACTTGCCGTCCTTGTCCCGCGCGTAGAGGTCGAGTCCGCTGACGCCCGTCGCGGGCATGTGCGGCATCGCGAGCTGCGGCTTGCTGACCTTGTAGTGGGCGTAGATCGTCGTCGCGTCGGTGCGGAAGCGGAACATCAGGCCGGCGCTGTCGCGGCTGAGCCCCCAGACCGCGGGCGTCACCTTGCCGTCGGCCTCCGCGGGCAGGCGGTCGAAGTAGCTCTTGCGCTCCGCGTCGGGGAAGGCGCGGCCCTCTAGGTCCGTCGCGCGGACGTCGTGCCACGAGATCTTCTCGTCGGGCCGGACCGCGAAACGGTCGACGGACTTCGGCGCGGCCTTGGCGGCGGGCTTGGCCGATTGGGCGGGGAGCGCGGCGCCCAGGCACAGCAGGGCGAGCAGGAGGGCGGAGGCGGGACGCATGAGTAAGTTCAGAGGGCCGAACCGACGGACATCGCCAGCGCGCGGATCTCCGCGAGCGGCTTCTCGTAGGCCGTCAGCGCGGCCACGTAGGCGTCGCGGGCTTCGTCGGCGCGGCGCAAGGTCGCTTCGGCGGAGCCTTGCGTGCGGTCGAGCACGGCGGCGGCCTTGGCTTCCTGCGCCTCGGCGGCCGCGAGCGCGGCGGCGGTGCTGCGGATCTGTTCCTGCAGGAAGAGGAGCTGGTTGAGGTCGACGGTGGGCAGTCCGCGGAGCAGGGCGAGCTGGCTGCGCAGCGATTCCAGGCTGCGGCTGAGCCGGGCGACGCGTTCGTTCTCGCGCGCGAGGTTGGCCTGCGAGCGGCGGATCGTCGCCTCGGCCTTCTCGCGCTCCTCGAGCGCCCGCTTGTATTCGTCGAAGAGCAGCTTCGTCCGCGGATAGTTGGCGGCGGACATCAGGCGGGCGACGCCGTCCTTGGTCGGGTACGGCATCTGGTAGCGACGGTTGTCGATGCGCAGGATGTAGCGGTCGCCCGGTTGGTCGTAGAGTATCGGCAGCGTCTGCGGGGCTTCCGGCGTAGGCGCGGCGGCCGTCGCGGTCAGGGCGGTCAGAAGCGCGAGCAGGGCGGGGAAGGCCTTCACGGGGAGTTTCCTAATCCGCCGGTCAGGTCCAGTCAAACCGCCTTCTGCGGTGACGCACGGCGGCGGCTCGCGACGTGCGCGGCGATGATCCGATCGACGTCGCCGCGGAGGGCGCGGCCGGACTCGTCGGCCAGCCAGAGCTTCAGCAGGCCGGCGTAGAAGCAGAAGGTCTCCTGAGCGGCGAGGCGGGGGTCGAGTCCCGGAGGGGTCAGTTTCGCCTTTTTCGCCGCCGCGTAGAGGGCGGTCGTATCGGCGAGGAACTGATCGCCGGCGGTCATCAGGTCCTGGCGGACACCGGCGAAGGCCCCGATATACTCGCATTTCCAGAGCATCACCTCGTAGGTCTCTTGGGCGGCTTTCTCTTCGGCCAAGCGGTTCAGCGCGGATTGCAGGCCCAGTTCGAGACGGCGGAGGGGGTCGCCCACCGATTCCTCCGGGAAGCGAAGCAGGACCCCGGTCTGCTGCCGGACGGCCATGAACAGGTCCGCCTTGTCGCGGAAGTGCCAATAGACCGCCCCGCGGGTCACGCCCGCCTCTTTGGCGACCTCCTCCAGCGACGTATTCGTGACCCCGTGTCGGCTGAACACCTCGCGGGCGCAGACGACGATTCGGTCACGGGTCTGAGCCGCTTCGGCTTTGGTCTTGCGAGCCATGTCGGGGTGTCTAGATTTACATACATGTCTGTATGTAAACCCCATTCTGTCGAGCGCCTTCTGCTCGGAGCCGCCTTGCTGGCCTTGGTCGGTTGCCGCCAGGAGAGCGCCCCGCCGGCTCCCGGCCCGCTCCCCGTCGCCATCATCACCGTCGCTCCGGCCGACCTCGCCCAGCAGGCTGTCGCCCCGGCGCAGGTGGAAGGCGTGCGCGAGGTGGAAGTCCGGGCGCGCGTGACCGGCATCCTCCAGACCGTCGATTACGCCGAAGGCGCCAAGGTGAAGGCCGGCGACCTCCTTTTCCGCATCGATCCGGCGCCGTATGCCGCCGCCTATGCGCTCGCGCGCGCGCAGCTGGCGCAGGAGACCGCCCGCGCGGAGCAGGCGACCGCCGAGGCCGCCCGTCAGGCCGCGCTCTTCAAGCAGAAGGCCGCGAGCCGCAAGGAAGCCGATGACGCCCAGTCGCAGGCCGCCGCCGCCGTCGGCGCGCGCGAAGCCGCCGCCGCCCGCGCCGAGCTCGCCAAGCTCGACCTCGATTACTGCGAAGTCCGTTCGCCCATCGCCGGCGTGGCCGGCCGTCGCCTCCGCACCGAGGGCACCCTCGTCAATCCGATCGGTCCCGACGGACTGCTCACCACCGTCGTCCGCGCCGACGAAGTCTGGGCGCGCTTCGGTCTGGCCGAGGCGGATTTCCATCGGCTCTTCCCCGCCGGCGCGGCGGGCGCGCAGGGCGCCGACGTCGCGCTCCTGCGGCCGGACGGCTCGACGCATCCCGCGCGCGGCAAGATCGACTTCGCGGCCACGCAGGTCGACACCCGTCTCGGCACCGTCCAGCTCCGCGCCCGTTTCGCCAATGCGGACGATGCGTTGCTCGCCGGCCAGTTCGTGCGCGTGCGCATCACCGGCGGCAAGGCCAAGGACGCGTATCTCGTGCCCCAGCAGGCGCTGGTGCAGGCCCCTTCGGGCCGTTCCGTCTTCGTCATCGGCGCGGGCGACCGCGCCGAAGCGCGCACCGTGACCTTGGGCGAGACCCAGGGGGCGGACATCGTCATCCTTGCCGGCCTGCGCGCCGGCGACCGCGTCATCCTCAACCAGCTGCACAAGCTGCGCCCGGGCGCCCCGGTCGTCGTCGCCCCGGCCAAGAAGTAAATGGGCTGGGACTTCTTCATCCGCCGCCCGATCTTCTCGGCGGTCCTCTCGGTCGTCATCGTCCTGATCGGCGGCCTCGCGTTGCTGAACCTGCCGCTCTCGCAGTATCCGCAGATCGCGCCGCCGACCGTGACCGTCGTCGCGAGTTATCCCGGCGCCTCGCCCGAAGCCCTCGTGAACAACGTCGCCGCCCCGCTCGAAGAGCAGATCAACGGCGTCGAAGGCCTCCTTTACTATTCCTCCAACGCCTCCTCGAGCGGCGCCCTGAGCATCACCGTCACCTTCGAGAACGGCGTCGATCCGGACATGGCCACCATCCTCGTGGCCAACCGCGTCAAGCTCGCCGAGCCCCGTCTGCCGGAGGAAGTGCGCCGTCTCGGCGTCATCACCAAGAAGCGATCGAACGACATCCTCATGTCCGTCTCGGTCGTCTCGCCCAACGCGACGCGCGATTCCGTCTTCCTGAGCAACTACGCCTCTTCCACCGTCGTCGAGGAGCTCAAGCGCATCCCCGGGGTCGGCGACTGCGGCGTCTTCGGCGCCCGCGACTACGCCATGCGCGTGTGGCTGCGGCCGGACCGCATGGCCGCCCTCGGCGTGAGCTCGGCCGAAGTCGTCCGCGCGATCCGCGCGACGAACACCCAGTACGCCGTCGGCCGCCTCGGCCAGGAGCCGTCGGTCGACGCCGCCTTCGTGGTGCCCGTCGTGGCCCGCGGACGCCTCGCCACGCCGGAGCAGTTCGGCGAGATCGTCCTGCGCGCCGGCGCCGGCGAAGGCGCCCTGCGCCTCCGCGACGTCGCCCGCATCGAGCTCGGCTCCCAGAGCTACGAGCAGCTGAGCATGCTCGACGGCAAGCCCGTGGCCGGCATCCGCGTCTTCCTGCAGACCGGTTCCAACGCGCTCGACACCGCCGACCGCATCGTGAAGCGCATGGACGAGCTCACGCGGCAGTTCCCGCCGGACGTCGCCTACGCGATCCCCTTCGACACCACGCGCTTCGTGCGCTCCGCCATCGGCGAGGTCCGCAGCACGCTCTTCGAGGCCGCGCTGCTGGTCGCCATCGTCGTCTTCCTCTTCCTCGGCTCCTGGCGCGCGACGCTCATCCCCATGATCGCCGTGCCGGTCTCGCTGATCGGCGCCTGCGCCGGCCTGTGGGTGATGGGCTACGGGATCAACATCCTGACGCTCTTCGCGATGGTCATCGCCATCGGCATCGTGGTCGACGACGCCATCGTCGTCCTCGAGAACACCGAGCGGCTCATGCGCGAGCAGGGGATGAGCCCCTTCGACGCCGCGAAGGAATCGGTGCGCGAGGTCGCGGGAGCGATCGTCGCCATCGTCTGCGTGCTCGTCTGCGTGTTCCTGCCGGTCGCCTTCCTCGGCGGCATCGCGGGCGTGCTCTACCGTCAGTTCGCCGTCACCGTGGCCCTCTCGGTCATCCTCTCCGGCTTCGTCGCGCTCACCCTGACCCCGACGCTCTGCGCGCTCATGCTCAAGCCGCACGCTCCCGGAGACGGCGGCCGGCTCGCCTGGCTCGTCGACGGCTTCGGCCGCGGTTTCGGCCATGTCGCCGCCTGGCACGGCCGCGTGGTGCGCTGGCTCCTCGCCCACCCGCGCGCGGCCGCCGGCGGCTTCGCCGGCATCGTCCTCGCCAACGTCGCGCTCGTGACGACCATCCCCCGCAGCTTCCTGCCCCCCGAAGACCAAGGCTACCTTCTGGCGATGGTGGCCCTCCCGGACGGCGCGGGCATCAACCGCACGAAGGCCTTCATGGACGATCTCACGCCCAAGCTGCGCGAGAATCCGGCCGTGCGCCATACCTTCGCCATCAGCGGTTTCGACCTGCTCGGCGGGGGCGAGCGCACGAACTCCGGCACGATCTTCCTGCCCTTGAAGGATTTCGGCGAACGTCCGCCGGGAGGCGAGGTCCTCGCCCGCCAGCTCAACGCGATCGGCATGACGCAGCCCGACGGCATGTGCCTGATCGTGAATCCGCCCGCCATCCGCGGCATCGGCACCGCCGGCGGCTTCGAGTTCTATCTCCAGGCCAAGGAGGACGACGATCCGGCCCGCCTCGCGGCCAACATCGAGAAGCTCGAGGCCGCGCTGCGCGCCCGCCCGGAGCTCACCGGCATCCGCGTCTTCCTCCGTCCCTCCGTCCCGCAGGTGCTGGCCGAAGTCGACGAGGTCCATGCGTCCACGCTCGGCGTCTCCCTGCCGGAACTGCATGAAGCCCTGCAGGCCACCATCGGCGTCGTCTACGCCAACGACTTCACCCTCGCCGGCCGCACCTACCGCGTCCTCGTCCAGTCCGAAGCCGCCGACCGCATGGACGCCGCCGCGGCGGGCCGCGTGCACGTCCGCGCCGGGAACGGCGAGATGATCCCGCTTTCGACCTTCGTGAAGTTCAAGCCTTCGTCCGGACCGGAGCAGCTCGAACGCCACATGGGCTTCCTCTCCGCGCGCCTCATCTGCGCGCCCGCGCCCGGCGTGAGCTCAGGCCAGGCCATCGCGCTCGTCGAGCAGATCGCCGAGGACCTCATGCCCGTCGGCTACGGCATCGACTGGACCGCGCAGGCGCTGCAGGAGAAGCGCGCGGCGACCTCCGCCTTGCCCGCCTTCCTCCTGGCGCTGCTGATGGTGTTCCTGATCCTCGCGGCGCTCTACGAAGACCTGGCGCTGCCGCTCGGCGTGCTGCTCACCGTGCCGTTCGCTTTGCTCGGCGCGCTGCTCGCGATCTTCACGCGCGGCATGCCCAACGACATCTACTTCCAGATCGGCCTGGTCACGCTCATCGGCCTCGCGGCCAAGAACGCGATCCTCATCGTCGAGTTCGCCGAAAGCGCGCGTCGCGCCGGGCGCTCCGCGGCCGAGGCGGCGATCGAAGCGGCGCGCATGCGCATCCGTCCGCTCGTCATGACCTCCATGGCCTTCGTGCTCGGGGTGGTCCCGCTCGCCTTCGCCGGCGGCGCGGGCGCCGCGGCGCGCCAGTCGATGGGCACGGGCGTGCTCGGCGGCATGCTCCTCGACACCTTCGTGGCCACGCTCTTCATCCCTTGGTTCTTCCACCTCCTTTCCGGCCGCAAGGAGAAGGCCGTCGTCCAGCCATGAAGCCTCTGCCTTTGTTCCTTTTCGCCGGCCTGCTCGCCGGTTGCGCGCTCGGTCCTGATTACCAGCGGCCGGTGACGCCTACGGCCGAAGCTTTTCCGGAGGCAGGGAAGGGCGGCGTCGCCGTCCGCGCCGAGTGGTGGAAATCCTTCGACGATCCGGAGCTCGACGCGCTCGTCGCGAAAGCCTTCGCGGCCAACACCGACCTCCGGGTCGCCGTCGCGCGCGTGGCGGAAGCCGGCGCCGTGCTCGGCGAGGTCGAGGGCGCCTCGTTGCCGCAGGTCGACGCCACCGCGACTTCGCAGCAGATCAAGATCAGCGAAGGCGGCTTCAACCCCAACCTCGCCTTGAACGGACGCGTGCGCACGAACCAGCGCGCGGCGCTCTCCACCGCCTTCGAACTCGATTTCTGGGGCCGGCTCCGTCGCGCCGAGGAAGGCGCCCGGGCTCAGCTCCTCCAGGCCGAAGAGGGCCGCCGGGTCGTCGGACTCGCCGTCGGCGCCTCCGTCGTCCGCGCCTATGCCTGGTTGCGCGCCGCCGAGGTCCGGGCGGCCGCCGCCACCGAGATCCTCGCCGCCCGCGAGGCCGAGGTCGCGCTCATCGCCCGCCGCGTGCGCGTCGGCGCCGCCGGTCCGGCCGAGGTCGCCGCGGCCGAAGTCTTCCGGGCCGAAGCCGTCGCGCGTCGGGCGTCGGCCCGCCGGGCCCGCGCGCAGGCCGAGCATCTGCTCGGCGCGCTGACCGGTCAGCCCGCCCTCGTCATCGCGCCCCGCGCCGGCGACGCCTTGCGCGTGCCCGCGCCCGTGGCGGCCGGCCTGCCGTCGGACCTGCTGCGTCATCGTCCGGACGTGCTCGCCGCGGAGCAGGCGCTCGTCGCCGCCAACGCCCGCATCGGTTTCGTGAAGGCCTCCCGCTTCCCGACCTTCTCCCTGACCGCCGCGCTCGGCACCGAAAGTCCGGACCTCGAATCGCTCTTCGGTCCGCGCAACAGCACCTCGGCCCTCGGGCTCGGGATGCAGCTCCCGTTGTTCGACGCCGGCCGCGGGGCCGCGCGCGTCGACGCGGCGGTGGCCGTCCGGAACCAGGCGGCGGCGGCTTACGAACAATCCGTCCTGAACGCTTTCCGCGAAGTCCGCGACGCCTTGGTCGACGTGCGCGAGACCGCCGCGGCGGCCAGCGCCGCCGAACGCCGGGCCCGCGCGGCCCGGGAAGCCTTCCGCGTCGCCGAAGCCCGTCAGGGCGCCGGCCAGGCCGGTCCTTCCGAGCTCCTGGTGGCCCGACGTGACCAGGCCGAATCGCTGGCCGCGGTGGCGGAGGTCCG
>JBJOMV010000077.1:0-9588 GCA_046052185.1 Verrucomicrobiota bacterium | reverse complement strand
CCACATCCGCAACTTCTGCATCATCGCGCACGTCGACCACGGCAAGACGACCCTTTCCGACCGCCTGCTCGAGCACACGAAGACGATCGAGAAGCGCCAGATGAAGGAGCAGCTCCTCGACGCGATGGACCTCGAGCGCGAGAAGGGCATCACGATCAAGTGCCACCCGGTGACGATGAACTTCACCGCGCCGGACGGAAAGCAGTACATCCTCAACCTCATCGACACCCCGGGCCACGTCGACTTCGCCTACGAAGTCTCGCGCTCCCTCGCCGCTTGCGAAGGCGCGGTGCTCCTGATCGACGCGTCGCAGGGCGTGGAAGCCCAGACGGTCGCCAACGCCACCCTCGCGATGAACCAGGGCCTCGAGATCGTCCCGGTCATCAACAAGGTCGACCTCCCGAGCGCCCGCCCGGAAGAAGCCCGCCGCCAGGTCGAGGACATCCTCACCATCCCCGCGCAGGACGCCGTCCTCGCTTCGGGCAAGTCCGGCATCGGCATCGACGACATCTTCGCCGCGATCATCAAGCGCGTCCCCGCGCCCCGCTGGTCCGACTACCCGCAGCACCGCGCGCTGGTCTTCGACTCCCTCTTCGACTCCTACAAGGGCGTCATCAGCTACGTCCGCGTCTTCTCGGGCACCTTCAAGGCCGGCCAGACGATCGAGCTGATGTACAACGGCGTCCGTTCGGTCATCAAGGAAGTCGGCGTCTTCTCGCCCAAGATGAAGCCGCAGGACGAACTCGGCCCCGGCTCCGTCGGTTACATCGTCATCAACATCCGCGAGGTCGCGGACGTGAAGGTCGGCGACACGATCACCCTCGCCAGCGACCCCGCCAAGGAGCCCGTCCCGGGCTTCAAGGAAGTCAGCCCGATGGTGTTCAGCGGCATCTACCCGCTCGACACGGCCGACTACGAGAAGCTCAAGACCTCGCTCGCCAAGCTGGCGATCAACGACTCCTCGCTGACCTACACCGCCGAGAGCTCGACCGCGCTGGGCTTCGGCTTCCGCTGCGGCTTCCTCGGCCTTCTCCACATGGAGATCGTCCAGGAACGCCTCCGCCGCGAGTACGACCTCGACATCCTTTCGACCTATCCGTCCGTCGTGTACAAGGTCTACACCACCGACGGCGTGGAGCATGTCCTCGACAACCCGGTGTCCATGCCGGATCCGTCCGCCATCGAGCACATCGAGGAGCCGACCATCCGCGCCAACATCCACATCCCGGGCACCTCGATCGGCGACATGCTGACGCTCGTCCAGGAGAAGCGCGGCATCTGCGAGCGCACCGAGACCATCGACGGCGACCGCGTCGTCCTCGTCTGCCTCCTGCCGCTCAACGAGATCCTCGTCGACTTCAACGACCGCATGAAATCCATCACCCGCGGCTACGGTTCGATGGACTACGAGCTCGGCGAATACGTCACCTCGGACCTCGTGAAGATGGACATCCGCGTGAACGAGGAGCCGGTCGACGCCTTTTCCTCGATCGTGCACGCCTCCAAGGCCGAAGGCCGCGGCCGCGCGCTCTGCGAGAAGCTCAAGGAGCTCCTCCCGCGCCAGCTCTTCAAGATCGCCATCCAGGCCGCCATCGGGTCCAAGGTCATCGCCCGCGAGACCATCGGCTCCGTCGGCAAGGACGTGACCGCGAAGTGCTACGGCGGTGACATCTCCCGTAAGCGCAAGCTCCTCGACAAGCAGAAGGAGGGCAAGAAGCGCATGAAGCAGATCGGCAAGGTCGACATCCCGCAGGAGGCCTTCATCAAGATCCTCAAGAACGAGGGCTGAGGACCTAGTTCGGGCTTTCCCTCCGGTCGGCGCCCGCTAGTTTGGCGGCGTCCCCCATGTCTTTCTACTACCGTCGCAAGCTCCGCAAGATCGGCAAGGCCTTGCTCGAAGGGTCGGAGAAGGTCCACCTCTACCGCGGCGATGTCTTGGCTCGCGCCGACCTCAACGAGCAGCTCGAACTGGCCGAACAGGTCCGGGCCGCGATCAAGGACCGCACCCGCGAGGTGACCCAGGTGGAGACCTTGCTCAACCGCCTGCACGAGGTCCTCGTCCGCAACGGCGGCAAGATCTACCCGGTGACTTCCGGGACGGACTACACCGAGATGGTCGTGATGGCCGCCATCGTGGCCGGAGCCATCCGCAGCTTCTTCCTGCAGCCCTTCAAGATCCCGACGAATTCGATGTGGCCCACTTACAACGGCATGACCGCCGAGGTGCGCGCCCCCGATGCGGCGGTGCCGAGCCTCGCCCAGCAGGCCCTCGATAAGGTCCAGTGGACGTGGACCTACGTGATCCCCGCCGAGGCCTCGGGTCCGGTGGCCATCCCCATCGTGATGCAGCGTGGTCCCGACGGCCGGACCGAGTACGGGCTGCGCTCCCGGATCCGCGAGGCCGACGACGGCGTGTTCGGCACGGGCCTGTTCAAGGGCGCCCGCGACAAATATGAGATGCTCGTCGGCAAGACCGTGCAGACCGTCAAGGTGCCCGCTGACTTCGGTTTCGAGACGGTCATCCTGCGCACCTATTTCCCGGAAGAGTCCAAGCTGAAGCTGCCCCGCCAGGATGCGGACCGCTGGCGCGTGGTCTTCGCCAAGGCCGTCCGCGAGGGGCGCATCCAGAACAGTCCCTTCGGTCCGGTGCTGCTGACCGGCAAATCGGCCACGGCGGGCGCGCCGCTGTTCAACTTCGATATCCTCACGGGTGACATGCTCTTCGTCGACCGGATGTCCTATCACTTCGTCGAACCTTCCCGCGGCGATACCTTCGTCTTCCGGACGAACACCATCCCCGGCCTCAACGACCAGTACGGCCAGCCTTCCCAGAACTATTACGTGAAGCGTCTCGCCGGCGTCCCCGGCCAGAAGCTGCGCGTCAACGAACAGGGTGAGCTCCTCGTCGACGGACAGGTCGTGACCTCGCCCGAACCGATGGTGCTCAACAGCCGCCGTGCGATGGACCAAGGTTATTATGGTTACCTGCCGGACGCCGGCGGCGACCGTTACGCCATCCCGCTGGATCAGGAACACACCGTCTCGGCGAAGCATTACTTCGCGCTCGGCGACAACTCCGCCAACAGCTTCGACTCGCGTGGCTGGGGCGAAGTGCCCGCCGACGCCGTCGTCGGCAAGCCGCTCTTCATCTTGCACCCCTTCACGTCCCATTGGGGTCCGGCGAAGTGATGGTTCAGGGCCAGGGCCGGGGCTAGGGCTAGGGCCAGTGACACGCTCAGGTAGGGACAGCACTACGTGCTGACCTTGGCCGCCCTGCGGCGGCCCCAAACCCGCTGTCTTGCCTAGCCCCAGCCCTAGCCCTAACTCTGGCCCTATTCAGCCATGCCTTGGACTCTCTACCGCCACTACAAGGGCAACCATTACCTCCGGCTCGGGGTCGCCGCGCATTCCGAGGACCTGTCGACGCAGGTGGTCTACCGCTGTCTGTATGATAATCCGGCGGCGCGCACGTGGGTTCGTCCGCAGCCGATGTTCGAGGGCGCGATCGAAGACGGTCGCCCGCGCTTCACGCCGGTGGGCCGGCTCCGTCTCGTACGGCCTGAAGATCTCCGCACCGTCCTGGCCTTCGGTTACGACGCTTGGAAGCACGGCAAGACTTTTGACCAGTATTGCACCGACAAGGATCAGGATCCGAACCATGTCCGGGGCACGCGTTACCTGCTCGAGGATGCTTCCGGCCAGCCGGTCTCAGCATTGAATGTCCTGCGCTTCCGCGAGAGCCTCATCGGTCTCGCGTCCGTCGCGACCTTGCCGGATCAGCGGGGCAAAGGCTACGCTTCGTTGCTCCTGCGTGCCGTCATGGAGCTCCATCGCTTCGCCCAGCCCGACACGCGCTTCTTGCTTTTCTCGGAGGTCAAGCCGGCCATCTACGAACGCCACGGTTTCCGCGTCTTGCCGACGGAGCACCAGCGCTTCCCGAAATCCCTGGCCATGGCCACCGGCGACGCGCCGCTGTCCGCGACCGAAGCGGAGTTCCTGAAGGCCTACTTCTAGGCTTACTTCTTCGCCGGGGAGGCGAGGGCGACCTTCTCGAGCCACTCGGCGATCTTCGGGTATTCGGAGGGCGCGAAGGCGTGGCCGACGCCGGCCATCTCGCTGCCGACGACCGTCGCGCCCTTGGCCTTCAGGGCCTTGGGCAGCTGGCTGGTGTTGGGCTTGTTGGAGCCTTTTTCGCCGCCCCAGCAGGCGTAGGCGAACTTGCCCTTCAGGTCAGGCAGGGCGCCGAGCGAAGTGTAGCCGGTGCCGCCTCCGTCGGCGAAGAGGAAGATGCCGAAGTAGTCGGTGAGCTTCGGGCGACCGCTCAGGCGGAGCATGCCGTCGATGGCGTGCGCGCCGTTGCTGAAGCCGGCGATGATCGAGCGCGACTTGTCGATGTTCGGAATCACCTTGGCGATCTCCTCCAGCATGAAGCGGTGGTAGGCCCAGACCTTGGCATAGTCGCCGACCATGTTCGCCTGCGCGGGATTATTCGCGCCCTTGGGGTAGGGCAGGCCGACGAGGATGAAGTCGCCCGCGGGCAGGAAAGCACCGTTGGGCTGATTACCGCCTTCTCCTCCGCCCAGCCAGACGACCAGAGGGTATTTCTTCGCCGTGTCGTAATCCGCCGGGAGCTTCAGGTGACAGGCCGCCAGCGCCCCCCGTCGATCCACGGTCAGCTCGGGGAAGTCGAAGCGCAGCGTGGCTCCTGGCGCGACCTTCGCCTTGAGTTCCGTCCGCGGGACGGCGATCTCGGTCGGCTTCAACTCGGCCTTATCCGCCGCGACTAATGTCGCGGTCGCGAGCAGGAGGCAGAGGCGGATGAGGCTCATCGCTTTCAGTGGAACGACTTCTTCCGCCAGGCGGCGTCGGCTTCGCGGTCGGTGCGGAATTCAATGACGCGGACGCCTTTGCCGCGGACTTCGAGCAGGCGACGCAGGTCGTTCCAACCATCCGCGAGGTCGTGGCGCACCTTGTGGGCGGCGCAGAGCTTGCCGAGGTCGGTCGCCTGCGGGGTGCCCCAGAGCTGTTCGAACCGGGCGCTCTGCGCGACGGCGAGGTGATTGAAGATGCCGCCGCCCTGGTTGTTGATCACGACGACCGTGAGGTCGCCGCGGTGGCCGTAGGCGGAGAGCAGGGCGTTGCTGTCGTGCAGGAAGGTCAGGTCGCCGCAGAGCAATACCGTGCGCTTGCCGTCGAGCGATGCGCCGAGCGCGGTCGAGACGGTGCCGTCGATGCCGTTGGCGCCGCGGTTGGTGAGCACTTCCGGGCCGGGTCCGGGCGGGTGGTAGAACCACTCGACGTCGCGGATCGGCATGCTGCTGCCGACGAAGAGGCGGTCATCCGGACCGAGGGCTTCGTCGAGCAGCGACACGACACGGCCTTCGAAGGGCCAGTCGACGTTCACGATGCGCGTGAGCTTCTTGGCGGCAGCCTTCTGGGCCGTCTGCCAGGCTTTGCCGTAAGCGGAGGCCTGAGCCGCAACGTTGTCGCCCGAAGCCACGAGCTGTCCGTCGAGGCGGCTCCAGCGTGAATGCGTCGGGTCGGTGTTCTCGCCCGCGCGGCCGAGTTGGATGACGGTAAGATCGCCTTCCTTCAGCCAAGCGCGCAGGACCTTGCTGGTCGGCAGCGGACCGACGAAGACCGCGGCCTGCGGACGGAGCGCCTTGGCGGCTTTGGCGTCGCGGAGGATGAGGTCGTAGCCCGAGACGAGCGAGGCGTCGCCGGCGAGGTCGCCGCGGAGCGTGCCCGCGCCGTCGGCGAGGATCGGCCACCCGGTGAGATGCGAAAATTCGCGGAGGGCCGCGGCGCTTTCGTCGCGATCTTCGAAGGCATGCGGTCCGACCACGATGACGCCGCGTTCCGTCTTCGGGAGCAGGCTGGCGACCGTGGCGGGGGTGAGGGTCGGGCGGACGACGCCGCAGGGCGGGACGGCCGTGAAGGCCTCGAGATTGAGGCCTGCGGGCGCCTTGAAGCCCTTTTCAGGGTCGGAGGGGGCGAGAGGGTCGCGGAAGGGCAGATTGAGGTGCACCGGGCCGGCCAGAGGGCCTTGCGAGCGCTGCCAGGCGTCGACCAGCAGCTGGCGCCAGTGGCGGAGGAGGGTGAGGTCGGCGCCGGGCACGGCGGCCTCGGCGGCCCAGACGGGGTAGCCGGCGAAGATGCCGTTCTGGGCGATGGTCTGGCCGGAATGGCATTCGCGCAGTTCCGGCGGGCGGTCGGCGGTCAGGACGAGCAGGGGCGTGGCTGCGAGGCGGGCTTCGACGACGGCGGGCAGGTAATTGGCGGCGGCGGTGCCGGAGGTGCAGAGCAGGGCGGCGGGCTGGCCGGTGGCCTTGGCGAGGCCGAGGGCGATGAAGCCGGCCGAGCGTTCGTCCAGCGCTACCGTCACGTGCAGGCCGGCGCTTTCGGCGAAGGCATGGGCGAGCGGCGTCGAGCGCGAGCCGGGCGAGATCACCACGTGCGTGAGGCCGAGGCGGCGGAGCGCGCGCACGCCCACGTCGGCCCAGAGGGCGTTCGTGTTCAGGTGCCGGGTCGCGCGAGCCATGCGGACAGGCAATCCCGCAAGGGCGGGGCTGTCCAGCGTGGGCTTGGTTTTGGGTTTAAGCCGGGCCGATATGGGCTATATTTCTGACTCCCATGGAGGTCTTCCTCTATCTGCTCCCGCTGATCCTGGCCCTGGTCTTCCCGCTCGTGCTCGTCCACGCCATCTTCTGGGGCATGACGTTCACCGTCGATGCGGGGTATGTGCGGGTGCGTTTTTACGGTGTCACCGCGCGCAAGGTCGCGCTGAGCGACATCGAGTGGGCCGCCCACGACTGGGTGTTCTGGAACGAGCATTGGACGAATACCGTCAACCCGAAGAAGCTGATCCTGCTCCGTCGCCGTACCGGCTGGTTCAAGAATTTCGTCATCAGCCCGCCGTCGCCTCCGGATTTCCTCCGCGAGCTGGCCGCGCACGGCGTGACCACCCGTTGAATCTCATGCGTTCCCTCCTCGCTTATCTTTGTGCCTGCGTCGCGCTCACCGCCGCGGAGCGGCCGGCGTTCTTCGCCATGGACACCGCCGCGCGGCTCGAGCCGGCGGAATGCGCGCAAGTGCTGGCCGAGCTCGGCTATGCGGGACTCGGTGGCCGGCCAGCGACGGCCAAAGCTCACGCTGCCGCGCTCAAGGCCAAGGGTCTGACTTTCTTCAACGGCTACCACGTCGCGAATTTCCCGTCCGGTCAGGCCGAGTTGCCGACGGATCTCACCCAGGCGGTCGACGGCCTCGCCGGCACTGGCGGCACGTTGTGGCTGGCGATCAATAAGGTCACGTTGCCGCTCGGTCTGGCCATGGGGCCCGAATACGGCGACACCGTCGTCGTACCGCAACTGCGCCAGTTGGTCCCCTATGCCCGGACCAAGGGCGTGAAGATCTCGCTCTATCCGCATGCGGGCTTCTGGGCGGCGCAGTTCGAGACGTGTGTGCGCGTCGCCAGCAAGGTCGACGACCCGAACTTGGGAGTGACCTTCAATCTCTGCCATTGGCTCAAGGTGGAAGGCTCCGAGCGCGACCCGATACCGCTCATCAAGGAAGCCCTGCCGCGCCTGAACTTCATCACCATCAATGGCGCCGACACCGGCGACACCCAGAATCTCGGTTGGGACAAACTCATCCAGCCGCTCGGTCGCGGCACCTATGATGTCGGATCGTTCGTGGCCAAGGCCCGCGCCGCCGGTTACCGCTGTCCCTTCGGCTTCCAGGGCTATGGCATCAAGATGGAGCCCAAGGAATTGCTGAAGGAGACGATGGTGGGGTGGGGGAAGATGGCTAAGTAAGGTTTTGGCGGTGAGCGGTTGGCGGTTAGCGGTTGGAAACATCTCGGGTCACAGGTCTCAGTCCTCGGGTTTCTGGTTCAGTTCTTCAGGTGCTGGTCCCCGATGGCCGAGACCCAGGATCTGGAAATGTGCGCCCCAGCCAATCATTCGGTTTCCGGTCTCCCTTTGGGTCTACTGTGTCAGGTAGGGCGGCCATTGCCATGGCCGCCGTTCGTCGACGTATGTGCGATGAACCGGGCAAGGTCACCGACCTGATGAAGTCCGTCCGCCCACGGACGTGATGGTGATCACGTCCCTACCTTGGGAAATGAAAAACCCCGGTCGCCCGGGGTTTCTTTTCGTCGGCCTTACTTGCCGGCCGCGTGTTCTTTCGCGTGCTCGCGGAGCGGATCGTAGGCGAAGTCCTTCTTCAGGTCGCGCCAGGAAGCGTGCACGTGGTTGGCGCCGCCTTGGAAGTTGGCCATCTCGAAGAGGAAAGTCGGGCCCTGGATGCTGTAGTAGTGGGGCTCGCCGACTTCGAGGCCGCCGTTCCAGGCGAACACGAGGGAGTCCTTCACGGCGTCGATCGCCTTGAGTTCACGGGCGGCGAAGTCGGGGCGGGTGCGGCTGACGTATTCGAAGACGATCTTGCCGAGCATCTGCTTCTGTTCGGCGTTGAGCGCCGTGGCGGCGATGCCCTGGTGTTTGATGAGGCCGTCGGCCTTCTGCTTGTTGCCGGTCACGATGTCCTTGAACGGGTCCTTGTTCAGGAAGCCCTGCTTGCGCTGTTCGGCGGTGAGGGACTTGGCGAGCTGGCGGCCGAGGTCGTCCTCGTACTTCAGGAGTTCGAAGCCCACGGGGCCGGGCTGGTCGTCCTTGATCTTGCCCGGGTTGCTGGCGAAGAAGGAAGGCGTCGAGCTGACGAGCTCGCCGTCGACGAGCGTGAAGTTGAGGGAGAGGTGGTGGCCTTCCCAGCGGAAGCCCCAGGTGCCCTTGACGTCGGGCGTGCCGAAGATGGACACGAAGTAGTTCTCAGCGTCGCGCTTCGGGCCCGAGCCCTTCTCGATCTCGAGGAGGAGTTGTTCGAGGGCCATGATCTGCTCGGCCTTCATGTGGCCGCGGCCGCTGAGGGCGACGGACAGAATGGCCTGGGCGAAGTGACGCTGGCCGGGATTCATTTCCTTGAGCGGGAGGCCCTTGCGGACGGCCGGCACGAAGATCCAGTTGGTGCGCTCGGCGTCGTCGAAGCCGAAGGTCGCCTTGGCCTTTTGGTCGGCGTTGAGCGAGCCGAGAAAGGCGGAAGCCGCGGAGGACAGCTCTTCGCCGGCCGTGTGGGCGAAGGCGGGGACGGCGGCGGCCAGGAGGCCTAGCGCGCACAGGAGGCGGGGGAGGGATCGCATGGGGGTGTCAGGTAAGGACAGGGGTGTAAGGGAAGGGTTCCCGGAGTGCCAGACAGGAATGGCGACGGGGCTGCCGCCCCGAGGGGGCACGTGGGCACGAGTATCGAGTATAGGGGGACGCAAAGGACGCCGGAATGAGGGGCGCGGGGGCTTTGGCCGCTACCTGAACCTTCCCCGATACTCGATACTCGTGCCCACTCTACCCTGCGGAGGGAACGTCTACGTTCCCTCCGATTCGCTCAGCTTCTGCGCGGCCTGTTCCCAGGCGGCGGTGGCGGCCTGGAGGGCGTTGATCGTGTCGCGGAGCTGGGCGTTGAGCTGCGGGACGTTCGCGCCGCCGGCATAGGTGGCCGGGTCGGCGAGTTCGGCGGTGAGCTTGGCCTGCTTGGCTTCCA
>JBJOMV010000076.1:0-9782 GCA_046052185.1 Verrucomicrobiota bacterium | reverse complement strand
CCGCCGACAAGCTCAAGGAATACTACGGCCAGATGGGCTACATCAACGCCCGCGTCGAGACGGTCCGTAAGCCGGACCTGACGACCGGCGCCATCGACGTCCGCTTCATCATCGAAGAAGGCCAGCGACATACCGTCCGCGCCGTCGAGATCCAGGGCAACACGAAGACCCGCTCCACCGCCATCGCGCGCGAACTCGCGCTCGGGCCCGGCGAAGTCTTCGACCTCGCCCGCACCCGCGTCTCCGAGGCCCGTCTGCGTAACACCCAGTTCTTCCAGGAAGTCCGCGTGGCCCCCGTGCCGACGCCCGTCCCGGGCCAGAGCGACCTCCGCGTCACGGTCAAGGAAGGCCCGACCGGCCAGGTCAGCTTCGGCGCCGGTTTCAGCACCGTCGAAGGCCTCGTCGGCTTCGTCGAATACTCCGAAGCCAACTTCGACTTCGCCAATCCGGAAGGCTGGTACCGCGGCGACGGACAGAAGTTCCGCGTGCGTATCTCGGTCGGCAGCCTGACCAATTCCTTCGAACACTCGTTCGAAGAGCCCGCGCTCTGGGAGCGCGACCTCGCCGTGGGTTACTCCATCGAGCGCCGGTTCGCCGGCTTCGCCTCCGCCGATTACGCGGTGCTCACGGAAGGCGTGAACCTCTACGCCCGTCGCCGCGTCTTCGGCAACGTCGAAGGCCGCGTCGGTTACAACCTGCGTCGCGTGTCCGTCGACAACGTCAGCTCCACGGCGCCCCTCGAGGTCGTGAACGAAGGCGCCGCGGGCGGCAAGGTGATCTCCTCGGTCTCCGCCTCGCTCATCTACGACACCCGCGATGAGTTCAACTTCCCGACGCGTGGTTCGCGCATCTCGCTCACCGAGGAACTCGCCGGCAACGGTTTCGGCGGCGACCTGAAATATCTCCGTTCCGAGCTCCGCACCGGCCGCTGGTTCCTGGTCTCGCCGACCGCCGAGCAGACCATCGGCGTCATCGGCCGCGTCGGCCTGCTCACCGGCACCGCCGGCCAGCTGCCGTTCTACGAGCGCTTCTACCTCGGCGGCGCCTACGACATGCGCGGCTTCAACTTCAACGACGTCGGCGGCTATTCGACCTACGATACGCAGTTCGGCAACGAACCGATGGGCGGCCTCACCTACGGCTACTTCAGCGCGGAATACACGATCAAGGTGGCCGATAACCTCCGTTTCGCCGCCTTCTATGACCACGGTCTCGTCAATCGCGGCGAGACCGACTTCGGCCTCTCCGAAGCGAATTCCAGCTACGGCGTCGGCATGCGCATCCTCCTCGGCGGCGCCGTCATGCGCCTCGATTTCGGCTTCCCGCTGCAGATGACCCAGGTCCCGGCCGGCCAGCCCAACGCCGGCGCCACCGTCAACGAAGACGGGATGAAGTTCAACTTCAGCTTCGGCACGGTCTTTTGATTGCCAACCCTCCGCCTAACCGCTTCTTAAATCCTAACCTCATGAAGTCCTTCTTCGCCCTCCTCCTCGCCTCCGCTTCCGTCTTCGCCGCGGCCCCTAATGTCGGCCTCATCGACGAGCAGGAGATCTTCAAGACCTACGCCAAGTCCGCGGACATGCAGGCGGAGATCCGCAAGTCCGAGGAATCCGCCCAGGCTTCCGTCGGCGAGCGCGTCAAGGTCGTCGAGCAGCTCCAGTCCGAACTGGTCGCCGCCCAGAAGCGCGGACAGGACCCGATGCTCAGCGAGAACGGCAAGAAGGCCGTCGAGGCCGAACTCCAGCAGAAGAACGGCGTCTTCCAGCAGCGTCGCGCCGAGCTCCAGAACTTCGTCAACGAAGCCCGTGGCGCCATCCAGCAGCGCGTGGGTGAGATGAACAAGCAGATCCTCGCCGACGCCCGCGCCCAGGCCGAGAAGGTCGCCAAGGCCAAGGGTCTCCAGCTCGTCCTCGGCAAGAGCCAGGCTTTCTTCGCCGATGCTTCCCTGGATATCACCCAGGACGTCCTGAAGGAACTCAACGCCGCCTATAAGGCTGCCGCTCCGGCCGCTCCCGCTCCGGCTGCTCCGGCTCCGGCCGCTCCCGCTCCTGCTGCTCCCGCCGCGCCTGCCCCCGCCGCCGGCGACAAGCCGGCCGCCAAGTAAGACTCTGCCGCGCCCCTGCCAGTCAGGGGCGCTTCATTTAGGACCATGACGACTTCCTTCACCATCGCCGAACTCGCCGCCCTCACCGGCGCCGAAGCCGTCGAGGGCGCCATCGCCGGTCCGATCACCGGTGTCGCCGCCTTGGCCGAAGCGACTTCCGCCGACCTTTCTTTCCTCGGTAACGCCAAGTACGCCGACGCCGTCGCCGCCTCGCGCGCCGGTGCGGTCCTCGTGCCCGTCGCTTTCGCGGGCAAGCCGGCCGCCGGCCAGGCTTTCCTCCGCGTCGCCAATCCGTCCTACGCCCTCGCCCTGTTCTGCGGCGTGCTCGAAGCGCGCCTCTGGCCGCGCCCTCCGGCCGGCATCCACGCGACCGCCGTCGTCGCGGCTTCGGCCAAGGTCGATCCCTCCGCCCACGTCGGTCCGCTCTGCGTCATCGGCGAAGGCGCGGTCGTCGCCGCCGGCGCGGTCCTCGAAGCCCGCTGCCACGTCGGCCCCCGCGCTTCGGTCGGCGCTGATTGCTGGCTCAAGCCCGGCGTCGTCGTCGGCGACTACTGCGTCCTCGGCGCCCGCTGCCGCCTCCAGTCCGGCGCCGTCATCGGTTCGGACGGCTTCGGCTACGAGCCCGTCGACGGCGAGATCCGCCGCATCCCGCAGATCGGCAACGTGGTCCTCGAGGACGACGTCGAGGTCGGCGCCAACTCGACCCTCGACCGCGCCCGCTTCAGCCAGACGGTGGTAGGGCGGGGCACCAAGATCGATAATCTCGTCCAGATCGCCCACAACGTGCGCATCGGCCGCCAATGCCTCATCACCGCGCAGGTCGGCATCGCCGGCAGCACGACCCTCGGCGACCATTGCGTCCTGGGCGGCCAGTCCGGCGTGGCCGGCCATCTTACCCTCGGCGACCGCGTCAAGCTCGGCGCCCAGACGGGCCTCTTCGAGGACGTGCCCGCCGACGGCTTCATGAACGGCACGCCCGCCGTGCCCTTCGGCCTGGAGCGTCGCCTGGTCGTCCTTTCGCGCCGTCTGCCCGATTTGTTCAAAAAGGTTGATTCGCTGACCGCCTCCTTGGACTCTGCTAAACGCTAACCGACATGAGCCTCCCTGAGATGAAGATTTTCACCGGCAACGCCAACCCGGCGCTGGCCAAGGAAATCTGCGAACATCTCGGCGTCCCCCTCGGCACCGCGACCGTCAACCGTTTCCCCGACGGCGAGACGTTCGTGCAGATCAACGAGAACATCCGCGGCTGCGACGTCTACGTGGTCCAGCCGACCTGCGCGCCGGCCAACGACCGCATCATGGAGCTGCTGATCATGATCGACGCGCTCCGCCGTGCTTCCGCCGCGCGCATCACGGCGGTGATCCCGTTCTTCGGCTACGCCCGCCAGGACCGCAAGGACAAGCCCCGCGTGCCGATCACGGCCAAGCTCGTCGCCAACCTGCTCACCGCCGCCGGCGCCAACCGCGTCCTGACGGTCGACCTGCACGCCCAGCAGATCCAAGGCTTCTTCGACATCCCGGTCGACCATCTCTACGCCTCGCCGGTCTTCTACAAACACATCAAGGACAAGCCCTGGCTCAAGGACGCCACGGTCTTCTCGCCCGACGTGGGCGGCCTGAAGTACGCCTCGGCCGTGGCCGACATGCTCAACCTGCCGTACGGCTTCGTCGCCAAGCGCCGCACGAGCGCGACCACCGTCCAGGCCACGAGCCTCGTCGGCGAGGTCGAAGGCCGCGACATCATCCTGGTCGACGACATGACGGAGACCGCGGGCACGCTCGTGGCCGCCGCCGAACTGCTCAAGAAGAACGGCGCCCGTTCGGTGCGCGCCGTCGTCTCGCACTGCATGATCCAGGACATCGCCTACGAGCGCCTGCGCCGCGGCGTCATCGACGAGGTCATCACGACCAACTCCGTCCCGGCCGAATGGCCGAAGGACCTGCCGATCACGGTGCTTTCCATCGCCCCGCTGCTGTCCGACGCGATCCGTCGCATCCACGGCAACAACAGCGTGACCGACCTGTTCCCGATCAAGGGCCACTGAGGTCCGCGTCAGGACGCAAAAAAGGCCGCCTCGCTCGAGGCGGCCTTTCTGTTGGCGGGTTGGCTTACGCTTACTTCTTCGCGCCGGCGAGGAAGGCGAGGATCACCTGGGCCTGGTCGCCGGTGTGACCCTTGTGGTCGGCATACACGCACTTGCCGTCCTTGAAGAGGAAGGCGCTGCGACCTGCCATGCCGATCATGTTCTTCACGCCGAAGGCCTCGGTGACGGCCTTCTTCTCCTTGTCGGCGAGGAGGCGGAAGGGGAACTTCTGCTCTTCCTTGAATTCCTTCTGGAGCTTCTCGTCGTCGGTGCTGACGCCGAGGACGTTCACGCCGGCCTTCTGAAGTTCGGACCAGTTGTCGCGGAGCGAGCAGCCCTGCTTGGTGCAGCCGCCGGTCTTGGCCTTCGGGTAGAAGTAGACGAGCAGGTAGCCCTTGGAGCCTTCCTTGGCGAGGGAGACGGCGTTGCCGTCCTGGTCGTTGCAGGTGACGTCCGGGATGGAGGCGCCGACGGCGAGCTTTTCAGCCGCGTCACCGAAGAAGGGGAGGAGGGACATGAGGAGGGTAGCGAAGAGAGTCTTCATGCGCATCAGGTTGGGCGGCCGCCCGTAAAAGGCAAACGCGACCGCCGGTGTTTTGTGTCGCTTGTCCGACTTTCCGGGGGCAAAAATAACCCCATGTTGCAGGCCGTCCTCGACACCATCCCTCATCGCCCGCCGTTCCTCTTCCTGGACCGCATCGACGAGGTCCGGGCCGATGGGGCCACCTGCACCCGCACCTTCCGGGCGGACGAGCCTTTCTACTCCGGCCACTACCCGGGCAACCCGATCACCCCGGGTGTCCTGCTCTGCGAGTCCGTCTTCCAGGCGGGCGCGGTCTTCCTGACCAAGAAGCTCCAGTCCGAGGGCGGCGCCCCGGACGGGAAGACCCCGGTGCTCTGCCGTATCGAAGAGGCCAAGTTCAAGGGGATGGTGAAGCCGGGCGACACGGTCTCGATCGAAGTGAAGCTCGTCGAGACGCTCCAGCAGTTCCACTTCCTGACGGGCACGGTGCGTCGCGACGGCAAGGCCGTCCTGACCATCCGCTTCGCCCTCGCCCTCGTCGACCAACCCGCCTGACCTATGTCCTTCCTCGGCCTCACCGGTAAGACCTATCTCGTCCTCGGCGTCGCGAACAAGAAGTCCGTCGCCTGGCACGTCGCCAAGACCCTGGAATCCGAAGGCGCCAAGGTCGTCTACTCGGTACGCTCGCAGGCCCGCCTCGACTCCCTGAAGGGCCTGCTCGACGGCAAGCCGGTCTATCTCTGCGACCTCGAGCACGAAGCCCAGACGCAGCAGCTCGCGGCCGCCGTGGGCCGTGAGCACGGCCCGCTCGACGGCGTCCTGCACAGCGTGGCTTTCGCCAATTTCTCCAAGGGCATGCAGCCGTTCCACGAGACGGTCCGCGCCGACTTCCTGCAGGCCACCGCGATCTCCGCGTTCTCCCTCGTCGAGCTGGCCCGCGCGCTCAAGCCGCACCTGAAGGCCGACGCGTCCGTCGTCTCGATCGGCATCTCCTCGCAGGTGACCGCCTCGAACTACGGTTACATGTCGCCGATCAAGGCCGCCCTCGAATCCGCCAGCCGCTTCCTCGCGAAATCCTTCTCGGCCGATTCGCGCGTGCGTTTCAACTCCGTCAACGCCGGCCCGCTCAAGACGAGCGCGAGCGCCGGCATCCCGGGTTATCTCCACAACTACCTGCACGCCGAGAAGATGACCTTCCGCAAGGAGGCCCTGAAGACCCAGGAGGTCGCCGACACGGCCGTCTGGCTGCTCTCGCCCCGCTCGAGCGGGGTCAACGGCCAGGGCATCGTGGTCGACGCCGGCATGGGCTGGAATTTCTTCGACGAAGAACTCGTGGCCGCTTCTTCCCGTCTCCCCGGCTCGTGATCTTCCAGCGCACCGTCCTTTCCGGCCTCGTCGCCGAACTGCCTCCCGAGGTCTGGACCTCCGACGAGGTCGAACGTCGCCTGGCGCCGCTCTATGGCCGCCTGAAGCTGCCGGAGGGCCGTCTCGAACTGATGACGGGCATCCGCGAGCGCCGCTTCTGGCCGCAGGCCATCCGTCCGTCCGCCGCTTCCTCGTTGGCCGGGCGTCGCGCCATGCAGGCCGCCGGCGTGGGTCCGGCCGACATCGACCTGCTGATTCATTCTTCGGTCTGCCGCGACCGCCTCGAGCCTTCGACCGCCGCTTATGTGCACGGACTGCTCGGCCTCGGCCCGCAGGCGCAGATCCTCGACGTCTCGAACGCCTGCCTGGGCTTCCTCAACGCCGTCGCGCTCGCCGCGGGCATGGTGGAGTCCGGCCAGATCCGTCGCGCGCTCGTCTGTTCCGGTGAAGACGGTCGTCCGCTCGTGGAGCGCACGATCCGCATGCTGAACGAAGACCTCGCGCTCACGCGTGAGACCATCAAGCCGTACTTCGCCAATCTCACCATCGGCGCGGGTGGCGCGGCCGCGGTGGTCTCCCGTGATGACCTCGCCGGCCCGGGCGCGATCCGCCTCCTCGGCGGAGCCGCCGAAACCGATTCTTCCGCGAACGGACTCTGCGAAGGCGACACTTCCTTCGCCGAACTCGACATGCGCACCGACTCCGAAGCGCTGCTCGCCGCCGGCGTCGCGCTCGCCCAGCGTTGCTGGGGTCGCTTCAAAGGTGTCACCGGCTGGGACGAATCCACGCCGCATCGCGTGGTCACGCACCAGGTGGGCCGCCGCCATTCCTCGCTGCTGTTCGAGAAGCTCGGCCTCGATCCCGCCAAGGATTACCAGAGCTTCGATCGTCTCGGCAACGTGGGCTCCGTCTCCGTGCCCGCCACGCTGGCCTTGGGAATCGCCGAAGGCCGGATCAAGCCCGGTGAACGCGTCGCGCTGCTGGGCATCGGCAGCGGTCTCGCCAGCATGATGCTCGCCGTCGAATGCCGATGAACGCTTCCGACCTTTCGCCCGCCGTGCAGGCGCTCTACCCCTTCGCGCCGAAGGATTTCGCCGCGCTCTCGGGACGCATGAGTTACGTCGACCACGGTCCGCGTGACGGCCGTCCGGTGCTGCTGCTCCACGGCAATCCGTCGTGGTCGTTCCTCTGGCGTGACCTGATCCTGAAGCTCGCCGCCCAAGGACGTCGCGTCATCGCTCCCGACCATGTCGGCATGGGCCTGTCCGCCCGCCCCGATCGTTTCCTCCGCCTGGCCGACCGCATCGCCGACGTCGAAGCCCTCATCGCCCATCTCGGACTCAAGGAGTTCGACCTAGGGGTGCATGATTGGGGTGGAGCCATCGGCTTCGGCGTCGCTGGCCGTCGCCCGGAAAGGGTGGGGAAGATCCTCGTCACCAATACCGGAGCCTTCCTCTCCGAGCGCATCCCCGCCCGGATCGCCCTCTGCCGCGCCCCCTTGATCGGCCGATTCATCGTCCAAGGCCTCAACGGCTTCGCCTGGCCGGCCACCTGGATGTCGGTCGAAAAGCCGCTCAGCCCAGCCGCCAAGGCGGGTTTCCTGGCCCCCTACGGGTCCGTTTCGGTCCGCCGGGCGGTCGCGGACTTCGTGGCCGATATCCCGATGGAGGCCGAACACCCCACCCGAAGCGTCCTGGCCGGGGTGGAAGCCTCTTTGGCTGGCCTCAAGGACAAGCAGATGCTGCTTTGCTGGGGCCTACGGGACTTCTGTTTCGACCAGACCTTCTTGGAGGGGTTCGTTCGCCGTTTCCCGTCGGCCCAGCAGCTCCTTTTCCCCGACGCCGGCCACTATGTCCTGGAAGATACGGGCGAGGCGGCGCTGGGTCCGATCGCGGCCTTTTTCGGACCCGCCTGAAGTCCTGTTCGGCGGGGGCTTCTGACCGGTCGGAAAAAGGCTGTGAGTAACGTGTGAGCAACGGTTTCTTACACCCCCTATAAGTTTTCGTAAGGGGTTGATTGTGAGTCATTTCTGGGCGGCCAAAAACATTCACGGCGAGGGTGTTTCCTGTTGCAGATACCCCTGTGAAAAACAGCATGAAAAGACCCCTCCTGCGGGCGGGGAAATATCATTTATTTACACACCTAGACATGAGCGAAAATTCCGAGAAAACCCCGAATCGCGGCAAGCACGCCGGCAATGAAAGCTACGGCGCTTCCGACATCAAGCGCCTCAAGGGCCTCAAGGCCGTCCGCGAGCGACCCGGTATGTATATCGGCGATACGAACGAGACCGGCCTCCACCACTGCGTGTATGAGATCGTCGACAACTCGATCGACGAAGCCCTCGCCGGTTACTGCAAGAGCATCAAGGTCGAGATCCATGCGGACGGCTCCCTTTCCGTCGAAGACGACGGCCGCGGCATCCCCGTCGCGATGCACCCGGAAGAAAAAGTCCCGACGCTCGAGCTGGTGCTCACCAATCTCCACGCCGGCGGCAAGTTCGACAAGGGCGCCTACCAGGTGTCCGGCGGCCTGAACGGCGTCGGCGCGAAGTGCGTCAACGCCCTCTCCGACAGCTTCATCGCGGAAGTCAGCCGCGAAGGCGAAGTCCACCAGATGAAGTTCTGCCGCGGCGAAGTCACGCAGTCCATCAAGGTCATCGGCAAGACGAAGCGCACCGGCACGAAGATCACCTTCCACCCGGACCCGGAGATCTTCGTCGCCACCCAGGAGTTCAAGTACGACACGCTCGTGCGCCGCATGCGCGAGCTGGCGTTCCTCGTCCCCGGCATCACGGTCGAGATGAAGGATCACCGTTCCAACCGCGCCGACCGCTTCGAGTTCAAGGAAGGGATCGCCGAGTACGTCTCCTTCCTCAACGCCAACGAGGAGCGTCTCTTCGACAAGCCCATCCTGATGGCCGCCGAAGTGGACTTCACCGACCTCGCCAACCCGCGCGTGATGGCCGACGGCGAGAAGCCCAAGCCAGGCATGCGCCGCATGACCATCGACGTGGCCCTGCAGTACAACGACCGCTACGACGAGATGGTCTTCAGCTACACCAACCTGATCAACCAGCCCGAAGGCGGCACCCACCTCTCCGGCTTCCGTTCCGCGCTCACCCGCGTGATCAACCACTACGCGAAGTCCAACAACCTCATCAAGGACAAGGACGCCAAGCTCAACGGCGACGACATGCGCGAAGGCCTCGTGGCCGTCATCTCCGTCAAGCACCCTGACCCGAAGTTCCAGTCCCAGAACAAGACCCGCCTGACGAACCCGGAAGTCGAAGGCATCGTGACCTCCGTCGTCGGCGAGCAGCTCAAGTACTACCTCGAGCGCGACCCGAAGACCGGCCGTCGCATCGTCGACAAGTGCCTCAACGCCGCCCGCGCCCGCGAAGCCGCCCGCAAGGCCCGCGAGACGGTCCGTAAGTCCGCCATGTCCTCCGGCGGCCTCCCCGGCAAGCTGGCCGACTGCTCCGAGAGCGATCCGTCCGTCTGCGAACTCTACATCGTCGAAGGCGACTCGGCCGGTGGTTCCGCCAAGCAGGGCCGCGACCGCCGCTACCAGGCGATCCTCCCGATCAAGGGCAAGATCCTCAACGTCGAGAAGGCCCGCATCGACAAGATCCTCTCCAACGAGGAGATCCGCACGATCATCACCGCCTGCGGCACCGGCATCGGCAAGCACGAGGGCGACG
>JBJOMV010000075.1:0-10142 GCA_046052185.1 Verrucomicrobiota bacterium | reverse complement strand
CTCATTACGAATGAGATGCTCTACCAGCTGAGCTAAGGTGGCGGCGCAGAGGAAGGAAGAACATGGGCGGCCCGAGGCGGAAATCAAGCCTTGGCGACAGGGGAAATGCCCTCGCCAGCGGGGAAAAATAAGGCAAAGGTGGCTCCAGCCCCATGCGAGCCGCCCTGATCGCCCGCCAGTTCGACGTCCAAGGACGGCTCGTGACAGTCGAACCCTATGGTTCGGGCAACGTCAACGACACGTACCTCGCGATCTTCCGGACGACCTTCTCGGAGCAGCGCTTCATCGTGCAGCGCATCCGCAAGGCGGTCTTCCCGCAGCCGGAAGTGATCATGCAGAACATGCGCGTGCTCACCGACCATTGTCACGCCAAGCTCGAGCAGGAAGCCGAAGGCGCGGACCGCATCTGGCAGCTTCCCAAGATCATCCAGACGAAGTCAGGCGAAGACTGGGTGACGGACGCCGACGGCGACCTCTGGCGCGCGATCTCGCAGATCGCCAGCGCGCAGGCCTACGAGAAAGTCCGCAACCCGGAGCACGCCCACGAGGCGGGCATCGTGCTCGGCCACTTCCACCGCATGGTCAGCGACCTGCCCGCGACGAAGCTCGGCTACGCCCTGCCCGGCTTCCACGTCACGCCGGGCTACCTCGCGAAGATGGACGCCGCCCTCGCCACGCCCGGCGGCCAGGAACGCCTGAACGCCTCGGTCGAAGCCAAACGCGCCGTGCGCTTCGTCGAGGCCCGTCGCGCCCGCTGCGCGGTGCTCGAAGAAGCCCGCGCCCGCGGCGACCTCGCCCTGCGCACGACGCACGGCGACCCCAAGGTCGGCAACATCATGATCGACGAGGCCACCGGCCGCGGGACGTGCATCGTCGACCTCGATACCGTGCAACCCGGGCTGGTGCATTATGACATCGGCGACGCCACGCGCTCGGTGTGCAATCCGGCCGGCGAAGACGCGCCCGAACTGGGTTCGGTGGTCTTCGACCTCGATCTTTTCACCATGTTTCACAGGGGTTATCAGGCCCATGCGCAGGATTTCCTGAGCCCGGCCGACCGCCACCACCTGTACGACTGCATCCACCTGATCCCGCTCGAGCTCGGCCTGCGCTTCCTGGCCGACCACCTCGCCGGCGACGTCTACTTCAAGGTCCGCTACCCCGGCCACAACCTGCGCCGCGCGCTGGTGCAGTTCAAACTCGCCGAGAGCATCGAAGCCCGCGAACCCGCCATCCGCAAGGTGCTCGGCGAACGCTGATGCCGACCGAACTCGCCGCCTTCTCGCCGACGCTCTGGGTCGCGACCGGAATCCTCGCCGCGCTCATGATCCGGGGAGCCTGGCGCGGCTATCGTCGCGGACCGCTCCGCCAGCTCGCCGGCCCCGCGGCCCTCACCATCGGACAGCTCAGCGGCTGGCTCTTCGGCGGCGAACTCGGTCACGCCCTGCTCCAAGGCACCTCCTACCCTTGGATGCTCCGAGGCATCACCGGTGTCGTGGGCCTCGCCTGCCTTACCGGCTTGCTCAGCTAC
The DNA here is from genome assembly GCA_046052185.1 of Verrucomicrobiota bacterium. Taxonomy (GTDB): domain Bacteria; phylum Verrucomicrobiota; class Verrucomicrobiia; order Opitutales; family UBA953; genus UBA953. The sequence goes on along the minus strand of JBJOMV010000075.1, from coordinate 8,611 downwards.
GCCCTGCTCTGGCGCCTGGGACGGACCCCCGAGGGCCAGGATGAAGCGGAGAGCCCGGTGCTCGGAGCCCTCGTCGGCTGCTGGACCGGCGCCCTCTACTTCCTGCTGCTGGTCGGCATCATCGCCTCGGTCGCCTCGGTCTACGATCTGCTCGCCCGCCCCGGAGCCCCCGCCAATCACTGGACGGTCGCCGTACGCGACGAGCTCGCCGCGACGCCCTTGACCCGGGACCTCAAGGACTGGTCACCGATCCCCGACGAGCAGCGGACCCTTATCCGGCAGACCCGCCGGCTCATGGCCGACCCCGAAGCCCGGCGGCGCCTGATGGTTCAGCCCGAAATCCGCGCCCTGGCCGCCCACCCGACCCTGTACCAAGCCTGGGAGGACAAGAAAGTGCGCGAATTGTTGAATAACAACGACTTAAGTGGATTTATTGACCACCCCAAAGTCCGGGCGGTCCTGGCGGATGAGGTCCTCCAGAAGGAGGCCGAAAAGGTGGACCTGGCCAAGGTCATCGACCGAGCCCTGCAGCCTCCGAAAAAGTGAGGTGTGGGCGATTTTTTGGTAGTCCATGCCTAGGCTTTGCCTATGTTCAATCCTCCCTCCCCACTCCCATGAACAAGTTCTCGCTCCTCCTGGCTGCCCTCTGCGTCTCCCTGAATGCTCAGGAAGCCAAGCCCGCCGACTCCAAGGCCGCCGCGCCGGCCCCTGAGGTCAAGCTCTCCGGCGGCGCCAAGTCCGAGCCGAAGGCCTACTTCGCCGAAGTCTGGGTCGGCAAGAACATCGCCGAGTGCCTCAACTTCCAGAAGAACATCCAGGTCCTCGGCCAGCAGGTCGAAGAGCTAAAGCGCCTGCAGATCTTCCTCGATAACGCCCTCACCACCCCCGAGAAGGAAGCCCGCGGCCACGACATCGCGGCCAAGACCGCCAAGCTCAAGGGCGACAACGAGTCGATGACCAAGCTCTACAACGGCTTCAGCATCGAGCGCCCCTACCAGTTCGTCGCCACCAAGGCCGTGATCGCCACCCCGATCTCCAACGAAGAATTCGCCAAGATCTCCGCCGCCAAGGACTTCAAGCCGGAGAGCATCATCTCCACCGGCGAGAAGAAGTTCCAGATCCGCGACACCGTCTCCGGTCAGGTCGAAGTCGAGACCTTCGGCCTCTCCCTCAAGCGCATCACCGACGCCAAGGCCCAGCTCCAGCAGCTCATCGACCTCCAGCCCAAGCTGACCAAGGACGACGACAAGAAGAAGGTCGAGAAGGCCATCAAGGAAATCCAGGACGACCTCTCCCAGAGCCTCGAAGAATTCAAGAAGGCCCGCGGTTTCGACTTCAACGCCGAAGCCATCACCCTGCCCTCCGAAGCCCGTCTCTCCGTCCAGATCACCGAGGAAGAGAAGAAGGCCATCGAAGCCAAGGCCCCGACGGCTGCCGACAAGAAGTAATCCCCCTTACCCCTAACCCCCACCCCGCCCTAACATGTCCGCCACCGAAACCCCCGCCGCTCCCGCCGAAGCCCCGAAGGGCCCGGTCATCGAGCTGATCCCGCTCGGCCAGAACCTGGCCCGCGTCGTGCTGACGATCTCCAACCAGGGATCGCTCGCCCGCTTCCAGCAGGAACTCCAGACCCTCGGCCAGCACCTCGGCCGCATCCAGCAGCTCCAGCAGCGCATCCAGGTCGCCCTGACCACCGTCGAGCGCGACGCCCTGATCAAGGTCGCCGAAGCCGAAGTGAAGGACTTCAACGAGAAGGACGCCGTCTTCGTCAAGGTCTGGGGCTTCAGCGTCTCCGCCGTGGCCAACCGCCAGGCGACCTTCGTCAACACCGCCCTCCGTCTCTTCGCCGTCGTCTCGGAAGAAGAAGCCGCCAAGGCCAAGGCTGACAAGAACTTCAAGGAAGAGCAGCTCGTCGTCCGCGGCGACCGTCGCCTCCTGCAGACCGCCGAGATCCGCGGCCTCGACCTCGTCATCCAGTTCGACCAGTTCGCCAAGGTCCTCCAGGCCCGCCGCGACGCCGCCGTCCAGCTCACCGAGCTCCTGAAGCGCGCCGAGAAGGATGAGGACAAGACCCGCATCCAGACCCAGCTCGACCAGACCTTGGAGCTCCTCAACAAGGGCAACAAGGAGATGGCCGAGAGCGTCGGTTACTCGATCACCCACAATTACGAAGTCGAAGTCCTCGAGTCGAAGTTCGTCATCCTGCTCAACCAGGAAGAAGTGAACCAGATCCAGGGCCTCATCGCCAACGCCCAGCAGCAGGCCGCAGCGGCCCCCGCCGCCGGCGAAGCGCCGAAGCTCGAGAAGAAGGCCGACAAGAAGAACTAAGCCTCGCGCTGGTCCTTCGCCATCAGGCCCGCCCTTACCGGCGGGCCTTTTTGTTGGCTAGAACAGCTCGCCCTGCTGCGCGTCCGGCTCGGGCTTGGCCTTCGCCTTCGCCTTCGGAGCAGGCGTCGCGGCCTTCGGCTCCTCGGCGGGCGCCGATTCCGCCCGTCCATGCTTGGCCTGATAGCGGCGCAGGGTCGAGTGCATCTCCATCTCGGCGAGGAAGGCTTCGACGCCGGCGATGTCCTCCGCGACCGGCGCGCCGGGTTCGAACTCGAAGTCGGTCCGGAAGGTGACGAGCCGGAGATTGCTGCGGATGCGCTCGGCCTCGGCCTTCACCTGCTCGCGGAAGCGTTCCGGCTGCAAGGTGTCGGCCGCGGCGAGCACGCCCTCGAGGTCGCCGTACTCCGTCAGCCATTTCACCGCGGTCTTCGGGCCCACGCCCTTCAATCCGGGGATATTGTCGGAGGCGTCGCCCACGAGCGCGAGGTAGTCGGCGATGCGCGCCGGCGGGACGCCGAACTTCTCGGTCACGGCGGCAGGATCGAGCCTCCGCCAGCCGAGCGCGGGATTCGCGGTGGGCGGCGGGGCGAGCTGGATCACCGGTCCGCCCACGCACTGGCCGAAGTCCTTGTCGGCGCTGACGATGACGCAGGCGTCGCCCGACGCGGAGAGGATCCGGACGGCGGTGGCGATCAGGTCATCGGCCTCGACGCCACGACGCTCGAAGACCTGGAAGCCGAGGAGCGCGGTGAGCCGCTTGATCTCCGGCAGCTGGAGCACGATGTCTTCCGGCGTCTCGTCGCGCTGGGCCTTGTATTCCGGCAGGACTTCCAGGTGGCGGTCGGAGCCCCCGAGGTCGAAGAACACGGCGCAACGGTCCGGCCTCTCCCCTTCGCGCAGGTCCAGCAGCGACTTCATCCAGCCATGCAGCGCGCCCGTCGGGAACTGGTCGGACTGCCGGCGGAGGTTGGAGCGCTCCATCGCGAAGTGACTGCGGAAGACCAGATTGAAACCGTCGATGAGCAGCCAGCGCATGCGGGCAGTGTCGCTCCGCCGGCGGGACGCATCGAGAAAAAAGCAGGCCCGCCAAATGGCGGGCCTGTCGGACCGGGCGTTGACGCCAGGCTTACTTGGCCGGCTCGGTGACGACCGGCGCGGGCTCGGTCGGCGTCGCGGCTTCGATCGGCTCGCGGTAGACCGCGCCGCCCGGAGAGATGAGGGTCGGGTTGGAGAACGTGGCACCGGCGCGCATGCCCGGATGGTTGCTGCGGAGGGTCGCGCCACCCGGCGAGACGAGGTTCGCGGTGACGAACACCATGAGGCTGCGCTTGGCGACGCTCTTGCCGCTGGAACGGAAGGCCGCGCCGATGAGGGGCAGCGAACCGAGGACCGGGACCTTGTCGTCGATGGTCTTCACTTCTTCGCGGGTCAGGCCGCCGATGACGACGGTGGCGCCGTCGAAGACGGTGACGTCGGTCGTGACTTCGCGGGTGCTGAAGATCGGCTGGAAGAAGCCGGACGGGACGGTGACGGTCACGCCACCGGTCAAGGCGACGGAGGTACCACCGTATTCCACGAAGCCTTCGAACTCGGTCACCTTCGGCTTGAGGTTGAGGGCGATGGAGTCATCGGCCGCGACAGTCGGGGTCACTTCGAGGGTCACGCCGACTTCCTGGACGGTGAAATCCTGGGGAGTACCGGCCGTGATCGCCACGGAGGTCTGGGCGGCGCCGAGGACACCTCCGTTACCGCCGCCACCCTGGCCGACGTTGGACTGGATGTCGCCGTAGGCCTGCGGATAGCGGAGCAGCTGGGCCACCTTGATGACGGCGGTCTTGCCGTCGAGGACGGTCAGGCTCGGGGACGACATCAGGTCGCTGCCGGCGCTTTCTTCGATCGCGCGGATGGTCAGGGCGAGGGTCTCGCGGCTGAGGATGTTGACCGTTCCGCTGTACGTATTGGCGATGCTGCCGAGGTTCATGCCGCCCGGGAAGCTCGGCGCGACGTTCGGGAACGTCTGGAGGTTGTTGGTCGTGTTGCCACTCGCGTCGGTGATCTGACTGTTGATGGTCAGGTTCTTGGGGGCGGTGTTGTTCTGGGCGAACACGCGGTTGATCGAGCGGAGGTTGGTGCCGGCGGTGACGCCGCCGTTGCCGGCGACGTTCGGGGTCAGCGACCAGTTCACGCCGAGCTCATTGAGCGCCTTCTGCTCGACTTCGATGAACTTGGCTTCGATGTGGACCTGCTTGATGTCGGAGTAGCGACGGATGATGTTCTTCACGCGGTCCAGGTTCTTCGGGCTCTGCGTGACGATGAGGCGGGTACCGTCGAACGAGAGGGTCGCCGGGGGTTCGAACGGAACGCCCGAGCGGGTGAGGAAGCTCTTGATCGCCATTTCCTGCGGGTTGCCATCGGCCGGACCGGCCGCGCCGCCGGCTCCGCCGAAGGGATTGGTGGCCGCGCCGCCGGGGGCGGTGGTGTTGAGTCCCTGGCCGGTCATCTTGACGACGGCGGCCTGGGTCAGTTCGAAGAACTGGGTGTCGAGCAGGCTGTCACCGGCGTCCTTGCGGACTTCGACGATGCCCGAGGGGCTGACGGAGAAGCTGTAGCCGACGCGCTTGCAGAGGTAGTCGAGGGCCTGGAAGACCGTGACGTCGCGGAGCTGCAGGTTGACGGTGGGGCTTTCGCCGCCGTCGGTGACCGGGACGATGTTCACGCCCTTCTGGTCCTTGTCGTAGGTCTGCGAGAGGCTCGAGAGCTTGGTGAGCGCGCGGTCCAGCGGTTCGTCGCGGGCGACGAAGCCTTCGGGCAGGCGGATGGTCTTCATCTTCTCGGTGACCGGATCGTTGCCGTTGCCGAGGTCAGACTTGGTGTTCTCGCGATTGAAGACTTCCGGGAGCTTCCAGGTCTCGTCGAGGAGTTCCATCAGCTTACCCTTGGTCACGCCACGGTTCCACTGACCCGAGTTCTCGGACAGCATCTGGCGGATACGGATCTGGTAGGCCTTGGATTCGGAATTGTTCGGCTGGTACTGGAGGACTTCGCGGTAGGCGTCGAGGGCGCCCTGGTAGTCTCCGTAGAGGTAGCGGGCACGGCCCTTGACGAGGAGCTCGTTGACCTTTTCGTCCTTGTTACGGACGCCCGGGGAGAGCTCGTCGATGTTGCGGTAGGTGGGGTTATCGCGCTTGGAGGCGAGCTCCTTCTGGAGGCGGAGCACGGCCGGATCCTGCTCACCCTTGAGCTTGGCGTAGTCGGCGACGAGGGTCGTGGCGCGGTTCATGTCGCGGGCTTCGATCGCGATGAGGGCGCGACGGGCGAGGGCCGAACCCTTGGTCTCCTTGATGCGCTCCTTGAGTTCCTTGTTGGAAAGGCTTTCGGCGCCCAGGGCGCGATCGGCCGCGTCGAGGTCGGAGATGGCCTTGTCCACGGATTCAGCCGTGCCCTTGCGGAGCAGCTTTTCGGCGGCGTCGATGGCGTCGTCCTGCTTGGCGAGGGCGGCGGAGTTTTCCTTGGCGAGGCGCTTGACCTCATCCTGGGCGGCGGAAGCGCTGCCGGCGTCACGACGGACCGCGAGATCCTGCTTGGCGAGGGCGATGGCGTCGCGGAGCTTCTGGGCCGCGGCGGTCGGGATGGCGGCGATGGCGCCGCTGGCGCCGTCGAGGATTTCCTGGGCGCGCTTGAGGTCGCCGGCGGCGACCTTGGCCTTGGCGGCTTCGATGGCGCGGGAAACTTCGTCGAAACGGTTCTGGTGAGCCGAGGCGACTTCGTCGAGGGCGCTGGTCGCGGCCGGAGCCGGGGTAACGGCAGGGGCCGGGGCGGCGTCGGTGGGAGCGGCGGCCTTGGCGTCAGCCGACTGCTTGGCGGCGCTGGCTTCGGCGAGGGCGGCGTTGACGGAAGTCAGGCCTTCATTGGCGCCCATGTCCTTGGGATCGATCGCGAGGATCGCCTCGAACTTCTCTTTGGCGACCTGCAGATTGCCTTCATCGCGAGCCTTGAGGGCCTCGGCGAGCAGCATCGGCTTGCGCGCGGCAGCGTCACCATCTTGGGCGACGAGCGAGCCGGCGGCGAGCGCGAGAGCGAAAGCGGCCCAAGCGAGCTGCGAACGGTGGATTTTTTTCATGAGTGGGGGGCTTTGAAAATTATTTGGTGGCGGGGGCCTTCGGCGCGGGGGCCGCAGGCTTGGTCTTAGGGGCGGGGGGCGGGGGCGCCGGGACGACGAGCGTCTGCTGGTCGAAAGTCTTCTTATTGGGCCTCTTGGGGTTGAGGACGATGGTCTTCTCAAAAGTCACGCTCTTGGACGGCAAGTCAATGCCTTTGACCACGAAGGTCGCTCCGTTGAGCTCAAACTTATCCCCAACCTGATGGAGGTTCTGGGTCCAGGCGGGATCGTCCGTCGCGCGGAGGATGATATCGATGCGTTTCTTGAACTCGAGGGGCTTCTCGTCGTCGATTTCGACGACCTGACCAAATTGGCGGTCATCGACCGTCAGGATATTACGGACGAAGGGGAAACCGTCGGCGTCCTTGCCCTTTTCCACCCGGTAAGACTTCAAGGTGAGGTAAGGGGCGTCCGGGATGGGGCGGTTCAGCTTACAGTCGTCGAGGTAACGGTTGGTCTTCACGTTCTTCAGCGAGAAGAGGCGGTCTTCTTCCTTCCGGCTGGGCGGCAGCGAGGAAGAGCTGAGCATGAAGGTGTAAGTCGGGTAGCCGACGGAGACGAGTTCCACGCCGAAGGGCGGGAGGACGTCCGCCTTGCGGCTGCGCGGGACGTATTCCTTGGTCGCCGGATCCCAGGCGACGTCGATGGCGGTGAAAAGATCGTAGTCCCAGTTGTCTTCGTCTTCTTCGGGGCTGAGCCAGTCCTTGACGTTGTCTTCGAGCGAAGCGCGGGGCGTGACGACGTAGGGGCCTCCGGCCGGCGGAGCCTGACGGAGCTTGTTGAGGATCGCGGTCTTGCCGTCCTCGTCGGGCACGGGCGGCGCGATCAGTCCGGGGCTCAGGTAGACGGCGAGACCGGCGGCGAACAAAAGAGCGCCAAGGGAGACGAGAAGGATGTCCTTGCGGGAATTCATGACCGGAGTGCTTTATTTCTTGGGTTCGCCTTCGGTGCCGGCGGCGGCCTTCTCCTCGGGGAGCGAAAGGTAGTCGATCTGGACGACGAAGGCCGAAAGCTTGCGCTGTACGACCGTGACGCGTCGTTCATCCGGAGAGGCGGCGGCGGCGGGGGTCGGGGTGGCCGCGGCGGCGGGAGCGGCGTCGAAGAACGAGAGCGTCGCAGCACCGGCGGCGGCCGGGGCGGCCGCGGCGGCGGCCGGGGCGGCGGCGGCCGGAGAGCCCATGAGTTTCTCGAACTCGGGGGTCGTGGTGCCGACGTCGATGGAAGTCACGGCGACCGGACGGCCGGAGTTGCGGATCTTGTTGACGAAGGTACGCAGCGTCGGGGTGTGGCCGACGAAACGGACGCGGAACGAAAGGGCGTCGACGAGACCGGGACGGGAGAGCGTGCGGACCGGCTTGAACTCGTCGACTTCGTTACGGGCGGCCTCGCCGTCCGGGCCATAGGTGCCGGCGCCGGGGCGGCCTTCCGGGATGAGGACGAAGGTCTCGATCGGTTCGCGGTCGACGGACTCGATCAGCAACGGCGAGCCAGCCTGGCGGGATTCGATGAGCTGACGGACGAGGAAATCGATGATCTGGCGCTGCTGGTCGACCTTCTGGAAGTCGCGCTTCGGCGAAGTCCCTTGATTATGAATGTACCGGTGGAATCCGAAGGAGGTGGGTTCGTTCGGCGCGAACCTCACGCCTTGGTCGGACGCCAGCTTGCGCCATCCGTCGACGGACTCGCGGAGCAAGGCGCTGAGTTCGGTGCCGTTGGTGGTCGGCCGGCCGGCGATGGCCAGGTCAGGATTGCCGGCAATCGCGGCGCGGAGGTTGTCGCGGTGCTTGGCCAGCTCGGCGACGTCGGCCTGGGCGGCCTTGACGTTGTCGTCGTTGAGGGAGACCGGGGCTTCCCCCGGACCGAAGGAGTGTCCGGCCAAGAGCGCCAGCTCGGTGCTGCTGCTGCGACGCAGAGCCTCGGAGGTAGCGACGCCTCCGCTGTAAGCGAGGTAGGCCATGACGAGGCCGGCGACGAACGCCCCGCCGAGGACGATGAGCCCGAGGTTGAAACCAAGATTCTTCTTGAAAGCGTTCATGGTCTTAGAGGGCCTTTTCCTTTTGGATGACGAGGGTGAGCGTGGCCTTCGGGGTGCGGATGGTGTTCTGATCGGTCACGCTGATCTCG
>JBJOMV010000074.1:0-10254 GCA_046052185.1 Verrucomicrobiota bacterium | reverse complement strand
GCCTGCCCTTCCTCGAGGCGCTCCGCCAGTTCCAGCACGACGCCGGCCGCGAGAACGTGGCCTTCCTGCACTGCACGCTGGTGCCCTTCATCAAGGCCGCCGGCGAGCTCAAGACGAAGCCCTCGCAACAGTCCGTCGCCAAGCTCCGCGAGATCGGCATCCAGCCCGACCTGCTCGTCTGCCGCACCGACCGCCCGATCGGCGAAGACAACCGCCAGAAGCTCTCCCTCTACTGCAACGTCGGCCTGGACTGCGTGTTCGAATGCCGCGACGTCGAGCACTCCATCTACGAACTGCCGATGCAGCTCGCCGAACAGCGCATGGACGAAGTCGTCGTCAAGCGCCTCGGCCTGCAGTGCCGGCCGATCGACATCTCCCCGTGGCGCGAGATCGTGCGCCGCCTCCTGCAGCCGAAGCACCGCGTGCGCGTGGGCGTCGTCGGCAAATACATCGAGCTCCAGGACGCTTATAAGTCAGTCTACGAATCCATCACCCACGGCGGCATCGCCAACGAGACCGCCGTCGAAGTCGTGCGCATCGACGCGGAGGACCTCGAGAGCAAGGGCACCGCTTCCCTCGAAGGCCTGGACGGCATCCTCGTCCCCGGCGGCTTCGGCAACCGCGGCATCGAAGGCAAGGTCATCGCCGCGAGATTCGCCCGCGAGCGCAAGGTCCCCTACTACGGCCTCTGCCTCGGCATGCAGATCACGGTGATCGAATACGCCCGCCACGTGCTCGGCCTCAAGGACGCCCATTCGACCGAGTTCGCCCCGGAGACCAAGAACCCGGTGATCCATCTGATGGAATCCCAGAAGAGCGTGGTGACCAAGGGCGGCACGATGCGCCTCGGCTCCTACGACTGCGCCCTGACCCCGGGCAGCCGCTCCCGCGCCGCCTACGGCACGGATAACATCAAGGAACGCCACCGCCACCGCTTCGAATACAACGACGCCTACCGGGCGAAACTCGAGGCCGCCGGCCTGATCGTGGGGGGCACCAACCCCCAGAGCGGCCTGGTCGAGATCGTCGAGGTCAAGGACCACCCCTGGATGGTCGGGGTCCAGTACCACCCGGAATTCAAGTCCCGCCCGGACCGCGCCCACCCCCTCTTCGCCGCTTTTGTGAAGGCGGCGGTTGAGAAGTCCCGGTTGTCCTGCTAAATCGGAGACAAGTCCGGTCCGACCGGACGCTGACAAGTGGGCGGAGAACCGCCGAACGCGCCTCCCCGCGCGCCCCTTCCCCACCCCTATGTCCACCACCATCAACGCCGCCGGCACCTGGGTGCCGCGCCTCCGCGAGCAGGTCGCCCGGGTCGTCGTCGGCCAGCAATACCTCGTCGATCGCCTGCTGATCGGCCTCCTCGCCAACGGCCACGTCCTCCTCGAAGGCGTGCCCGGCCTCGCGAAGACGCTCTCGGTGCGCACGCTCGCCCAGACCGTCCACGCCGACTTCTCGCGCATCCAGTTCACGCCCGACCTCCTGCCGGCCGACATCGTGGGCACGCTCATCTACGATCCGAAGACCGGTGAGTACGCCGTGAAGCGCGGCCCGATCTTCGCGAACTTCGTCCTCGCGGACGAGATCAACCGCGCGCCCGCCAAGGTGCAGTCCGCGCTCCTCGAAGCGATGCAGGAGCGCCAGGTGACGCTCGGCGGCGAGACGCACAAGCTCCCCGCGCCCTTCCTCGTGCTCGCGACGCAGAACCCGATCGACCAGGAAGGCACCTACCCGCTGCCCGAAGCCCAGGTCGACCGCTTCATGCTGAAGCTCAACATCGGCTACCCGACCCGCGAGGAGGAACGCAAGATCCTCGACGCGATGGCGACGACCTCGCCGAAGCTCGACGTCGAAGCCGTCATCACGCAGCAGGAGATCCTCGAGGCACGCAAGGCCGTCGACGCGATCCACGTGGCCGAACCGATCCGCGACTACGTCGTCTCGCTCGTCCTCGCCACCCGCGGCCAGCATCCGGGCGGTCCCGACCTCGCCAAGTTCCTCCAGTTCGGCGCCTCGCCGCGCGCGACCATCAACCTCACCCTCGCCGCCAAGGCCTGGGCCTTCCTGCAGGGCCGCGACCACGTGACCCCGCAGGACGTGAAGGACATCGCGCCCGACGTCCTCCGCCACCGCCTGATCCTCACCTACGAAGCCGACGCCGAAGGGGTCGACGCCGACGCCATCGTGCGCCGCGTCCTCGACGCCGTCAGCGTCCCCTAAGCCCGCCCGGCGACCGTGGCCACGCCCGTCCCGACCCACCCGCAGGAGACCCTCCGCCGCGCGCAGCGCGTCGAGATCGTCGCCCTGCGTCAGGTCAACGACGCGATGGTCGGCGCCTATCTCTCGCGCTTCAAGGGGCGCGGCACCGACTTCGAGGAGCTGCGCGAATACGTCCCCGGCGACGACGTGCGCGCGATGGACTGGAACGTGACCGCGCGCACGGGCAAGCCGTTCGTCCGCCTGCACCGCGAAGAGCGCGAGCTCACGCTGGTGCTCGCCGTCGACGTCTCCGGCTCGGCAGGCTTCGGCTCCGGCGAGCAGACCCTGCGCGAACGCGCCGCCGACGTCGCCGCCTGCCTCGCGGTCTCCGCGCTCAAGGCCGGCGACAAGGTCGGACTGCTGCTCTTCACCGACCGCGAGGAGCTCTGGGTCGCCCCGCGCAAAGGCCGCCGCCACGTGCTGCGCATCATCCGCGAGGTCCTCGAATTCCGCCCCGTCTCGCGCCGCACTTCCTTCGTCCAGCCGATGCGCCGCCTCGGCCGCGCGCTCCGCCGCCGTTCGATGGTCTTCGTGGTCTCCGACTTCCTCGCCGGACCCGAAGGCGGCGACGCGATGGCCGCCGCGCTCGCCGAACTCAACTCCCGCCACGACACCGCGTGCGTGCAGCTCGTCGACGAACGTGAGCGCGTCCTGCCCGACGTCGGCGTGGTCGCCCTCGAGGACGCCGAGACCGGCGAGATCCGCGAAGTCGACACGAGTTCGTCGGCCGTGCGCCAGGCTTTCGCGGTCCAAGCCGAAGCCCGCCTGACCGAGACGGCCGCCCTCCTCGGCCGCGCCGGCACCGACGTCGCCCGCCTCGACCCGGGCGCCGCCGTGGCGCCGACCCTCGCCCGCTTCTTCGAACGCCGCCGGCGCCGCCGCTGATGCCTCCCTCCGAAGACATCCCGTTCACGCTGCTCGGCCCCAAGGCCGAGGTGCCGCCCGGCTTCTGGTCTTCCTACTGGGGCGTCGCCGTGCTCGTCGTCCTCTTCCTCGCGGTCGTCGCGCTCGTCGCCGTCCGCCTCTTCCGTCGCGCCCCGGCCGCGCGTCCGCCCCACGCCCAGCTCGAAGCGGAACTCACCGCCGCCGAGTCGCTGCCGGCCGCCGAAGCGGTGGCCCGCGTCACGCGCGCTTTCCGCGGCTACCTTTTCGCCGTCGACGCACGCGCCCTGCCGTCGCTCGCCACCGAAGAACTGCTGACGGTGACGGGCGTCATCCCGGTGTTCCTGCCCGCGCGCCAGCCGCTGGCCGCCGCGCTGCGGAGCGCCGACGCCGCGAAGTTCGCCGGCGCCGGACTGGAGACCTCGCTGCTGATCGCAGGCGTGCGCGAAGCCGCGCGCCGGGTCGAAGACGCCCGCCGGACCTTCGCCCGGCCCACGCCGCCGCCGATCGTGCCTCCGCGCGCGATGCCCGTCGCACCGACGGCCTCGGCGCTGCCCACGCCGCCGCCGCTCCCGACCCCTCCGCCCCTCCCCGTCCCGCCGCCGCTACCCCGGCGCGACCAAGCCTGATGGAACTCTTCGGCTTCGATTTCCAGTACCCATGGGCGCTCCTCCTCCTGGCGCTCGTGCCGGTCTACGCCTGGCTGCGCGGACGCGTCGGCCGGGCCGCCGCGGTCCTCTACCCTGACACCACGCTGCTCGGCGCGGTCGGCCGGCCCGTCCGCGAACGCGCCGGCAGCCTGAGCCTCTTCCTGCGCCTGCTGACGGCGATCCTGCTCGTGATCGCCATCGCCGGACCGCGCACCGCGAACAAGGAGATCGAACGCGAAGCCGAAGGCGTGGACATCATGCTCGTGGTCGACCTTTCGTGGTCGATGATGGCCTTGGACATGAGCACCGCGCGCGACGAGGTGACGCGCTGGCAGGCCAGCCAGAAGGTGATCTATGACTTCCTCGCGAAACGCCCCGACGACCGCATCGGCGCCGTGGTCTTCTCGGGCAAGCCCTACCTGCTGAGCCCGCTCACCATCAACAAGATCTGGGTCGAGAAAGGCATCGACCGCATGCACATCGGAAGCATCCAGGAGACCGGCACCGCCATCGGCGAAGGCCTCGCGATGGCCGTCGACCGGATGAAGAACATCAAAGGCCGGCGCTCGAAGGTCATCATCCTGCTCACCGACGGCGACGACAACATGAGCAAAGCCATCCTGCCCGTGCCCGCCGCCGAACTCGCCGCCGCCCTCGGCATCCGCCTCTACTGCATCGGCCTCGGCAAGGACGAGCCGACCGTCCTGCCGCGCTTCGACACGCGCACGGGCCAGCTCTACCGCGACGCCCTCGGCCGGACCATCCCGATGCAGACCATCAACCCGGCGAACTACGTGATGCTCGCCAAGATGGCCAAGATCGCCGACGGCCGCTTCTACCGCGCGCTCGACCAGGCGCAGCTCGGCCGCGTCTACGAAGAGATCGACCGCCTCGAACGCACCGAGGTGCGCTTCCGCGAAGCGGTCGTCTACGAAAGCCACCGCCTCATCTGGGTCGGCCTCGCCGCCCTCCTCCTCCTCGCCGAGATCGGCTGGGCCGTCCTGCGGCCCCGCGCGCCCTGAACCATGGACGTCACCGACCCGCACTTCGAGGATCCGCGCCTACTGGTGGTCGCCGCCGCCGCGGGGCTGATCCTCTTCCTCGCGTTGCGCTGGACGGAGCACCGTCGGCGCAAAGGCCTCACCGGCTTCGCCTCCGCGACGCTGCTCGGCCGGCTGGTGTCCGGTTTCTCCGCCGCCCGCCGGCTCACCAAGGACGCCGCCCTCGCGATCGCCTTCGCCCTCCTCGTGGCCTGCTTCGCCGGCCCGCGCTGGGGCGTCGAAGAGACGAAGCAGAGGGGCGCGACCGAGGACGTCGTCTTCGCCCTCGACGTCTCGAAGTCGATGCTCGTCGCCGACATGAGCCCGACGCGGCTCGCCCGCGCCAAGGCCGCGATCGCCGGCTTCGTCCGCCGCAAGGGCACCGGCAACGTCGGGCTGATCGCCTTCGCGGGCCAGGCTTTCCTGCAGTGCCCGCTCACGCGCGACTACGACGCCTTCTTCCGCACGCTCGAGGAGACCGACACGACGAGCATCCAGGTGAGCGGCACCGACCTCGGACGCGCCGTCGAGGAAGCCGAGCTGGCCTTCTATTCCAACCGCAACCGCAAGCTGCTCATCCTGCTCACCGACGGCGAGGACCTCGAGTCCGGCGGCGTCGAGATGGCGAAGAAGCTCAAGCGCAAGGGCCTCGTCGTCCACGCCGTAGGCGTCGGTACGCCCTCGGGCGGCCCGATCCGCGTCATCGGCGAGACGGGCTCGATCGACACGCTGAAGGACGCGGCCGGCGAAGAAGTCCTCAGCCGCCTCGACGAGAAGACCCTCGGCGAGGTCGCCGAAGCCACCGGCGGTCGCTTCGTCCGGCTCGGGCAGGCCGGCGAAGGCATGGAAGCCCTCCGCCTCGCCATCCAGGCGGGCACCGACGAACGTGGCGCCGGCCGCCAAGGCATCCCCCGCGAAGAATGGTTCCTGGGGCTCGCCCTCCTCCTGCTGGTCGCCGAATCCCTCCTCTCCACCCGCCGCCGCCCGACCACGCCATGAGAACCCTGCTCGCCCTCCTGCTGCTCGCCGCCGCCGCCCGCGGCGCCGAGAAGGTCACCGATCCGCTCGCCGGACTTTCCGCGCGCGAGCTGCATAACCGCGGCACGCAGCGCCTCGCCGAAGGCGACCTGGCCGGCGCCGAAGAAGCCCTGCGCGCCTCGCTCGGCCGGGACGACGACGCGCTCCGCCCGCCGGCCCTGCACAACCTCGGCCACGTGCGTTTCGGCAAGGGCAAGGAAGGCCTGGGCGGCCGCACCTCCGGCGACGTCACCGAACTTTCCATCGCGCGCTCCTACCTCGAGGCGGCCGACGCCGACATCTCGGACATGAAGGATCAGATCGAGCTGCTCGACAAGGCGAAGGCCGAAGGCCGGGAACCGGACTACGTCCCCGCGACGGCCGCGCTCGGCGGCGGCATTAACACCTACCGCACCATCAAGAAGCTCATCCCGAAGGAAGAGGCGATGGTCACCAAGCGCTCCGGCGTCATCGCGCTCTGGACGCGTTCGGTCGGCGACTTCCGCGGCGCGCACGAACTCGACGCCGCCGACGCCCAGGGCAAGGCCAACGCCGAGGCCGTCGAGGAACTACTCCGCGCCCTGCGCCGCGAGACCGTCGCGCTCGACGAGACCATCGAGGCCCAGCGCAAGAAGCTCGAAGAGCTGCGCGACGTCATCCGCGAGCTGGTGAAGCGCATCCCCGACGACAAGCTCCCGCCCGAAGCGGAAAGCGGCGACGAGGACGAAGAAGAGGATTTCCTGCCGCCCGAGCGCCGCAAGCCGAAGCCCCGCTCCGGCAGCGACAAGAAGGGCGAAGAGGGCAAGGAAGAGAAGATGACCGAACAGGAGGCCCGCGGTTCGCTCGAAGGCCTGAAGAACGAATTCGGCCGCAAGATGCCCGCCGGCCAGCAGGACGGCAAGGGCGGCAGCGGCGGCAAGCCCAAGGACAAGAAAGGCAAGGACTACTGAGATGCGCCGTTTCCTCTCCGTCTGCGTCGTGCTTTGCCTCGGGCTCCTCGCCCGCGCGGAGGACCGCGTCAACTGGGAGATCACCCCGCGCGTGACCGCGCCGGGCCAGCCGTTCCGCCTCCAGATCATGGTCGAGTCCGACGTCGTGCTCGGCGGCGCGCAGTTCATCAGCCGTGAGATCAAGCCGCCGCGCGGCATGGCCCTGCGCCTGTCCGGCCAGATCATCCGGCCCGACTCCAACGAGGCCACCTTCAACTTCTCGGGCGTCGCCCCCGAACAGCTCGGCGAACACGTCATCCCTTCTTTCAACCTGCGCTTCGCCCGCAAGGTCGTGGTCGTGCCGGAGATCCGCCTGCGCGTCAGCGACCAGGTCACCTTCCGCCGCGAAGCCCAGGCCCGCGCCGAACTCGTCCTCCCCGACCGCACCTTCTACGTGGGCGAACTCGTCCGCGGCGCCATCCGCATGCGCGGCGGCGAGGATGAAGCGGTGGTCGCGAGCTACGGGCTCGAGTCGCTCGCCGAAGGTTTCTCGATGGCGGTCACCGCCGAACGCCAGCCGCTGCCCGACGACCTCGGGCAAGGCATGCAGACGACCTTCGACCTGACGCCGATCCGCGAGGGCGCGGGCGAGTTCTCCCTCAACGGGATCATGCTGGTGCAGAACGGCGAAGCCAACGCCTTCAACCAAGGCGGGCGCGACCGGCCCTTCGCCTTCCGTCGCCGCCTCACGGTGGCGCACGTGCCGGAACGCGGCCGCCCGCCGGAGTGGAGCGGCGCCATCGGCCGCTTCGTCGCCGAAGGCCTGCAGGTCTCGAAGGATAAGCCCGAGGTCGGCGAACCCATCCGCCTGCGCGCGATCCTGACCGGCGACGGCAACCTCGACCGCATCCTGCCGCCGGAACTGAAAGGCGACGAGACGTGGGACGTCCTCCCGGCCACCGAGCGCCGCCGCCACGCGGAAGACCAACGCATGTTCGTCTACACGCTCGTGCCGCGCCTGCCGGGCAAGCTGCGCACTCCCGCCGTCCGCCTCGCCACGTTCGATCCCGCGACCAAGACCTTCAGCCGGCTGGAGTTCACGCCGCTCGAGATCACCGTGACCGGCAACGCGCCGGCCAAGGTCGACCTCGTGACGGCCGATCCGGCCGCCCCCGTCGCCGCCCAGCCGAAGCCGGTCACCGGCCTCGCGACGCCCGAGCCGAACCGCTCCACGCCCTTCTTCCGCGGCTCGCCCGCCGGTTCGCTCGGCGAGGCCGACGGTTTCTGGGCCGCGAACGCGACCGCCCTCGGCCTTGTCGTGGTCGCGACGACCGTGACCGGCGTCCTCGGCTACCTCGCCGCGCATCCGGAGATCCGCCGTCGCCGTCGCGCCCGCGCCCTCATGCGCGCCGCGCTCGCGGAAGCCGAAGCCTGCCGCCGCCGCGGTGACGCCCGCGCCTTCGCCGTCGCCGTCGTCCGCGGACTGCAGGCCGGCGTGGCCGCCCGGCTCGACGCCGAAGAGCAAGCCATGACCCAGAGCGACGTCGAACGCGTCCTGCCCGGCGCCGACCGCGCCCGCCTCGACGGACTTTTCCTCCGCGCCCACGCCGACCGCTTCGCGCCGGCCGCGCCCCTCGCCGACGCAGGGGACGCCGAAGCCGACCTGGCGCTCCTGCGCCGCCTCCTCGCCACGCGATGAAGACTTTCGCCCTGCTCCTCCTCTGCTGGCTCGCGCCGCTCGCCGCGGCCGAAGGACCCAGCGCCGCCGAGCAGGCTTACGCCCGGGGCGATTACGCGGTCGCGGTCGAGCTCTGGAGCGCGGAAGTCCGCGCCGAAGGCGTGACCGCCGCCCGGCTCGCGGCGCTCGGCAACGCCGAATGGCGGCTCGGCCGGAAAGGCCGCGCGATGGTCTGCTGGGAACGCGCGCTGCTGATCGACCCCCGCGACCCGGTCGCGCTCGCCGGTCTCAGGCACGGGCTGGATTCCGGCGGCGTCGAACGTCCGCAGCCGACGGCGGTCGAAGAATACGCCGCCTTCCTCACCGCCGACCTCTGGCTGCTGCTGGCCGTCGCCGCCTTCTGGGCCGCCGTGCTCAGCGTCGCCGTACCCCGGCTCCGTGGCCGCGCCATGGGTGAGGCCAACCAATGGACCCTCGTGGGCGCGCTCACCGTGCTCGCCCTCTGCGTGCCCGGATTCCTGGGCGGCCGCCTGCTCGACGCCCGCGCCGTGGTCCGTCGCCCTGAAGTCTCCCTCCGCCTGACGCCGACGCAATTCGGCGAACCTCTGCGTGGCGTGGCCGAAGGGGATGTCGTGCGGACCGAGCGCCCGCTCAACGGGCACGTACGCGTCCGCACCGCCGACGGTAAGACCGGCTGGGTGCGCGCGGGCGAGATCGAAGCCGTCCGCGGTCCGGGCCTGCCCGCCGACCTGGAGCAGAAGGCGGCCCCCTGAGCCTTTCGCCTTGGAGAAAAGGGCGTGGTCGGCTTGGATGCTGACGTGCGCCTCCTCGACCGCCACGTCCTGACCGAAACCGCCGTCGCCGGCGGGGGCGCCACGGGCGCGTTCGTGTTCGTATTGGTCGCCGGCAACATCCTGAACCAGGTCTCGAGCGCCGTCGCCTCGGGCCGCGTGAGCGGATGGGAGGGACTCGAGCTCATCGCCCTCCTCATCCCCGGCGTCCTGCCTTACGCGCTCCCGCTCGGATTGCTGACCGGCGTCCTGCTGGCCTTCGGCCGCATGGGCTCGCAGCAGGAGATCACCGCCATGAAGGCCGGCGGCCTCAGCCTCGGGCGCATCGCGCGCCCGGCCCTGCTCCTCGCCGCCGCCTGCGCCTTGCTCTCCGCCTGGCTGAACCTCGAAGTCGCGCCCGCCGCCAATACCGAATACCGCCGCCTGCTCGTGGGGTCCGCCAAGGACAACCCCGCGTCGGTCATCGTGCCCGGCCAGCTCAACCGCCAGTTCCCCGGCATGGTCATCCGCGCCAGCGCGCGTGAGGGCGAAGTCCTCCGCGACTTCTGGCTCTGGCGCGTCGACGACCGCGGCCGGCTCGTCCAGTCGGTCCATGCCCGCGAAGCGCGGCTGGCCCGCGCGGTCTCCAAGGCCGGCGAAGGCGTGCTGCGGATCACGCTCACCGACGCGCGCCTCGATTCCCGTCCCGCCGGCGACCAGGCCTTCCTGCAGCCGTCTTCTTTCGCCACCGCGACCACTTCGACCCTCGAGTTCCCGGCCGCCGGCGTCTTCAAGGACGGCGACAACTTCCAGCGCAAGCTGCGCTGGCTGACGACGCAGGAACTCCTGGACGCGATCGACAAGGGATGGGAAGTGCCGGCCGGCGCCGATGCCGCGACCCTCGCGCGCGGACGCATGGTCGCGAAGACCCAGCTCATGGCGCACCTCGCGAGCGCCTGCTCCGTGTTCACGCTCGCGTTCCTCGCCGTGCCCCTCGCCGTCCGCGTCGGCCGCGCCGAGACCTTCGTCAAC
>JBJOMV010000073.1:0-10533 GCA_046052185.1 Verrucomicrobiota bacterium | reverse complement strand
GCGTCGGCACCCCGCCCCAGCTCCTCCGGATGGTCGCGCTCGGCGCCGACATGTTCGACTGCACGATGCCGACCCGCATCGGCCGCCACGGCGGCGCGTTCACGCCCGACGGCCCGATCAGCGTGAAACACCTCCGCTACAAGGAAGACCACCGCCCGCTCGTCGAAGGCATGGACAACTACACCTGCCGCCACTTCTCGCGCGCCTACCTGCGGCACCTGCATCACGCCGGCGAACAGCTCGGCGGCACGTTGCTCGCGCTGCACAACATCCACTTCCTGCAGGACCTCATGGCCCAGGCCCACGCGCACATCGCCGCGGGCGACTTCGCCGCGTGGTCCAAGGCCTGGTGCGAGCGCTACGAAGCCGGCGCGAAGGACGAGATTCCGGCGGACTAAGGACGATCGATACGTCCTTCTCGGGTTTCGGGTCTCGGGCCTCAGGTCCCAGGTTCAGGTCTTCAGGTTCGGGTATCAGACCCGGGACTTGCACCTGAACCTGAACTGCCGAACCAGATACCCGACGGCCGAGACCTGAGACCTGAAAAGTAATCAGCCCTACCCGCGCACACCATGTCGTGACGCGGTCCCGACGCTACCCGATTCCGGAGCCGACAGCCGACGGCTGAGATGCCGAAACCCGAATGGCTGATGCCCCGATGGCCGTCACCCGTCACCTGAAGTGCGACTTATCCATTCAGTCCTCAACGCAGTCCTCCATTCAGACCTCTCACGGAATGCCTCTATGTCGTGACGCGGTCCCGACCCTACCCAAGACGACAGACTAGGGCAGCACGCGGTGCTGCCCCTACCTCGAGACAAATAAACCAGCCCTGTCCCAAGCCCTAGCCCTGTCCCTCGCTTTGACCTTTGGTCAAAGCGAGAAACTCTCCCCGCAGGAACAGCTGGCCTTGGCGTTGGGATTGGAGAATTTGAAGCCGCCACCGATCATCTTGTCGGAATAATCCAAGTGGGTGCCGCGGAGGTAGAGGGCCGACTTCGGATCGACCAGGACCTCGACGCCGGCGGAGCGGACCAGGATGTCGGCCGGCTTGGCCTCGCCGACGAAACGCATCTTGTAGGACAGCCCGTTGCAGCCGCCGCCGGAGATCGCCACGCGCAGGAAACGGCCCTGAGCCTCACGTGCCGCCAAAGCGAGGACTTTGACGCCCGCCGGAGCCGTGAGGCGGATCAGGCGCTCGTCGGCGACGCGCGGACCGGCGGCTGGTGCGGAAGTATCCATCTGCGCCCAACATGAGGCCGACCCCCGTGAAAGACAAGCCGCCAGCCCCTTTCACCAGCCTGACGCTGGTCGGGCCTCAAAACAGGCTTGCCCGCCGCCCTACCCGGCGGGATATGATGCCAGTCCGGGTCACGGTCGCGTAGCTCAGTTGGTTAGAGCGCAGCATTCACATTGCTGAAGTCACAGGTTCAAGTCCTGTCGCGACCACCACCCGGGAAATTTCCGGAGCCGCCGCGAGCATGCGTGCGCGCGACGCCGGCTTCTATTACTTTATAATATTACAGGTCAGATTGTAATTAGGTGTTCCCAGCGAACTGTCGCTTAATTAATCAATAGCCTTTCGCTGACGAACCGCGCCGCCCGGCCCGCTTCCTCCGCCGCTCCCTCCGCATCCTTTCCCGACCGCTTCTTCCGATGTCCGAGCCTTCCACGTCGAAACTTCCCGCGCAGCTCAACGACCTGCTGACGTTCCTGCACGAGAGGCAGGAGAAGCGGGGCAACTGCACCATGAAGGACCGGGCCGAGCTCTGGTTGCGCTACGGCGGCGACCAGATGGACATAAGCCCACCGAACTTCCACCACGCCCTCGCGACCTGGCTCGCGAACGCCGGCCTGGTCCACAAGGACAAGGCCAATGATGTGGCCGCGGTCCTGTACTGCCTCGGAGTGACCAATTCGAACAATCTGTTCCAGAAGGTGAACCAAGGGAAGCTGGTCACCCTCGGCATCGGCAAGAACGGTCGCCGTAACGCCAAAGGCCAGCGGAAGGGCTGAGTCCGGTCGCCGGCGCCCCCGCCGAACCCGTTGACAAGCCTCCGGGCCTGCGGATGATGGCGGGATGAGCCGGCATCAGCAGAGGCGCCAACAAGAGGTCGCTCGGGCGCGTTCCTTCCTGGAACGGCGCATGAACGACCTGCGCTCCCGCCTTGGCCTGAAGCCGGACGCCGCCCCCCTGCCCGGGGAAGCCGCCTACGAGGACACCGAGATCGGCCGCGCCCCGGGCCAGCTGCCGGCCGCCTCCCCCTTCGAATCGACCGTCCCGACCAAGTTCCGGGTCATCTCCTACGACGAATCCAGCTGCAAGGTGGAGGAGTTCTCCGACCTGGACTCCGTCGGCCGCTACGCCGGCAAGCAAGGCATGGTCTGGATCCAGGTCCTCGGCATCACCGACCCGCAGATCGTCCACATCGTGGGGGCGTTCTTCGACATCCCCATGCTGGCCCAGGAAGACATCCTGACGGCCACGTCCCGTCCGAAGTTCGAGGAACACGGCGACAAGCTCCTCGCCATCGCCCGCGCCGTCCGCATCGGCGTCGAGGAAGACACCCCGCGCGGCCAGCAGATCTCCATCGTCGCCGCCCAGAACTGGGTCATCTCCTTCCACGAGAACGACGAGAAGGTCTTCGAGGCCGTCGAGAAGCGCATCGCCGACAACAAAGGCAACATCCGCAAGTGGCACGCCGGTTACCTCGTCTACTCGCTCCTGGACACGCTGGTCGACCGGTTGCTCTACCAGACCGAAGAGATCGAAGACGCCACCACCGAGCTCGAGGATTCCATCCTCAAGGGCACCGATGACTGGGACCTCAACGAGGTCTACCGCCTCAAGCGCATCGTCGTGCGCCTCAGCCGCCTCGCCCAGCCGCTCAAGGACATGGTCAGCGTCCTCGAGCACTACGAGCACCCGCTCCTCCCGACGTCCCTGGACATGTTCCTGCGCGACCTTTACGACCACGCCATCCGCGCGGCCGACCGCATCGAGCACGCCCGCATGATCCTCCAGGATCTGCAGGAATACCACCACACCCAGCAGGAGCGGAAGACCAACGAAGTCATCCGCGTGCTGACGGTGATGAGCTCGGTCTTCATCCCGCTGACTTTCTTGGTAGGACTCTGGGGCATGAACTTCCACTTCATGCCGGAGATCCACACGGAGTGGGGCGAGAAATACGGCTACTTCCTGGCGCTCGGCTCCATGGGCGCCCTCGCGACCGGCATCATCCTCTGGATGAAGCGGAAGCGGTGGTTCTGAGCGAAGAACAGAGGACTGCGTGGATCGCTGAGTAGAGGACTGCGTGGAGGGCTGAATTGAAGCAGAGGCAGGATGGCTTCGCAGGCTGTCTTTTCCCTATCTTTATCAATTCAGCCCTCCATTCAGCCCTCCACGCTGTCCTCCATTCAGTCCTCCATTCAGCGTCCTCACGCGCAATCCTGCGCGTCGACGTCGATGACGTCGATGACGTCTTCGTCGCCGAGGATCTTGGCGCGCAAGGGCAGCAAGGCGGCGAGGAGCGACTTCACGCCGTTGACGAGATACCAGATGTGCACGCGGTGCTGATCCTGGACCTTCTCGAACGGACACGGGGCCGGGCCGCGGACCTCGCAAAGCCCGGGATGCAGGCGCTCGAGTTCCTTGACCCAAGCGTCGGCGACGAAGTTGACCTTCTCGGCGTTACGGCCGCGGAAGACGTGACGGATGAGGTGCCGGTCCGGCGGGTAGCCGAACTCGGCGCGCTTCTCGAGCTCGGCGGCGGCGAAGCCATGGAAGTCGAGGCGCTTGGCGAACTGGATAGGGTCGGAGGCGGGCTGGAAGCTCTGCACGACGACCACACCCTCGAGATCACCTCGGCCCGCGCGCCCGGCGACCTGGGTGAGCAGCTGGAAGGTGCGTTCGGCGGCCCGGAAGTCCGGCAGCTGCAACGAGAGGTCGGCGTCGATGATGCCCACCAGCGTCACGCGCGGGAAGTCCAGGCCCTTGGCGATCATCTGCGTACCGAGGAGCATGTCATACTTACCGGCGCGGAAATCCGAGAGCACCTTCCGGAAGAGGTCCTTCTTGCCCATCGTGTCGGCGTCGATGCGGGCCACGCGGGCACGCGGGAAGAGCTGGGCGATGGTCTCTTCGACCTTCTGGGTGCCGTAGCCCTTCCAGCGGACCTTCGGGGAGCGGCAGCTCGGGCAGAGCACCGGGGCGCGCTCCTGGTGGTTGCACAGGTGGCAGCGGGCGGTGTCGTCGGTCCGGTGCAACGTCAGCGAGACGCTGCAGCGCTTGCACTGGACGGCCTCGCCGCAGTCCGGGCAGACCAAGGAGCGCGAATGCCCGCGACGGTTGAGGAAGAGGATCGTCTGCTCGCGACGTTCGAGGCGGGCACGGATGCCGTCGGTCAGCTCGCGGGAAAGGATGTGCTGGCCCTTGGAATGCAGGACCTCGCGACGCATGTCCACGATGCGGAAGGCCGGCATCGGGCGGTCATCGACGCGCTTGGCCATCACCTCGAGGGCGTAGCGGCCGGCCGAAGCGTTCTTCCAGGTCTCGAGCGAAGGCGTGGCGGAACCCAGCACGCAGGCCGCGCCGAGGACCGATGCGCGCATCACCGCGACGTCGCGTCCATGATACATCGGGGTCTCACCCTGCTTGAAGGACGGCTCGTGCTCTTCGTCGACGACGATGAGGCGGAGGTTCGGGAGCGGGGCGAAGACGGCCGAACGGGCGCCGACCACCACCCTCGCCTGCCCCAGCGACATCGCCATCCAGGCGTCGAAGCGTTCGCCGGCCGAAAGATGGCTGTGCCAGACGACCACCTTGGCGCCCAGGTCGGCGAGTCGGGAGCGGAGACGGCCGACCGTCTGCGGCGTGAGCGCGACTTCGGGGACAAGGAAGATCGCGGAGCCGCCTTCGGCCACGACCTTGCGGATGAGCGCCACGTAGACCTCCGTCTTACCCGATCCCGTCACGCCGTGCAGGAGGTGAGCCCGGAAGGCCTTGGAATCGAGCGTCTTCGTGACCGAATCCACCGCGGCGACCTGTTCGGGATTCAGCTTATGTCCGGCCGAGGCGATGGTCTCCCCCTCGGCGTAAGGGTCGTTGTAGGCCACGCGCCAGAGCACGCTGGCGTCCTCCTTCACCGTGCCGGCCTTGATCAGCGCGTCGACGGCCTGCTGGGAGATGCCGAGGCCTTCGACCATCTTCGCGCGGTCGGCCGGCTCCGTCTGGGCGGCCAGGAAATCGATGACCTGCGCCTGACGCGGGGCCTTCTTGCGGAGCTTCGCGAGTGCCTCGGCTTCGGGCGGAGCGAGGAGCGTGAGCAGGCGACGCAACACCGGGCGGACGCCCTTGCGCACCGCGGCGGGCAGGACGGTCTCCAGGACGGAGTTCAGGCCGCAGCCGTAGTAGCTCGCCATCCACTCGGCCAACTTACAACAGTCAGGCGTCATCACCGGCTGCTCATGCTCGAGCGTCATGATGCTGCGGAGGCGCGCCGAAGGCGGCGGCTCGGCCGGGTATTTCCAGACCACGCCGATGCTCGTGCGACCGCCGAGCGGCACGCGGACCAGCTGGCCGACCTTCAGCACTTCCTTCAGAGCCGCCGGGACGGAGTACGAGTAGGCCCGGGCCCCGCCGTCAAACGGGACCACCTCGGCGACGCCGGGTTCGATTTCTCCGAAGAGATCGGGCACAGGGGGAGGCTCGCCGAAGCGAGGCAGGGATTCAAGCGAGGGTTGCCGACCGGACCGGAATTAGCCTCAGGCGTGGATATCCGTGGTCGGCACGCCCGAATGGGCCGCGATCCGGGCGCACATCAGGGCCCAGAAGCAGCCGATGCAGTTGGCGACGACCAGCTGGAGGTCGGTGGGCATGCTGTAGAAGATCAGCGTGCCGGGGAACCAGACGAAGTAGTTCGTCAGCAGGTTCGGCAGGACCAGGCGACGATACCAGCCCGGTCCCATCGCCGCGCGCAGGCGGGCGGTGTCCCAGCCGCAGTCCTTCCAGAGGTGGGAGATGGCGTTGAACGGAGCGCCGATGAAGACCGTGAAGCCGGCCATATCGACGAAGACCTTGAGCAGGACAGTTCCGACCGTCGCTTCGCCGCCGAACCACACGGCCTGCATGCCGTAGAAGTAGGTGATCAGCATCCCCATCAGGCTCCACCAGACCATGCTGTGGATGAGGTCGCCGAACGGATGGGCCGGACGCAGTCCGGGGAAGATCATGCGGAAGCACCACGGAATGAGCCCCGAGGTGATCGCCGTGAAGATCGCCGCGAAGGCGAAGGGGTTGGCCTGATTGACGGCGCCGATACGGTTGAGCGCGGTGGCGACAGACGGGACGTTGTAATAGGCCACGACCAAGCCGGCCGCGGCCAGCATGATGATCGCCAACGGCATGGCGTTGTCGCGCGCGGCCTTGATGCCGGCGGCGAGGGGAGAGTCTGACGGTTCGCTCATGCGAGGAACTTGCGCAGCAGCTGGTCGATGAGGACCGGGTTGGCTTTGCCCTGCGTGCGCTTCATGATCGGACCCTTGAGCGCGTTGATGGCCTTCTCGTTGCCGGCGCGGTATTCGGCGATGGATTTCGCCACGGCCGGATCGGCGATGACTTCCTGGACGATCTTCTCGAGCTCGCCGGTGTCGCTGTTCTGGCGGAGGCCCTTGGCGTCGACGATGGCGGCGGCGTCCTGACCGGTCTTGAACATCTCGGTGAAGACTTCCTTGGCCTGCTGCTTGGAGATCACGCCGTCGTCGGTCAGCTTGACCAGGCCGGCGAGCTGCGCGGGCTTGATCGGGCAGGACGCGAGCGAGACGGGGGCCGGAGCGGCTTCGTCGAAGGCGCCGGCGGCGCCGGCCGAAGCGGCGAGGTCGCGGAGGAGGTCGTTGGCGACGAGGTTGGCGATGCCCGACGGGTTGGCCGGATGGGCGGCCACGGCGGCCTCGAACCATTCGGCGAGGGCGCGGTCGTTCACGAGCACCGAGGCGGCGGTGTAAGGCAGGCCGAGCTTCTCGACGTAGCGACGCTGACGGTCGTAAAGGTTCTCGGGGACCTGCTTCGCGAGGCGCGCGACGGTCTCGCGGGAGATCTTGAGGGTCGGGATATCCGGATCCGGGAAGTAACGGTAGTCGTGGGCGTCTTCCTTGTCGCGGAGGACGTAACCACGGGCGAGCTCGGCGTTCCAGCCGCGGGTCTCCTGCGTGATCGAACGGCCGGCTTCGAGTTCGCGGATCTGGCGGGCGGTCTCGTAGATGATCGTATCACGGACGCTCGAGATCGAGTTGAGGTTCTTGGTCTCGGTACGGGTACCGAGCTTTTCGGCGCCGCGGCGACGGACCGAGACGTTGCAGTCGCAGCGCAGCTGGCCCTTCTCCATGTCGCAGTCGGCGACGCCGGCCTGGGTGAGCATCGCGACGAGGGAGCGGAGGAAAGCCTCGGCCTCGGCGGAGGAACGGAGGTCCGGCTCGGTGACGATCTCGAGGAGCGGCACGCCGGCGCGGTTGTAGTCGACCAGCGAGCCGCTGCCCGCGTGGCTGAGCTTACCCACGTCCTCTTCGAGGTGCGCGTGGTGGATGCGGATGAACTTATGCTCGCCCATCACGTTGCGCGAGGCGCCGGGGAGTTCGATCTCGACCTGGCCGCCGACGACGACCGGGAAATCCTTCTGGGTGAGCTGGTAGTTCTTCGGATTATCCGGGTAGAAATAGTTCTTACGGTCCCAGGCGCACCGCTCCGGGATCTCCGCGCCCACGACGAGGCCGAAGAGGATGGATTTCTCGACCGCCTCGCGGTTCACCACCGGCAGCGTGCCCGGGAGACCGAGGACGACCGGGTCGACCTGCTCGTTAGGCTCCTTGCCGAAGCCCCAGGGGGACGACGCGAAGACCTTGGCGCGGGTATGCAGCTGCACGTGGACCTCGAGGCCGATGACGACTTCCCAATCAGAAGGAACTTGGCTCATAGGGCGGCTTGCTGGTGGGCGTAACCATGGGCGGCCTCGAAGAGACGGCCCGCGGCGAGGAGTTTGGCTTCGGAGAGCGGCGCTCCGACGAGATGGAAACCGACCGGAAGGTGGCCGGACTTGCCGCAAGGCACCGAGATCGCCGGGAGGCCGGCGAGGTTGGCGGGAATCGTGAAGATGTCCTCGAGGTAGAGCTGCAGCGGATCCGAAGCCTTCTCACCGACCTTGAAGGCGGGCGTCGGGACCGTCGGGGTGAGCAGCACGTCGACGCCGGCGAGGGCGGCGAGATATTCGGCGCGGATCTTCGCGCGGGCGCGGAGGGCGCGGACGTAATACGCGTCGGCGTAACCGGCGCTGAGCACGAACGTCCCGAGCAGGATGCGGCGCTTCACTTCCGGACCGAAGCCTTCGGAGCGGCTGGCCGTCATCATCTCGACCGGCGTGCCGGCGGCGGTGGAGCGGTGGCCGTAGCGGACGCCGTCATAACGTCCGAGATTCGAAGAAGCTTCGGCGGTCGCGACGACGTAGTAGGTCGGCACGGCGAGGTCGGCGGACGGCAGCTCGACCTCGGAGATCGCGCAGCCTTGGGCGCGGTAGAACTCGACGGCGGCGTTGACCGCGGCGGCGACTTCGGGGGCGACGCCCTTGCCGAGGAAACCCTTCGGGATGCCGATGCGGAGCTTCTTGGCGTCGCCGGCCGGGACGAGGGTGCGATCGGACGGACCGAAGCAGGTCATGTCACGGGCGTCGGCCGAAGCCAAGGCGTGGAGGAGCAGTTCGCAGTCTTCGACGCTGCGGGCCATCGGACCGATCTGGTCGAGAGACGAGGCGAAGGCCACGAGACCGAAGCGGGAGATGAGTCCGTAAGTCGGCTTCAGGCCGACCACGCCGCAATGCGAGGCAGGCTGGCGGATGGAGCCACCGGTGTCGGAACCCAGCGAGAGCGGCACCAGGCCGGCCGCGAGGGCCGCGGCGCTGCCGCCGGAAGAGCCGCCCGGGATGCGGGCGAGATCCCATGGATTGAACGTCTTGCGCAGCGCGGAATTCTCCGTCGAGGAACCCATCGCGAACTCGTCCATGTTCAGGCGACCATAGAGGATCGCGCCGGCCGCGCGGAGGCGTTCGGCGACGTGGGAGTCGTAAGGCGAGACCAACGGCGCGAGCATCTTGCTCGAGCACGTGAGCGGCTGGCCCTTCACCGCGATGTTGTCCTTGATCGCGACCGGGATGCCTTCGAGCGGGCCCCTGCCCTGCCCGGCCTTGCGGCGGGCGTCGGAAGCGTCGGCCTGCGCGAGGACGTCGGCCTGGTCGAGGTGCGTGAAGGCGCCGACCTTATCGTTCACCGCCTGGTAGCGGGCGAGCAGGGCTTCGCAGAGGGCGCGGGACGTGAGCGTGCCGGCCGCGAGGCGGCGGCCGAGCTCGGCGGCGGAAAGCGTATGGAGCGCGTCGGCCATGGCTCAGGATTCGTCGTCCACGACGCGCGGGACGGAGATCTGCCCGTCGCGCGAGGCGGGGGCGATGCGGGTGACGGCTTCGGCGCCGAGGACGGGACCCGGCTCGTCGGAGCGCAGGGCGGCTTCATCGACCACGCGGGCGTCGTCGATCGTCGCGGGGAGGTCGGCTTCAGCCAGCGCCTGGAAGTGACCCAGGATCTGGTTGAGCTGCGCAGAGTAGAGCGCCTTCTCCTCGGCCGTGAGGCTGAGGCGGGCGAGCTTCGCGAGATGGTCGATGTCGAAACCTTCGGCCATGATGATCAGCGGCGGACGGTCCAGCCGGCGCCCTTCTCGAGCGTCGCGATGACGACGCCGAGGGCTTGGTTGGTCTCCTCGTCGGTGAGGGTGCGGGCCGCGTGGCGCCAGCGGATCTCGAAGGCGAGGCTGCGGTGGCCTTCGGGCAGGCCCGGGCCGGTGAAGACGTCGAAGCAGTTGACCGACTCCAGCGCGAACTCCTTGCCGGCGGCCTTGGAGGCGCCCTGGCGGACGCGGCTTTCGACTTCGGCGGCGGCGACGCCGACCGGGACGATGACCGCGACGTCCTTCGTGACGGGCGGGAAGGACGAGAAGGCTTCGAAGCGCGGGATCTTGCGGGCCTCGGCGAAGGCCGAGCGCGGGAAGCAGACTTCGCCGGCGATGACCGAGCTCTTCAGGCCGAGCGAACGCGTCCAGCGGAGATCGAGGACGCCGCAGGCGCCTTCCGCGGCGCGGCCGCGGTCGACGAGGGCGGCGGCGTGGTCGGCCTGCCAGAGACCGCCCGTGGCGGCGGCGAACGAAAGACGGACGGAGGCGACGCCGGCGAGCGCGGCGGCGTCCTGCAGGAGGCGCTTGGCGCGGAGGGCGTCGAAGCCCTCGCGGGACTTCCAGGAACGCGTCACCGGTTCGGCGACGATCGCGAAGGCGACCGAGAGGAATTCGCGGACCGTGCCGTCGGCCTGCGGACGGAAGACCGTGCCGACCTCGAAGAGGCCGCGCGGGTCGGCGTGGACCGAGAGATTGAGCGCGAGGGCGCCGGCGAGTCCCGGGACGAGCGACGCGCGGAGGTGCGTCTGCTCGGCCGTGAGCGGATT
>JBJOMV010000072.1:0-10754 GCA_046052185.1 Verrucomicrobiota bacterium | reverse complement strand
GGGAGTCTTAAATCGGATTGTAAGGAAGCGGAAGGGCGGTTCAGTGTCCGGCTCCCTGCCCTCTTATCTAGGGGGCGACCATCCCCTGACAACCGCAGACTTTTCACATCCCATGAGCACTCCCGAGCACGCCCGCCAACACTCCGCCGCCGTCGTCGACGGCCCCGATCGCGCCCCCAGCCGAGCGATGCTCCGGGCGGTGGGCTTCGATGACGCCGATTTCCAGAAGCCCGTGGTCGGCATCGCCTCGACCTGGTCCATGGTCACCCCTTGCAACATGCACATCGACCGCCTGGCCACCGAGGCCGCCAAGGGCGCCGACGCGGCCGGCGGAAAAGCGGTGATTTTCGGCACCATCACCGTCTCCGACGGCATCTCGATGGGCACCCCCGGCATGCGCTATTCGCTCGTCTCGCGTGAGATCATCGCGGACTCCATCGAAGCCGTGACCGGCGCCGAAGGCTTCGACGGCCTCGTCACCATCGGCGGCTGCGACAAGAACATGCCCGGCTGCGTCATGGCGATGGCCCGCATGAACCGCCCCTCCGTGTTCGTCTACGGCGGCACCATCGTCCCCGGCCTGCACAAGGGCAAGGCCGCCGACATCGTCACCGTCTTCGAAGCCGTCGGCCAGCACGCCGCCAAGCAGATCGACGACGGCGAACTCAAGGAGATCGAGAAGTGCTCCATCCCGGGCGAAGGCTCGTGCGGCGGCATGTACACCGCCAACACCATGGCCTCGGCCATCGAAGCCATGGGCCTGAGCCTGCCGGACAGCTCCGCGCAGCTCGCGAACTCCAAGGACAAGCTCGTCGACTGCGAACGCGCCGGCAAGGCCGTGCTCGAACTGCTCAAGAAGAACATCCGCCCGTCGGACATCATCACCAAGAAGGCGATCGAGAACGCGATCGTCACGGTCATCGCGCTCGGCGGTTCGACGAACGCCGTCCTGCACCTCATCGCCATCGGCCATTCCGCGGGCATCAAGATCACCCTGGAAGACTTCGAGCGCATCGGCCGCAAGGTCCCCGTGCTGGCGGACCTGAAGCCCAGCGGCAAATACAACATGGCCCACTTCGTGCGCATCGGCGGCCTCCAGCCGCTGCTCAAGATGCTCCTCGACGCCGGTCTGCTCCATGGCGACTGCATGACCGTCACCGGCAAGACCGTGGCGGAGAACCTCGCCAATGTCGGCCCCTACTCCGCCGACCAGGACGTGGTGCGCCCGATGAGCAATCCCATCAAGGCCGACAGCCACCTCCGCGTCCTCCGCGGTAACCTCGCCCCGCACGGCGCGCTCGCCAAGATCACGGGCAAGGAAGGCAGTTCCTTCACCGGCCACGCCATCGTCTACGAATCCGAAGAAGCCTCGCTCCGCGGCATCCTCGACGGCGAAGTGAAGGACGGCCACGTGATCGTCATCCGCAACGAAGGCCCCAAGGGCGGCCCCGGCATGCGCGAGATGCTCGGACCCACCAGCGCCGTCATGGGCAAGGGCATGGGCAAGACGGTGGCCCTGATCACCGACGGCCGCTTCTCCGGCGGCAGCCACGGCTTCGTCGTCGGCCACGTCTCCCCGGAAGCCGCCTCCGGCGGCCCGCTCGCCATCGTGAAGAACGGCGACCGCATCCACATCGACGCCGTGAAGAACGAGCTCAACCTCGACCTGTCGGACGAAGAGATCGCCCGCCGCCTCAAGGATTGGCAGCCCTCGCCCTGCAAGGAAAAGCGCGGCGTCCTGGCCAAGTACGCCAAGCAGGTGAAGTCGGCCTCGGAAGGCGCCATCACCGACGGCGACTGAGGTCTTCCTGAGCGGAAATGAAAGGGCGGACGCCTCGGCGGTCCGCCCTTTTTGTTGCAAGCCCCGCGCGGCGTGGGAGAATCAGGTCATCGTGGCCTCTTCCTTCGACCTCTACCGCCAGCAGCTCCTCAACTTCCCTGAACTCGGCGTCTCGCTCGATTTCAGCCGCGCGCCCGCCCCGGCGGGCTTCGCCGAGAAGATGGCGCCGGCCATCGCCAAGGCCTTCGCCGACATGGCCGCCTTGGAAAAGGGCGCCGTCGCCAACCCTGACGAGAAGCGCATGGTCGGCCACTACTGGCTGCGCGCGCCGGAACTCGCGCCCGACGCGAAGATCGCCGCCGACGTGAAGGCGGCCGTCGAAGCCATCGCCGGCTTCGCGGCGCAGGTCCACGCGGGCCAGGTCAAAGGCTCCGCCGGCAAGTTCACCGACCTCCTCTGCATCGGCATCGGCGGCTCGGCCCTCGGCCCGCAGTTCGTGGCCGACGCGCTGGGCGGCAAGACGGACAAGCTCCGCGTCCACTTCATCGACAACACCGACCCGGACGGCATCGACCGCGTCTTCGACGGCCTCGGCGGCCGACTGGGCACCACGCTCGCGATCGTGACCTCGAAATCCGGCAGCACGCCCGAGCCCCGCAACGGCCAGCTCGAAGCCGCGCTCCGCTGGAAGCAGGCCGGACTTTCTTTCGCCGCCCACGCCGTCGCCGTCACCGGCGAAGGCAGCCAGCTCGACCAAGTCGCCGTCACCGAGAAGTGGCTCGCCCGTTTCCCCATGTGGGATTGGGTCGGCGGCCGCACGAGCGAGATCGGTCCGGTCGGCCTGCTACCGGCCGCCCTGCAAGGTCTGGACATCCGCGGCCTACTCGCCGGCGCCCGCGAGATGGACGCCCTGACGCGTATTCCCGACGCCGCCCGCAACCCGGCCGCGGCGATGGCGCTGGCCTGGCATCACCTCACCGAAGGCCGCGGCTCCAAGGCCATGGTGGTGCTCCCTTACAAGGACCGTCTCCTGCTCTTCTCCCGCTATCTCCAGCAGCTCGTCATGGAGTCGCTCGGCAAGGAGCACGACCTCCAAGGCCGCCAGGTCTTCCAAGGCCTGACCGTCTACGGCAACAAAGGATCGACCGACCAGCATGCCTACGTGCAGCAGCTCCGCGACGGTGTGAATAACTTTTTCGCCGTGTTCATCGAAGTCCTCAAGGACCGCGAAGGCCCCTCGCCGGAAGTCGAACCCGGCGTGACCTCCGGGGACTACCTGCAGGCCTTCCTGCTGGGCACCCGCGAAGCCCTTTCCGGCAGCGGACGCGCCAACATCACCATCACCCTCCAGCAGGTGGACGCCCGTGCCATCGGCATGCTCATCGCGCTTTTCGAAAGGGCCGTCGGACTCTACGCCAACCTCCTTGGCATCAACGCCTACCACCAGCCTGGCGTCGAAGCCGGCAAAAAGGCCGCCTCCGAGACCCTGAAAATCCGTGCCGCCGCCCTCGCCGCCTTGGCCAGATCCAAGGGCAAATGGTTCTCCGCACGGCAGGTTTGCGAGGAAATTGCTCTTGAGGGGCGGGAGGAATTGGTGTTCAAAGTCCTCCTGCACGTTTCCGCCAACCCCGGGGCGATTACTCGACAGGATTCTCCTGACCCCGGGCTCACTCTCTTCCGTCATTCCTAACCCCCCTCTTCCTACCCCTACCCCATGAAACCGAAGCTCAACGCCTTCCTGCGCATCCTGACCGTCGTGCTGGCCCTCGCCGCCGTCGCCTTCGCGGTCCTCCTGAAAGGCAAGATGGACGTCGCCCTCACCAACACCGCCTGGGCCGTGACCGACGAAGAAGTCAAAGCCGGCAAGGAATACGACGCCCGCATGGCCTCGCTCGCCGGCGTCAAGGCCCTGCTCGACAAGAAGCGCAAGGACATCGAAGAAGCCAACCTGGCCAAGAAGGACCTGAGCGCCGACATCGCCGACAAGAAGACCAAGATCGAAGGCCTCACCGCCGCCAACGCCACCCTCGAAGGCGAACGCGCCGACCTCACCCGCAAGCGCGACGAACTCGCCGCCCAGCTGACCGACGCCAACAGCAAGAAGGACGGCGCCGTCGCCGAACTCACCACCGTCAAGGAAGACCTCGTCCGCGCCACCGAGAAGGCCGCCGGCATGTTCACCAAGGAACAGCTCGCCGAGATCGAAGCCAAGGCCACCAAGGCCGAAGAACTCGCCGCCGCCCTCCGCGGCAAGTACACCGCCCTGCACGCCTGGGCCTCCCGCGCCGCTGAGAACAACGCTCCGGGCGGTTTCCAGCGCGACCCCTTCGGTGAGCCCGCCAAGGAAGGCGAAGCCCCGACCGCCGTCGCCGTCACCGTCGAAGCCGCCACCGACGCCGTCCTGACCAACATCCTGGCCCTCGACGCCAAGTCCGGCATCGTCGCCTTCTCCGTCGGTGAAGCCAACGGCATCAAGGAAAAGGCCGTGTTCGACGTGAAGCTCGACGGCAAGAAGATCGGCAAGGTCCAGATCTCGTCCGTGAAGGGCGCCCTCTCCTACGGTCAGCTGCAGCCCGACAAGGACCTCGACCTCGGCGCCATCGCCAAGGCCGCCGCGGTCTCCCTGGTGCCGTCCACCAAGCTCGCCAGCAAGTAAGATGTCCGCCCGCCTCACCATCGCGCTCGCCCTCCTCGCCTGCCTCGGCGGCCTGGTCGGCTGTGAGACCGTCGAGAAGCCGGCTGACTCCATGCTGCCTCAGTCACAGCCTGCCAACTGGCAGGGCGGCCTCCCGGGCGTCACGACGCCTGGTTCCGGCTACCGCCGCTGATGACCGCCCGCGACGCAGGCGCCGACGGCCGCCCGGCCGGCCGGCTCTGGGTCGTGGCCACTCCTCTGGGCAACCTGGGCGACATCACCGCCCGGGCCCGCGAGGCGATCGCCGAGTGCGACCTGGTGGCCTGTGAGGACACGCGGGTGACCGGCGGACTCCTTCGTCACCTCGATATTTCCAAGCCGATGCTCGCCTACCACGAGCACAATGAAAAGGACGCCGCGGTGCTCATCGCCGACAAGGTGGCCGGCGGCGCCCGCATCGCCTTGATCACCGACGCCGGCACGCCCGGCATCAGCGACCCCGGCTTCCGCGTGACCCGCGAATGCCGCCGCCGCGGATTGACCGTCACGCCCCTGCCCGGCCCCTGCGCCATCGTCGCCCTGCTCTCCGCGTCAGGCCTGCCGACCAACGCCTTCCGCTTCGTCGGCTTCCTGGCGCCGAAGTCCGCCGCCCGTCGTCGCTTCCTCGAAGGCCTCAAGCCGGCGGACGAGACCGTGGTGCTGCACGAGTCCTGCCACCGGATCGGCGACTTCCTCGACGAGATGCTCGAGATCCTCGGCCCCGCCCGGGTCGTCTGCGTCGGCCGCGAACTCACCAAGCTGCACGAGACCATCCGCACCGCGCCGCTGGCCGAGTTGGTGCCAGCATTGAAGAGCGGCTCGCTCAAGGGCGAGTTCACGGTGGCGATCGCGCCGGCCGACTTCGTCCTCTGACCCTTATCGCGGGTTGACCAGTCGGGCGGTTCGACCGCATCCTAGCGGCCAATGGCGGGTTTCGACGACAGTCTGGTCCGCGAGTATTTCGAGATGAACGGTTTCTTCGTGCGTCAGTCGCGCAAGTACGCCGTCCAATCCCGCCGGAAACGCGCCGACGAAGAAGGCGACCTGCTGGTGATCAATCCGTCGCCCCGCCGCGGCGGCGAGACCCCGTTCCAGCTCTTCAGCTCCGACCTGCCCGGCCTGTCCGCCGCCGTCGTGGCGGTGAAGGCCTGGCATACGACGAAGGCCATCACGCCGACGATGATCAAGAAAGGCGACCTGCTGGAATTCGTCCGCAAGGAAGCGGTCGAAGCGGCCAAGGAGGCCTTCGCCGACCTCACGCCGACCGAGGGCCAGCCCCTCGCCAAGGTCCTCGTGCTCCCGGGCATCCCGGCCGCCGAGCCGCAGCGCTCCGAAAGCATCACGCTGCTCCGCGAGAGCGGCGTGGACCATGTGCTCACCTTCCGGACCATCCTGGAGAACCTGGTCCAGGCGGTCGAATCCAACCAGAGCTACGCTAAATCCGACACCTTGCAGTTGCTCCGACTGCTCCGCGTCTACGATATGGTCAAAGCCGCCCAGCTCGAGCTGTTCGGCTCCGCCCTCCCCCCGAAGTGATCCATCCCTCCGCCCAGGTCCACTCATCCGCCCGCCTCGCGTCCGACGTCGAGGTCGGGCCGTTCGCGATCATCGAGGCCGGCGCGGTGCTCGGGGCCGGCTGTCGCGTCGCGGCGCACGCGATCGTCAAAGCCCGCGCCCGCCTCGGCGCCGGCGTGCGCGTCGACCACTTCGCGGTCGTCGGCGGCGATCCGCAGGACCTCTCCTTCGACCCGGCGACGGATTCCGGTACGGTCATCGGCGACCGCACGGTGATCCGCGAGCATGTCACGGTCCATCGCGCCACGAAACCCGGCGAGAACACGGTCATCGGCACGGATGGCCTGCTCATGGCGGGTAGCCACGTCGCCCATGACTGCGTGCTCGGCGACCACGTCATCCTCGCGAACGGCTGCATGCTCGGCGGACACGTGCACGTCGGCGACCGGGCCTTCGTGAGCGGAGGCGTCGCGGTCCACCAATTCTGCCGTATCGGCGGCGGCGCCCTCGTCTCGGGCAACGCCGTCATCACCGAAGACGTGCCGCCGAACGCGCTCGCCCACGGCCGTAACCTCGTCGCCGGCCTCAACCTCGTCGGCATGCGTCGTCGCGCGGTGCCGGCCACCGCCGTCGCCGAGATCAAGCGAGCCTATCACGCCGTCTACGCCTCGCAGGGAGCCTGCGCCGCGCTCGCGCAGGAGGCCTTGGCGACCGGCGCTTACCAGACCGCGGAAGGGCGCGATTTCCTGAACTTCTTCCTCGGCGGCAAGCGCGGCCGCTTCGTCTCGCCCGCATGAGCGCGTTGCCCATCGCCGTCACTTGCGGAGATCCGGCCGGCGTCGGACCGGAACTCCTCGCATCTTGGCTCAAGGCCCATCCGGAGCAGGCCGACTCGGTGATGCCCATCGGCCCGGCCGATTGGATCGCTTCGCTCGGTCGCGGGCTCGCCGTCGGACCGACCGATTACCGCACGCAACCGGGTCGCCCCGACGATGCCGGCCAGCTCATCGCGATCGAAGCGATGGAACTCGCCGCCCGCGGCACGACCGGCGGGCGTTTCGCGGCGGTCGTCACCGGACCGGTGAACAAGAAGGGCCTCGCCGGCGTGGGCTATGACTTCCCCGGCCAGACCGAGTTCTTCGCCTCGCGCTGGAACGGCGAGCCCGTCATGGCGTTCGCCGGCGGCAAGATGACCGTTGGCCTCGTCACCTGGCACATCCCGCTCGCCGAAGTCCCTCGCGCCGTGACCGGAGCGGACGTCCGTCGCACCGTGCTCGCGCTCGTCGCCCTGCGCACGAAGCTGGGCGACCGTCGTCCGCGCATCGCCGTCTGCGGCGTCAATCCGCATGCGGGCGAAGGCGGCCTGCTCGGACAAGAGGACGACCGCATCATCCGGCCCGCCGTCGAAGCCCTGCGCGCCGCCGGCCACGACGTCACCGGACCGCTGCCCGGCGACACCGTGTTCCATCGTCATCTGCAGGGTGAGTTCGACGCCGTCGCGGCGATCTACCACGACCAGGGGCTCGCGCCGCTGAAGGCCGTGGACTTCGCGACCGCGGCCAACCTCAGCCTCGGACTGCGCCACGTGCGCACGAGCCCTGACCATGGCACCGCCTACGAGCTCGCCGGCAAAGGCAAGGCGGACCGCGGCAGCTTCGACGCGGCGATGCGCCTGGCGCGGGTGCTTTCTGCGTGATGCGCGCCTGGATCCTTTGGTGCGTCTCCTGCCTGTCGTTGGTCGCGGGCGAGCGACGCATCGCGAGCTACAGTCCGGGCGCGACGCAGACGCTGGTCGACCTCGGTTGCGCGGACGAGATCGTCATGGCGACCCGCTGGTGTCCGCTGCCCAAGACGCATCCGGCGGCGCGTGACGCCGACGTCTTCCTGCCAGACCTCGAGCGCCTGCTGAAGACCAAGCCTGACCTCGTGATCATTCCCCGCATGGCGAATCCGCTCTGGGCGGAGAAGTGCGCCGGCGCCGGACTGCGCACGCTGGTGCTCCATCGCGAGTCGGCGGATTCCGTGAGCCGGGACATCCGGTTGCTCGGTGAAGCGACCGGACGAACAGACCAGGCCCTGCGCCTCAGCGGTGAACTGACGAAGCGTCCGACCGGAGAGCCTCGCCCGATCCTCATCGTGTGGGATGGTGTCATGGCGGGCCCGGAAAGCTACCTCGCCGAGCCCCTGGCGGCGGCGGGATGGAAATCGGCCCTACCCCAAGGGTCTTGGCTGAAGTTCGACTGGGAGCTGCTCGCCAGCACCAAGCCGGAGGCCGTGCTCTGGATTCAGAACGGCCCCAAGGACGGCCCGATTGGTTCGTATGCGGAGAAAGTCGCGGAAATGAAAGGACTCCCCTCGATCCGCAGCCTGCCCTGCGTGGTCAAGGAACGTATCTACCAGACAAACAATCGCAGCAACTGGTTGCCTGGCAGTGGTTTAAGTAAAATTCATGCCGAACTTCGCCGGCTGCGGGAGCAACTCGGGCCCTGAGGGGTTCCCGGGGCAAGATTGGCCTTCGGTCGATTGACAGCGGGCCGATTTGGACGACACTGATGGTCCACACCATGAACTCCAAGTTCCTCAAGTTCCTCGCCCTCACCGTCGGTCTCCTCGCCGTCACCGCTTCCTTCGTCAGCGCCGAAGAGAAGAAGGATGGCAAGTGCCCCTGCGAAAAGGAAAAGCCCAAGGCCTCCGTCGTCGCTGAAGAAAAGAAGGACGGCAAGTGCCCTTGCGAAAAGGAAAAGCCGAAGGCTGGCGCCGACGAAGAGAAGAAGGACGGCAAGTGCCCCTGCGAGAAGGAAAAGCCGAAGGCCTAACCTTCCCGTAAAGGCGATCAAAGGACGAACCCTCGGGTTCGTCCTTTTTGTTGGCTCAGAACGTCAGCTTCAGCTCCGCGCGCACGAACGCCGGAAAGTCATCGTGCACCGCGAAACCGCGGGCCGCGGCCTGCGCGAGCTCTTCCGGCTTGGCCGCGCCGCTACGCATCGCGCAGGAACGGATGCCGGCGTTGAGCCCTGCTTCCCAATCCGTGACCCGGTCACCGGTCATCCAGCAGCGGGCGGGGTCCAGCCCGTGCTCCGCGATCTTCTCGAGAATGAAGCGCGGGCTCGGCTTACGATAGAGGGAAGGCTCATCGGGACGTTCCGGAGCGGCCTTGATCTCCAGGATTCCCGGCGCCGGCAGGGCGAGCAGTTCCAGCATGCGGCGATTGCAGGCATGGTATTGGTCCCAGGTGAAAATACCGCGGTTGATGCCGCTCTGGTTCGTGAGGATGAAAAGACGGTAGCCAGCCCGCAGACAGGCTTCCAAGGCCGGTTTGACGCCCGGAATAAGCTCGATCTGCTCTTCCCGGCAGGTGTGGTGGTGGTCGCGGATCAGATTACCGTCGCGATCGAGAAAAAGGGCGGGATGGCCAGGCATCGCCCCAGCCAACCGAACTTGCCCACAATCGCAAGGGAATGGAAAGGGGGCTTGACCGAGGGGGCGGGAGGGGTAGAACCGACCCTCATCCAAGCGTAGAACCATGGCCAATCCGAAACGTAAACAGTCCAAACGCCGCAGCCGACTCCGTCGTGGCGCCAACCAGTTCCGCGCCCCGAAACTCGTCAAGGATGCCGAATCCGGCGCCCTTCGTCGCTCCCACCGCGTCGACCCGACCACGGGTAAGTACCGCGGTCGCCAGGTCCTGGACACCGGAGCCTAAGCTCCACCCCGGGCTCAGCCCGACCTCATGACCGAAGCCACTCCGAAGAAAGGCCACCGTATCGCCCTGGATTGCATGGGCGGTGACATGGGTCCTTCGGAAGCCGTGGCCGCCGCCGCCCTCGCCTTCAAGGATGGGATCATCGGCCCGGAAGACACCTTGGTCCTCGTCGGCCACGAGGACAACCTGCGCATGCTCGCCTCGGATCACCGGGCGCTGAAGAATTCCCGCGTCCTGTTCCGTCAGGCCGCCAGCATCGTGGCCTCCGACGACGCGCCCATGGCCGTCCTCAAGTCGAAGCGCGATTCCTCGATGGTGATCGCCCTCGAGATGCTCAAGGCCGGCGAAGTCGACGCCGTCGTCTCGACCGGCAACACCAAGGCCCTCGTGGCGGCCGGCACCATCAAGGTGCGTCCGATGGAAGGCGCCGAACGCCCCGCCCTCGCGGCCATCATGCCGCGGCGCGAAGGCCATTTCATCATGCTGGACGTCGGGGCGAACCCCGAAGCCACTCCCGCGCAGCTCCTGCACAACGCCGTCCTCGGCTCGATCTACGCCCAGAGCGCGCTCGGCATCGCCCGTCCGCGCGTCGGCCTGCTCACCGTCGGCACCGAAGAAGGCAAAGGCGGCCCGCGCATCAACCGCACGCACGCCCTGCTCAAGGCCATGGGCGACCGCATCAATTACGTCGGCCCCGTCGAGGGCTTCGACGTCTTCGGCGACGCCTGTGACGTGGTCGTCACCGACGGCTTCACGGGCAACATCATCCTCAAGACGCTCGAAGGATTGGTCTACATGGTCCGCGACATGGTCGGCAGCAAGGTGAAGAGCAATCCGGTCTACCTGGCCGGAGGCATCGCCATGTTCCCGCTCCTGCGCGACCTCAAAGGCAAATTGAAGCCAGAACGTTACGGTGGAGCCCCTTTGCTGGGCCTGACCGGCTTGGTCATGAAGGCCCACGGGTCCAGCAACCGCCAGGGTATCGCCAGCGCCATCCGCCTGGGGCTCGAAGCCCTCGGCCACGGCGCCGGCCACCGCATGCTGGCCGCGCTGGCGGAAGCGAACGCCGTCGTCGCCGCCAC
>JBJOMV010000071.1:0-10836 GCA_046052185.1 Verrucomicrobiota bacterium | reverse complement strand
TTCACGAGGTCGGCGTCGGAGAGCTTGGTGACGTCGACGTAGACGTTGGGCTTCACGTCCTTGGCGGTGATGATCTGGACGGTGCCGTTCGGGTAGTAGATCGGCTCTTCGACTTCCTTGCCGTCCTTCATGACCTTCTTGCTCTTCGGCTTATTGGTGCCGAGGTAGCTGAAACCGCCGCCGCGCCAGTCGGCGAGGAAGAGGCGGGAGTTGCCGTCGACGTCGAAGTCGGTGGCGCGGGCGACCTTCTCGAAGGTCTCCTGCTGGGCGACGAAGGTGGATTCGAAGCGCTTGATCGGGTGGCGGTGCAGCGTGCCGGTCGTCCAATCGCAGGTGAAGAGGGACTCGCCGAAATCGCCGGGGAAGCCGGGCTCGCTCAGGTAGAGGCCGCCGGTGCCGGAGCCGCCGCCGTAGTCGGCGAGGGGGTGGGCGATCTCGTCGGCGAAGTTCTTATAAAGGCGCGGGTAGCCGGCGTCGGCCAGCGAAGTGAAGTGGTGGAAGCGGGTGTTCCAGCCCTTACCGTCGTTGGTGTTGTCGCGGGAGAAGAGGTCGAGGGTCGGGGAGATGGCGACGTCGCAGATGTTGCGGGTCATCACGGTGTAGTTCTCCAGCTCGGTGCCGTCGGGGCGCACGCGCATGACGCCGCCGCCGTAGAGGGTGACACGCTTCTTGTCGCCGAGGCCGAGGGCGCCGTCATTGTCGCGCAGGAGACCGGCGCCGAAGTCGCCGACGGCGATGTAGAGCCAGCCGTCGATGCCCATGCGGCAGCCGTTGGTGGTGTGGTCGGCGCCGCGCGGGTGCTCGATGCCGCCGCCGAGGCCGTCGACGAGGAGCGTGCGCTCGGTGGCGTAGTCGGCCTTGCCGTCGCCGTCCTTGTCCTGGAACTTGGAGAGGAAGGGCGGGTGGACGAGGTAGAAGACGCCGCCGACGAAGTGGCCGCCGCGGGGGCTCTCGACCTTGGTATACTCGATGACCTGGTCGGCGACGCCGGCGCCCTTGGTGTCGCGGGCGATCAGGATGCGACCCATGCCCGGGACGTGGCCGAGCGAGCCGTTCTTGTCCGAGGAGACGTAGACGTCGCCGTTGGCGGCGGCCGACACGGCGGTCGGGTAGATCTCGGGCACCTGGGCGTTGCCGAGGAACTCACGGATGACGAACCCTTCCGGCACGGCCTGGGCGGCCGCGGCGAAGAGGAAGAGTCCAAGGGAGGAGCGTACCATGGGTGTGCGGGGTAAGGGCATAAGATGTAAGCGGACCGGTGATTGTTCCAAGCGGGAAGCGTAGTTCGGACCCATCTTAGCGACTTGCCCGTCGGCCCGCGGGGGCTAACCCTCCAGCCATGGCCCTTCCGGCGCTCAAGTTCTTCCCCCGTCCGAGGGAACTGACCCTCCGCGGGGGCTGGCTGCCGGTACCCGCCCTGCCCCACCCGACCGCCGCCTTCCTCGCCGCACTCCCGAAGAACATGGAAGAAGCCCGGGCGGCCCTGGCTCGCCCCACCGAAGGCGCCTGCCGGATCGTCCATAAGCCGGAACGCGGCGCCGAAGGCTACCACATCGAAATCCTCGCGAGCGGCATCCGCCTCAACGCCGGCGACGCGCATGGCGTGCTTTACGGCGCCCAGACGCTCCGCCAGATCGCCGCGCAATACCCGGACGAGCTCCCGCACCTCGAGATCACCGATTCGCCGGACCTGCCCGTCCGCGGCTTCATGCTCGATGTCTCGCGCACGCGCGTACCGACACAGGCGGAACTCCTCGCGCTCGTCCGCGCGCTGGGACGCCTGCGCGTCAACCAGCTGCAGCTCTACGTCGAGCACACCTTCGCCTTTCCCGGACATGAGGACGCGTGGCGAAACGCCTCCCCGCTGACGGCAGGCGAAATCCTCGAACTCGACGAAGAGTGCGCCGCGCTCGGCATCGAACTCGTCCCGAACCTCAACACCTTCGGCCACATGGAGCGCTGGCTGCGCCACCCGCGCTACCGCGCGATGGCCGAGTGCCCCGAAGGCTGGATCCACCCGCTCACCGGCCAGTTCAAGGAATTCCCCGGCACGCTCCGTCCCGACCAGGAGTCGCTCGATTTCGTGGCGGGGCTCCTCGACGCATATCTGCCCTGCTTCCGCAGCCGGCAGGTGAATATCGGCGGCGACGAACCTTGGGAACTCGGACAGGGCTTCAGCAAGCAGGCCGTCGCCGAACACGGCAAACATCGTGTCTACCTCGGTCACCTCAAGAAGCTCTGCGCGCTGGCCACGGCCCGCGGGCACACGCCCCAGTTCTGGGGCGACATCCTCCTGGAAGA
Source organism: Verrucomicrobiota bacterium (assembly GCA_046052185.1). Classification (GTDB taxonomy): domain Bacteria; phylum Verrucomicrobiota; class Verrucomicrobiia; order Opitutales; family UBA953; genus UBA953. Next base: position 8,535 of record JBJOMV010000071.1, on the reverse strand, counting down.
CCTCGCGCTCGCGCAGGACGCGCCGGCCGACGCCGTGCCGGTCGTGTGGGGTTACGACGCCGGCCATCCCTTCAAGGAACAATGCGGGCGCCTCCGCGAACTCGGCCGCAACTACCTCGTCGCCCCGGGCACGAGCGCGTGGCAGAGCTTCACCGGCCGCCTCGACAACGCGCTGACCAATCAGGCCGAAGCCGTCGGCGCGGCCGTGCGTCACGAAGCGCGCGGCATCCTGCTCACCACCTGGGGCGACAACGGCCACCATCAGCCTTGGCCGACCGCCTGGCTGCCGATGGCGGCGGGCCTTGCGCAGGCCTGGGGCTTCGCCGCGAACGCCAAGACCGACTTCGCCGCCGGGTGCGCGATCCTCGGCGGACTGAGCGACGCCGACGGGCAGGCCGTCGCCGCGGCGCTGCATCAGCTCGGCATGCTCGACGGCCGAATCGCCAAGGCGAACCGCAACAAGAGCCTCACCTGGGATTTCCTCACCGCCAAGCCCGACGCCCTCGCGAAGTTCACCGACGGCGTCACGCCGGCGGAGATCGCCGCCTCGCAGGCGCACCTCGCCGAAGCCGAAGCCCTCGTCGCCAAGATCGGCGACACGGCCCTCCGCGCCGAACTTTCCCTCGGCGCCCGCCTCGCCGGCGCCGGCCTGAGCCGCGCGCTCGGCCAGCCCGTCTCCGCCGGAGAGCAGACGAAGTTTAAGCAGGAATATGAAACCGTCTGGCTCCGACGCTCCCGCCCAGGCGGCCTGACGGAAAGCGTCGGGTTGCTGTTCGGGTAGGGCGGGCCTTGAGGTAGGGACGCGATGACATCGCGTCCGCCCGAGGTCTGAACGGATGCGATGTCATCGCATCCCTACCTCTCATATTTCCCCTAAGCCAATCCAGTTGCCTCCTCTCGGCGACGCAGGCATCGTGAGGCTACCCCGCCCCCGTGGATAAATCGCGCCTGCTCCTCCCCCTCCTCTTCGTCGGCCTCGCCGCGGCGCACGCCCAGAACCTGCCGCCGCTGATCGTCCCGAAGCCCCCGGTCGTGAATGCGGCGCCCGACGCCCTCTTCGGCGGCGTCGTGCCGAAACTCGAGCTGACCATCTCCCAGGAGAACATCGACAAGCTCGCCAAGAATCCCCGCGACTACGTCACGTTGACGATCAAGGAGCCCGGCGGCGTCACCCTCGAGAAGTGCTCGATCAAGCTCAAGGGCTCCGCGGGCAGCTTCCGCCAGATCACCGAAGACCGCCCCGGCTTCTCGCTTCGCACCGCGAAGTCCAAGAAAGGCCAGGAGTATCGCGGCCTCTCCAAGTTCCAGCTCAACAATTGCGCGCAGGACGGGACGATGCTGCTCGAGATGGTCGCCGGCGAGATGGCCCGCCGCTCCGGCGTGCCAGCCTCCCGCTGCACGCACGCCTTCGTGGTCCTCAACGGCAAGCGGCTCGGGACCTACGTGCTCAAGGAAGGCTTCAACACCGAGTTCCTTTCCTACTTCTTCAAGGACACCAAGGGCCACCTTTACGACGGCGGCTTCGTCAACGAGATCGACGGCCCGATCGAGGTCGACCAGGGCGATCCGGACGAGAAGGTCCGCCTGACGGAACTGATCGGCGCCACGAAAGAGCCCGTGCCGGGACTCCGCCTCCAGCGGATGGAACGCATCCTGGACGTCGACGCGTACTTCCGCCACCTCGCCCTCGAGCAGATCCTCTGCCACTGGGACGGCTATTCCTTCAACCGTAACAACTACCGGTTCTACGAGGACCCCTCGTCCGGCAAGTTCACCTTCCTGCTCCATGGCATGGACCAGGTCTTCGGCGACGACCGCTGGTACGTGTTCCGTCAGCCCGGCGCGCTGGTGCCCAACGCCTTGCTCGGGGACCGCGCGATGCGCGAACGCTACCGGACGCAGTTCTTCGCCGTCTATGAGAAGAACTTCCGGACTTTCGACTGGCCGAAGCGCATCCTGGAACTGGCCGCCAACACGAAGGCCAAGCTCACCCCCTTCGACACCGAGGAGGCCAAGCGCTTCGAGCAACGCGGCAAAGACGCCGCCGAGCGCGTGAAGCAGCGCCTCGCCGCCGTGCGCACGCAGTTGGAGGACGCGGCGCAACTGCGCGCGCTCGGCGGCAAGGCCACCCTCGGCAAGTACGCCTGGGAACGGAACGCCGATGAGAAGGAGGCGGACGAAACCGACCACGAGGGACGCAACTGCCTCCACGTGAAGGTCGGCGCGAACAAAGGCGGCGACTACCGACTCCAGTTCGCGACGGGTCCCGGACGCTACCGGCTGACCGGTCTGGTCAAGACCGCCGGCGTCGCGGCGGGCAAGGAAGAGAAGGACAAAGGCCTGCGCCTCCGCATCTCCGGCCTCGCCGGCGTCCCCGCGCTCACCGGCACGAACAGCTGGCGTACGGTCTCCGTCGAGTTCTCGGTCACCGACGTGGATCCCGTGCTCGTGCTCGAACTGCGCGCCGACCGTGGCGAGGCCTGGTTCGACCGCAATTCGCTGACGCTCACGCGGATCAACTGACCATGGAGATCGCCGCGCGGTTCGAGCATAAGATCCTGATCGACGACGCGCGCCGGGCCGAACTGCTCGCGCGTTTCGCCGACCGGCTGCTCCCCGACGTGACCGGCAGCGCGGACGGACGCTACCCGGTGGTGAGCCTCTACTGCGACACCCCCGACCGGCGCTGCCACTGGGAGGCCTGGCGGGGCGTGCCCTCGCGTCGGAAACTCCGCGTGCGCATCTACGGCACCCGCGACGGGATCATTCCGCCGGCGACGTTCGTCGAGGTGAAGCATCGCGACGGCAAAGCCGGAGCCAAGCGCCGCGTCCGCCTCCCGCTCGCCGAGGCCTGCGCGCTCGTCGGCGGCGCCGACGTGACGAGCCCGGACCCGGCCGACGAACGCATCCTCGCGGAGATCCGCCGGCTGGTCGCGGAGGACGGCTATGCGCCGGCCTGCGTGATCCGCTACGACCGGTGCGCCTACCGCTTCTGCGACGAGCACGGGGTCGAACAGCTCCGCGTGACCTTCGACCAAGCCATCCGCGCCCGTTTCGACCGGCTCAGCCCCGTCGTCGACGACGAAGGCGGCGACCTTCGGGTCATCCCCCGCGACCTGGCCGTCATGGAGGTCAAGGGCTCGACCTCGGTCCCGTACGAACTGGCCGCCTACCTGGGTTCGGCCGGACTCCACCCTCGACCCTTCAGCAAATATTCCGCATGTATCGGCCTGCTGGCCGAGACCCCCGGCCGCCTTTCTTGAAATGAACCTGCCCTTCCCCGCCTGCTTCGCCGCGACGAACGCGACCGAACCCGACCTGTTCGCCCAAGTCTTGTCCGCTCCGCCCGCGACCCCGCCCGCGGCGACCGAGATCCTGTTCGCGATCGTCCTCAGCTTCCTCCTCAACGCGCTCGTCGCCTGGACCTACAAGCGCACCTATCGGGGCACGCGCTATTCGCAGGACTACGTGCACACCCTGCTCATCCTGGGTACCGTCGTCACCCTCGTGATCCTCGTCGTCATGGGCAACCTCGCGACCGCCTTCGGCATGTTCGCCGCCTTCTCGATCATCCGCTTCCGGCGCAACGTCGGCCAGTCGCGCGACATCGGCTTCATCTTCCTCGCCATGGCGACCGGCCTCGCCGTGGGCGCGCGCCAATACCTGCTGGCCGGCGTCACCGTCCCGCTCGTGTGCGCCTTCGTGTTCCTGCTGTCGCGCGCCAACCTTTTCTCCTCCTTCAAGGGCTCGCACCTCCTGCGCGTGCGCGTGGGCACCGACGTCGACGCCGACAAGGCCTTCGGCGCCGTCTTCGCGCGCCACCTCGCGCACCAGGCGCTCAAATCCGTCGAGACCGTGCAGGCCGGGCTCATGACCGAGCTCACCTATGAAGTGACGCTCAAGGACGCCGGCGCCGTCGGCGAGTTCGTGCGCGCGTTGCAGGCCGCCAACGGCAACAATCGCGTCGTCCTGACGTGCGTCAGCGAGCAGTCGGTCGTCGAAGCGGAGTGAGGTGGGCAGAGCCCGCGAGTATTGAGTATGGAGTATCGGGGGAGTGCTCCCTGGGTAGGGACGCGATGGCATCGCGTCCGCCCTCTAGACTCGAACGGATGCGATGGCATCGCATCCCTACCCAAACAAGAAGGGCGCCTGACGGCGCCCTCATGATTTCCCCGTGTCACCGTGTCCCCTTGCCCACGTGACCCTGGCGGGCTTCGACCGCCTTAGTCTCCGCCCTTGGAAGGCTTGCCGGTGGAGGAGAAGAACTCCTTCACGCGGGCGCGGAGATAGTCGCGGTTGAGCTTGGCGATGACGTCGAGCGTGATGCTCTTCGGGCAATGCGCCTGGCACTCGCCGTAGTTGGTGCAGTTGCCGAAGCCGGCTTCGTCCATGGTCTTCACCATGGCGAGGGTGCGGCGGTCGCGCTCGGCCTGGCCCTGGGGCAGGATGTTGAGGTGGTTGATCTTGGCGCCGACGAAGAGCATCGCGGAGCCGTTCTTGCAGGAGGCGACGCAGGCGCCGCAGCCGATGCATTCCGCGGCGTCCATGGCCTCGTCGGCGACGGGCTTGGGCACCGGGATGTTGTTGGCCTCGGGGGCGGAACCGGTGCGGACGGTGATGAAGCCGCCGGACTGGATCACCTTGTCGAAGCCGGAGCGGTCGACGGCGAGGTCCTTGAGCACCGGGAAGGCGCGGGCGCGCCACGGCTCGACGGTGATCGTCTCGCCGTCGCGGAAGTTGCGCATGTGCAGCTGGCAGGTCGTCACGCCCGGGAGGGGGCCGTGGGGCATGCCGTTGATCGTCATCGAGCACATGCCGCAGATGCCTTCGCGGCAGTCATGGTCGAAGGCGAAGGTGTCCTTGCCCTGCCGGATGAGCTGCTCGTTGAGCATGTCCATCATCTCGAGGAACGAGGCCGAGGTCGGCACCGCCGCGAGGGAGTGCTCCTCGAAGGCGCCGGGCTGGCCGCGGCGCTGGCGCCAGACGCGCAGCTTGAGCGCGAGGGTGGTTTCTTTTCCGTTGTCCTGGACCATGGTGGTTACTTGTAAGAGCGGGTGGAGAGTTGGGTCTCCTCGTAGACGAGGGGTTCGACGTGGCGGGCCGGGAGCTGACCGTCGCCGGTCCACTGCCAGACGGCGGCGTGGGCGTACTGCGCGTCGTCGCGCTTGGCTTCGCCGGCGTCCTGGTGCTCGGTGCGGAAGTGGCCGCCGCACGACTCTTCGCGGGTGAGCGCATCGAGGCACATCATGATGCCGAAGTCGAGGAAGTCGGCGACGCGGCCGGCGCGTTCGAGCTCAGGGGCGAGGGCGTCGCCGGAGCCGACGACCTTCACGTTCTTCCAGAAGTCCTCGCGGAGGGCCTGCAGCTCGCGGATGGCGCCTTCGAGGCCGGCCTTGTCGCGGGCCATGCCGCACTTCTCCCAGGTGATCTTGCCGAGGGCCTTGTGGTAGTAGCGGGGCGACTTCGTGCCGTTGATCGAGAGGAGCTTGGCGACGCGGTCGTTGACGTCCTTGACGACGGCCTTGAATTCCGGGGCGTCCTTCGACGGACGGCTGCCGGGCTTCTCGCCGGCGAGGTAATCGGTGACGGTGTAAGGCAGCACGAAGTAACCGTCGGCCAGGCCCTGCATGAGGGCGGAGGCGCCGAGGCGGTTGGCGCCGTGGTCGGAGAAGTTGGCTTCGCCGCCGACGAACAGGCCGGGGATGTTGGACTGCAGGTTGTAGTCCACCCAGAGGCCGCCCATCGTGTAGTGCACGGCCGGGAAGATGCGCATCGGCTGCTTGTACGCGTTCTCGCCGGTGATGTTCTCGTACATGTCGAACAGGTTGCCGTAGCGGGCGCGGATCTCGGCCTCGCCGAGGCGCTGGATGGCGGCGGAGAAGTCCAGGTAGACGCCGAGGCGCTTGCCGTCGACCAGCTGGCCGACGCCGCGGCCTTCGTCGCAGACTTCCTTGGCGGCGCGGGAGGCGATGTCGCGCGGGGCGAGGTTGCCGTAGCTCGGATACTTGCGTTCGAGGAAGTAGTCGCGCGCGTCTTCCGGGATCTCGGCGGCGGGCTTGGCGCAGTCGGCGGCGTTCTTCGGCACCCAGACGCGGCCGTCATTGCGGAGCGACTCGGACATCAGGGTGAGCTTGGACTGGTCCTCGCCGTGCACCGGGATGCAGGTCGGGTGGATCTGCGTGTAGCAGGGATTGGCGAAGCCGGCGCCGCGGCGGTGGGCGCGGAAGGTCGCGGTGACGTTGCAGCCCTGCGCGTTGGTGGAGAGGTAGAAGACGTTGCCGTAGCCGCCCGTGCAGACCACCACGACGTCGGAAGCCCAGGATTCGATCGCGCCGGTGACGAGGTCGCGGGTGACGATGCCCTTGGCCTTGCCGTCGACGAGGACGAGGTCGAGCATCTCGTGGCGGGTGTACATCTTCACCGTGCCGAGGCCGATCTGGCGGGAGAGCGCGGAGTAGGCGCCGATGAGGAGCTGCTGGCCGGTCTGGCCGCGGGCGTAGAAGGTGCGCGAGACCTGGGCGCCGCCGAAGGAGCGGTTGGCGAGGAGGCCGCCGTATTCACGGGCGAAAGGCACGCCCTGCGCGACGCACTGGTCGATGATGTTCACCGAGACCTGCGCGAGGCGGTAGACGTTGGCTTCGCGGGCGCGGTAGTCGCCGCCCTTGATGGTGTCCTGGAAGAGGCGGCGGACGCTGTCGCCGTCGTTCTGGTAGTTCTTCGCGGCGTTGATGCCGCCCTGCGCGGCGATCGAGTGGGCGCGGCGCGGGCTGTCCTGGTAGCAGAAGCAGGAGACCTCGTAGCCCATCTCGGCGAAGGAGGCGGCGGCGGCGGAACCCGCGAGGCCGGAGCCGACGACGATGATATGGTATTTGCGGCGGTTGGCCGGATTCACCAGGCGGAGCTTCGCCTTATGGTTGTTCCACTTGTCGGCGAGGGGGCCGGCGGGGATCTTGGAGTCGAGTTTCATGGGTCGGGGCGCTCGAGGTTACTTCAGGACGCCGGTGAGCACGGCGAGAGGGATGGAGATGAAGCCGAGGGCCACGATCCAGGCGTAGGCCAGGGCGAGGACGTCGAGCCGACCGCGCCAGCGTTCGTTGCGCAGGCCGAGGGTCTGGAAGACGCTGCTGACGCCGTGGCTGAGGTGCAGGCAGAGCAGCAGCATGCTGATGATATAGAAGACGGCGACCGTCTTGCAGGAGAAGCCCGCGACGACCATCTTGTAGACGTCGTTAGGGTCGACGGAGACGTCGCCCAGGGCGACCGCCTTCAGGGTGAAGTGGAGGAGGTGGAAGATCAGGAAACCCAGGATCACCACGCCCGAGTAGGGCATCGTGCGGGAGGCGAAGGTCGCGCGGCGGGTGGCTTCGGCGGCGGGACCGCCGGCGCGGGCGGCACGGTTCTCCAGGGTGAGCTGGATGCCGACCCAGATATGGGCGAAAACACTGAGAATCAGCACCGAACGGGCGGTCCAGAGCAGGGCCACGTTCTCGTGCAGCCACTTGGCGTAGGCGTTGATCGCCGCCGGGCTCTTGAACATCAGCAGGTTGCCCGTCATGTGGCCGAGCACGAAGCCGGCGAGGACGAGGCCGGTGAGGGCCATCACGACCTTCTTCCCGATGGAAGAGGGACGACAGCTGGAACAGCAGGAGCTTGCGGACATGGCGGAGCGGGACGGGATGCAAAAAGCATCAAATAGGCAGTTTCCGTTGTTCCCACCCCGGACGCAGGGAAAAGGGGAGGTATTAGCGAGACACCCCCCTATTGTGAAAAACCCTCATAAGGGGTCGAATGGCCGACCCCCCCGGGGGTGCCCATGGACCCGGGCCAGCCCCCTGGGCCGACCGGAAAAACCGCTTGCCATGGTTTTTTTCGGCCATGCAATTCGAAAGTCCAGACCGGCTTCCGTCACAGGACCTGCCGGTCTTATCTTTTTTATCCGCTCCCCAGCCCTCCCGACCACCTTTCCATGAAGTATATTTTCGTCACCGGCGGCGTCATCTCCTCCCTGGGCAAAGGCCTCACCGCCGCCGCCCTGGGCGCCCTGCTCGAATGCCGGGGCCTGAAGGTGCGCATCCAGAAGTTCGACCCGTACCTCAACGTCGATCCGGGCACCATGAGCCCCTACCAGCACGGCGAGGTCTACGTCCTCAACGACGGCGCCGAGACCGACCTCGACCTCGGCCACTACGAACGCTTCACCTCGGGCGAACTGTCCCGCCTCAACAGCCTCAGCTCCGGCCAGGTCTACGAGACCGTCATCCAGAAGGAACGCCGCGGCGACTACCTCGGCAAGACCGTGCAGGTCATCCCGCACGTCACCAATGAGATCAAGGACCGCATCCTCAAGGGCGGCGAAGGCGTCGACGTGCTCATCACCGAGATCGGCGGCACGACCGGCGACATCGAAGGCCTGCCCTTCCTCGAGGCGCTCCGCCAGTTCCAGCACGACGCCGGCCGCGAGAACGTGGCCTTCCTGCACTGCACGCTGGTGCCCTTCATCAAGGCCGCCGGCGAGCTCAAGACGAAGCCCTCGCA
>JBJOMV010000070.1:0-10967 GCA_046052185.1 Verrucomicrobiota bacterium | reverse complement strand
CGCCGAAGCGACGCGTCGTGGTGGCGTCGGCCTGGGTGAAAGGTTCGAAGATGCTCTCCAGCCGGTCGGCGGGGATGCCGATGCCCGTGTCGCGGACCGTCAGCAAGGCGCGGAGGCGGCCGTTGCGCTCCTCGAGGTCGAGTTCGGCGTGCACGTGGCCGCTCTCGGTGAACTTGACCGCGTTGCCGATGAGGTTGGCGATGATGCGGCGGAACTTGATCGGGTCGCCCAGGACCGACTGCGGCGCGTCGGCGCGCACCAACGCGGCGAGCTCGACGCCTTTGCGGCCGGCCTGGTGCTGGAACTGGGCGATGACCTCCTCGAGCGCGCGCACCGGGTTGAAGGGGATGCTCTCGACCGTGACGTTGCCGCGGTCGAGGCGGGAGAAGTCGAGCACGTCGCGGACCGTATCCTCGAGCTCGCGGGCGCAGGACTGGATCTTGCGGAGGACTTCGGGCGGGGCCGGCAGGGCGGCTTCCAGGTTCGTCTCGCAGAGCCCTTGGATGGCGTTGATCGGGTTGCGGATCTCGTGGGTGACGTTGGCCACGAACTGCCACTTCGCCGCCGCGACTTCTTCGGCCTTCTCCAGCGCGATGCGCAGGCGGTTATGTTCGTCGACCGACTCCGTGATGTTGAGCGCGAACGTGAGCAGCCCGTTCGGCAGGCCCCCGCCGCCCTTGATCCGTTCGTGCACCACGCGGACGAGCCGGGATCGGCGGTCCTGGGTCTCGAAGTGCATCACCGCGTGCAGGACGCGCTGGCCGGTGCGGACGACCTCTTCGTCGAACTGACGGAACTGCTCGGCCGTCTTCGCGGAGAGGATGTCGGCCAGCGTGAGGTCCGCCCCGAAGCCGCGGTAGGGCAGGGACAGGAATTCGTCGAGGCTGCGGCTGGTGTGCAGGATGCGCCCCTGCAGGTCGCGGAAGATGATGAAGTCCGGGGAGTTCTCGATCAGCGTACGCGCGAGGCTCATGCCCGAGCGCGGGGTGAGGATCGGGGTGCCGTTGACCTGCGGGTCTTCGGCGAAGATCAGCCAGACCTGGCGGTCGAACTTCGGGTCGGGCTGGAGGATGATCTTGGCGGCGCGGATCGGTTCGCCGAGGTCGTCGTTACGCAGTTCGAGCATCCCGCTCCAGGCGGACCAGCGCGCCGCGGAGCGCAGCAGGGTCGAGACCGGCTGCCCGTTCTCGAGTTCCAAGAAGAGCCGGTCGATCGTGGTCCCGACCTGGACCTTGCGGCCGACGGTGCGCTCGACCAGCGGATTGGCGAACAGCACCTCACCCTTGCGGCTGCAGACCATGAAAGGCCAGGGCAGCACTTCGGGCAATGTGGAGAGGTCCGCCATCGGGTTCAGGCCAGACTGGGGGATTCCGAGGCGGGGGACAACCTTCCAAGTGATAGGGGGAAGGCACTAATGAGTAGGGGTAGGGATAGGGGGAGGGGCAGGTTTTGTAGTTGTTAAGTAGATACAGGGAGATCCGGGGACGACGGACGACCCCGGGGTCGCCGGGGTCGTGTCTTGCTTTTGGTGCTCAGGAAGGGACTTGAACCCTTACGCTTTAGGGGCACTGGAACCTGAATCCAGCGTGTCTGCCATTCCACCACCTGAGCATTAAAGCGGACAGGTGAGCAAAGGGTTAGCCCCCGCTCTGTCAAGGTCAGGGCTGGCGCAACGTCTTCAGCATGTAGACGCAGTCGAGTTTCTGGCCGAATTTGCGTCCGACGGCGGTCAGGAGCCCTGCTTCGACGAAGCCAAGCGAAGCGTGGAGGCGTCGGCTGGCGGTCTGTTCGCCGGAGATGCGCGCGATGACGGACTCGTGGCCGAGGCTTTCGGCGCGGCGGAGCAGCTCGCCGAGCATGAGCTTGCCCAGACCTTGGCCATGGCGGGTATGATCGATGAAAACGGAGTCTTCGACGGTCGTGGACCAGCCTTGGCGGGTGTTATAGGTGGAAAGGGAGCCCCAACCGACCACTTTACCCTCGATTTCGACGACCAAGGCAGGGTGGGCGGGGGTGCGGGCCCTCAGCCAAGCCAGCCGGCCTTCGTCGGTTTCCTCCGTCAGATGCCAGGTGCAGGTGCTGGTGCGGACGTAGTGGTTATAGATGGCGTTGATCGCCCGGACATCGGCCGGGAGGGCGGCTCGGACGCGTGGTTCCATGGGGTAAGTCATACCTCGGAGGAAACCTTAAACAAGCACAGGAAATCCCGTTGACAGTCGGTCGCAGGTTACCTTTGTTGGCCGACCTGCCGTTATTAAAACGGCTCTCCCGACCATGAAAGTCTCCTCCTCCCTCAAGTCGCTGAAGAAGCGTCACCCGAATTGCCAGGTAGTTCGCCGCAAGGGCCGTATCTACGTGATCAACAAGACGCACCCCCGCTACAAGGCGCGTCAGGGCTAACCCCTAGCAAAACCCCTTATTTTATGAAGAAGGAAGGCCATCCTGAATACAACAACGTCGTCTTCGTGGATGTCTCCACGAACCGCGAGTTCCCGGCTCGTTCGACCATGAAGTCGAAGGAGACCAAGGTGATCGACGGCGTCGAGCATTTCGTCATCCGCCGCGAAGTCACCATGGACTCGCACCCCGCCTACACCGGCGAGAAGCGCTTCGTGGACTCCGCCGGTCGCGTCGAGAAGTTCAATACCAAGTTCCGTCGCAAGTAAGCCTCCCCTCGAGGCTGACCCAAAACCCGCCCGGTTCGCCGAGCGGGTTTTTTGTTGGGCGGGGTCTTGGGCTGGCCAGGGCCTGGTGCCGGACCATGAAAGCTCATAAGGAGGGGCAGAGAAGGGGTGGTGGGGTAGCGGGGGCTCTGATGTTATCCTTTCACCCCGCCGGTCATGACTATCGTCTATTTTATCCATCATTTCATCGTTACGCCGCCCTGTCATGATGTGAATACATTAACCATTGATAAACAAACACTTAAGTATTTGTTCACAGGCCCTTGTGAATGGGCGTGGATAAGGTTGATAGGGTTTAAGGGCTTATTTTAAGCAATAACTGCTTGATTTTATCCTGCTCTCAGCCCAATAGTACTCCCGCTATGAAGCATATCCTCCCGATCCTCACCCTCACGACCCTCGCTGCCGCTGCCTCTGCCCAGAGCGCCGCTGCCGCTGGTCTCTCCTACAACCGCGCTGGTGTTAACTACAACACCGACGCCGCCGCTGGCGACAACGGCTACTCCGTCTCCGTCGAGTCCCTCGTTGGCTCCTCGAACGTCTGGGTTGGCGCCTCCGCCGATCTGAACAACGCCGGCGAAGACTCCGTCTCCGTTGGTTACCTGTTCAAGAACGTCGCCGCTGGCATCGACGCCACCGTCGCCGTCTCCTCGAACGACACCTACGGCGTGATCCTCCGCCGCTCCCTGAACGAAGTCGTCGCCGGCCTCGAAGCCCGCTTCGTCTTCTCTCAGGCCACCGGTGCCAACTCGGTTGACTCCTTCGTCTACGAGCTCGCCTACAACATCGGCTCGAAGTACCAGGTCGCTGTCTCGATCGCCGACCAGGAAGGCGCGGCCAACGAGACCTCCGTCTCGGTCCGCTACAACTTCTAATCTTCGGATTAGAGGCTGACCTAAGGGCCCCGGTAACGGGGCCCTTTTTGTTTTCAGATGAGATCGGCCTATGACGGTGGGGTGACGAATAAACGACAAAAACGCATTTTAGTGTTGTTTTCTCAACCGAGGTGCTTACCTACGAACACGCATATGAAGCACATCCTCCCGATCCTCACCCTCACGACCCTCGCTGCCGCTGCCTCTGCCCAGAGCGCCGCTGCCGCTGGTCTCTCCTACAACCGCGCTGGCCTCAGCTACAACACCGACGCCGCCGCTGGCGACAACGGCTACTCCCTCTCCGTCGAAGCCCTCGTTGGCTCCTCGAACGTCTGGGTCGGTGCCTCCGCTGACCTCAACACCGCTGGTAACGACGGCGTCTCCGTTGGCTACCTCTTCAAGAACGTCGCCGCCGGCATCGACGCCACCGCCTTCGTTGGTTCCAACGACGGCTACGGCATCATCGCCCGTCGCTCCCTGAACGAAGTCGTCGCCGGTCTCGAAGGCCGCATCGTCTGGTCCCAGGAAGGTGGCTCCAACACCAACTCCTTCGTCTACGAGCTCGCCTACAACGTGAACTCGAAGTACCAGGTCGCCGTCTCGATCGCTGACGCCAACGGCGCCGACACCGAGACCGCCGTCACCGTCCGCTACAACTTCTAATCTTCGGATTAGAGGCTGACCTAAGGGCCCCGGCAACGGGGCCCTTTTTGTTGTCCGAGTGACCCGATTATTCAGGTTATTTGGCTTCGACGTGCACGGTGACCCGCATCTCGCGGTCGCCGCCGCCCCAATAACTGCCGCTCACGGGGGTGGCGTCGCGATAATCGCGCCCCACGGCCGAGGCCACGTAGGCCTCATGGATGACTTTCCGGTTGGTCGGATCGACGCCTAGCCAGCCGTAACCAGGCAGCCAGACCTCACACCAGGCGTGGGAGGCATGGCTGCCGATGACGTCCCCGCGCTTGGCGTCGTAGACATAACCGCAGACATAACGGGCCGGAATGCCGATGGAGCGGCTGAGGGCCAGCAGGAGGTGGGCATAGTCCTGGCAGACCCCTTGGGGCTTGGCGAAGAATTCCTCGGTATTCGTGCCGATATGCGTCGCCCCGGGTACGTAACGGCAGGTGGCATGGATGTAGTCCATGAGCCCGATGATCACCGAGAACACGTCACCGCGGTCTTTTTCGACGTCGACGGCCGCCCGCCAGATCGCCGGCGTGATGCGCACGGGCCCGTCGGAAAGGAGATAGGGCTGGAAGCTTTCGATCACGTCTTCGGCCCGCACCGCCGCCAGCGGGATGTCGGTCGGGATGGCCGAAACCGGCGTCGCGAGGGTCTCGACCACGCTGGAAACGTCGATCACGAGCTCTTTGTGGGGTTCCTCGACCTCGAACAGGTGGACCGGATTGCGGTAGAGGTCCGGATAGCGGCGCATCCGGACGGCGGGCAGCACCCTCACTAGGTGCAGGCCGAGCTTCTGGCGCAGGTTGGTGAGCGGCGTGACGCGGAGTTCGTTGGTGTTGTTGCGGACGGGCAGGGCGTAACGGTATTCGGTGCGGTGGAGGATGCGGAGCTTCATGGTCGCGGCGCGCCTTACTGCTGCTGTTGCTGCTGCTGTTCACGTTGCCAGTCGGAGAGCGACTCCGGGCGGGTGCCGCGGGGGAAATGGCGATCCACCTCGCCGGGCAGGAGCACGTAGCTCTCGAAGACCGCCTGTCCGGCGGCGTTCAGCTGTAATTGCAGTTCGTCGATGTAGGTATGGAGTCCCCTTGCCATGACCTCCGGCGGTCCGGCGAAGCTCAGACGCGCCAGCAACGCTCCCGTGATCTTCTCGCAGGGGTTGGAATAGCGTCCGGTCGGCGTCCCGGAGATGTCGTGCAGGACCTCATCGGCCCGCCGGATGCAGTGCCGGACCGAGCGGGGGAACTCATTGGAGAACAGGAGCAGATCGACGACTCCCTCGACGCTGATTTCGCCGCCATGGGCCCGGCGGTAGCCGGCGTGGGCGCTGCAAGCGCGCAGGACCGCGCCCCATTGCAGGGATTCCAGGGCCGAATCTCCGGCGGACGACGGCGTCTGGGAGCGGATGTCGAGGAAGCGGCTCGTCATGTCGGCCCGTTCGAGCAGTCGGCCCAGCTGCAGGAAGTTCCAGCCCTCGTCCCGGGTGAGCGTCGCGTCGGTGATGCCGTCGAAGAGCATCGAGGACGAGATGATCTTCTCATAGTAGGCCTGGGGGAACCGTTCGAGCAACTGGAGGCCCTCGGGCGAGGTCACGAAGAGGTTGAGCGCGTTGATCTCCGACCACATTTCGTCGGAAATCTTGTCACGGACCGAGCGGGCGTTCTCGCGCGCCTGCCGGATGCAGGAAAGGATCGAGTCGGGGTTCCGCAGGTCGAGCGTCAGGAAACGGGCGACGTCCCCCATCTGCGGGTTCGGGTAGAGGGAGCGGAAGGCGCCTTCCATCGCCGTGGCCGCGAGGACCGGCGTCCAGTATTCCTGCGCGCTGCCCCGGCCCAAGGTCTCGTCATCCAGCAGCATCTCTTCCGAGACGCGGACGAGACGCGCGAGGTTCTCGGCCCGTTCCATCTGACGGGCCATCCAGTATTGGTGGTCGGCGACCCTTGAGAGCATCATCGGCGTAGGTCAGGCCGCGAGGACCCAGGTGTCTTTGCTGCCGCCGCCCTGCGACGAGTTGACCACGAGCGAACCCCGCGTGAGGGCGACGCGGGTGAGGCCGCCGGGCAGCACCTTGACCGTATCGCCCCAGAGCACGAAGGGGCGGAGGTCGACGTGCCGTCCTTCAAGGCCCCCGTCCACGAGGGTGGGGTGCTGGGAGAAATTGACCACGGGCTGGGCGATGTAGTTGCGCGGGTGGCGGGAGACCTTGTCGTGGAACTCGGCCAACTGCGCCTGGGTCGCGACCGGGCCGATGAGCATGCCGTAGCCTCCGCTTTCGTTGGCAGCCTTCACGACGAGCTTGGGCAGGTTCTCGAGGATGTATTTCTTATCGCTGTCGCGCCAGGCGAGGTAGGTCGGGACCTGGTCGACGATCGGCTCCTGGCAGAGGTAGTAGCGGATCATGTCCGGCACGTAGGCGTAAGTGACCTTGTCGTCGGCCACGCCCGTACCGATGGCGTTGGCGAGGGCCACGTTGCCGCGCCGGACGGCGTCGACCAGGCCCGGGACGCCGAGGCAGGAGTCCTTGCGGAAGACCTGCGGGTCGAGGAAGTCGTCGTCGATACGGCGATAGATCACGTCGACCTGGCGCAGGCCGCGGGTGGTCCGCATGTAGACGAACCCGTCGAGCGCGATGAGGTCGCGGCCCTCGACGATCTCGATGCTCATCTGGCGGGCCAGGAAGGAGTGCTCGAAGTAGGCGCTGTTATGGACGCCCGGCGTGAGCAGGACTACGTTCGGATTGGGGTTCTCGCGCGGGGCGACGTGCCGGAGCGTGGCGAGGAGGTCGGCGGGGTAGGTATCGACCGGGCGGACGCCGCTGGCCCCGAAGAGCTGGGGGAAGACGCGCTTCATCGCGGCTCGGTTCTCGAGCACATAAGATACGCCGGAAGGGCAGCGTCCGTTATCCTCGAGGACGAGGTAGCGTCCGTCGCGGTCGCGGATGAGGTCAGTGCCGCAGACGTGGATGTAGGCGTCCTTGGGCACCGAGACGCCCACGAACTCCGGCCGATAGTGGGAGGCCCCGAAGACGACCTCCGGCGGGATCACCCCGTCCTTGATGATGCGCTGCTCGTGGTAGACATCGTATAGGAATAGATTCAATGCGGTGATGCGTTGCACCAGGCCGGCCTCGATCTGCTCCCACTCGCCCGCCGGAATGACCCGCGGGAAAGGGTCGAACGGGAAGACCCGCTCCGTGCCTTGGTCGTCGCCGTAGACCGTGAAGGTGATGCCTTGCTTGAGGAAGAGCAGTTCGAGGCTGCGGAGCTTCTGGTTGAGTTCCTCGTGGCCGAGCCCCGAGAGTTTGTCGGCCACGCCGCGGTAGTAGGGACGGATCTTGCCGTGCTCATCGACCAGCTCATCGAAGAGGTCGGCCCCTTTGTAGTCGGACAGGATCATGCCTAGAAGTAAGCAAGACCCCTGCCATCGTCGGGATGGCGGGAGGATGGTCAAAAACCTCGGTCGCGGAGGGCTATCTTAAGCAGGCCCTGCGAAAAACAGGCAGGTCAGAGACCCTCGCGCTCGGTCCGGCCCTTGGGCGGGGTCGGGCTGATGCCTTTGGAGCGGAAGAATTCACCGAGGACTTCGGAGCGCGCCGCGGCGAGCTGGTTCTTCCGGACGTCTTCGGGGGTCAGCAGTTTCTGGCGCTCGGTCATGATGCGGCGGAGCTGCATCAGGGCGGACTGCTGGAGCTGGCGGACGCGCTCACGGGTCAGCTTGAAGCGTTCACCGACCTCTTCGAGCGTGAGCGGGCTTTCGCCGTTCAGGCCGAAGCGGTGCGTGAGGATCTCGGCCTCGCGGGGCTCGAGGGCGGCGAGCATCGTGGCGATCTCGTCGTTGTCGGATTTGCCGCGGAGCGTCTCGAAAGGCGTGCGCTCGGACTCGTCCTTGACCAGGTCGCCCAAGGTGGCGTCGCCTTCTTCGCCGACCGGTTGGTCGAGCGAGGCCGCACGGTTCGCGACCGACTTCATGTGGACGACCTTCGCGAGGGGGATCTCCATCGCCATCGCGATCTCTTCGTTGTGCGGTTCGCGGCCGAGTTCGGCGGCGAGCTGGTTGGTGACGCGGCGCATCTGCGCGATGCGGTCGACCATGTGGACCGGCAGGCGGATCGTCTTCCCGCTGGTCGCCAGCGCGCGCTTGATGGCCTGCTTGATCCACCAGGAAGCGTAGGTGCTGAGCTTGCCGCCCTTGTCGGGGTCGAAGCGTTCGACCGCCTTGATGAGGCCGAAGTTGCCTTCGCTGATGAGGTCCATCAGCGATAGGCCGAAGTTGTCGTAATCCTTGGCGATGCGGACGACCAGGCGGAGGTTGGCCTGGATCATCTGCTGACGGGCGGCTTCGTCGCCTTTGAGTACGCGGCGCGCGAGGGCGGTCTCCTGCTCGAGCGTCAGCAGCGGCGTCTTGCCGATCTGATCGAGATAGTAACGGATCGGCGAACGCTCTTCCGTGGACAGTTCCTCCCACGGCAGGCCGGGTTCGGTCGGGTCGGTATCCGAAGCAGGGGTAGGGATTGGGGTAGGGGTGGGGCGAACCTTCGTCTCAGGGGGCGCGGGCTTCTTCGGCGGCAGCACGGGCTTAGGTGCGGCGGTCTGCTTCGGCGGAACCGGCAACTTCTTCGGCGCCTTCACCGGCTGGGCGGCGAGGGGCTTCTTGGTCCGGCCCTTCTCAGCGGCTTTCGGCGAAGGCTTGGCCTTCGGCGCGGCGCTTTTCTTGGGCTTGGACTTAGGCACAGGCGGTCTTCTCAGGAACGCAGGCCGGCGGCGAGTCCGAGGGCGCGCAGGACGCTCTTGGACTTGTTGATGGTTTCTTCGTATTCGGAGGTCGGGACGGAGTCGGCGACGACCCCGGCGCCGGCTTGGATGCTGGCCACGCCGTCGCGGAGCGAAGCGGTGCGGATCACGATGCAGGAGTCATGGCCGCCATCGAAGCCGAAGTAACCGACGGCGCCGCCGTAGACTCCGCGGCGTTCGCCTTCGAGTTCGGAGATGACCTGCATCGCGCGCACCTTGGGCGCGCCCGAAAGCGTGCCGGCCGGGAACGTGGCGCGGAAGAGGTCGAACGCGTCCTTCTCGGGCGCGAGCTGGCCTTCGACCTGCGAGACGATGTGCATCACGTGGGAGTAGCGTTCCACGATCGCGTAGTCGGGTACCTTGACGGAGCCGGGCACGCAGACGCGGCCGAGGTCATTGCGCGCGAGGTCGACGAGCATCAGGTGCTCGGAGCGTTCCTTCGGATCCGCGAGCAGTTCGGCTTCGAGCTGGCGGTCGGCGGCTTCGTCGACGCCGCGCGGACGCGTGCCGGCGATCGGGCGGATCTCGCACAGGCGGCCGGTGAGGCGGACGTTCACTTCCGGCGAGGCGCCGACGACGTCGAACCCGCGGCCCGTCTCCAGGACGAACATGTAAGGCGACGGGTTCACGTGGCGCAGCACGCGGTAGAGGTCGAGCGGATCGCCCTTGAAGGCGACGTCGGTGCGGCGCGAGAGCACGACCTGCACGCAGTCGCCTGCGCGGACGTATTCCTGGGTGCGACGGATGGCGGCTTCGAAGTCGGCCTGGCCGAAGTTGGCCTTGCCCGCGGCCAGCTCGGCGGCGGCCGGGAGTTCGGCGGCCACGGCGGCGCGCGGTCCGGTGACCACTGCGCGCAGGGCTTCGAGTTCCTGCTTGGCGGCGGCCCAGGCGGCGTCGGCGTCGGCCGGCGACTTCACGCGGGCGTTGACGATGAGGCGGAGGGTCTGGCGGGCGTTGTCGAAGGCGACGACGCGGTCGACCAGCATGAAGTGGAGCAGCGGCGTGCCGGCCGGGTCCTTGGCGGGCTTCGGGACGGTCGGCTCGATGCGGTGGACGTATTCGTAGCCGACCATGCCGACCATGCCGCCCACGAACGGGGGCAGCCCGGGCACCTTGGCCACGCGCAGGCCGGAGAGCTCCTTCTTCACCAGCGAAAGCGGATCCGCCGGCGTGGGCAGGGTCTCCTTGGTACCGTCACGACGGACGATCTCGGTACGGTCTTCCCAGGCGGTCAAGGTGAGGGCGGGCGCGGCGCCGCAGAAGCTATAGCGACCGAGTTTGTCTCCGCCCGTGACGGACTCGAAGAGGAAGGGAGAGCCGAGGGCGCGGAGGCGGGCGTAGACCGAGACCGGGGTCTCCAGGTCGGCCATCAGGTCCAGGCACACCGGGATGAGGTCGGACTGCTGGGCCAACTGGCGGAAA
Organism: Verrucomicrobiota bacterium; assembly: GCA_046052185.1. Taxonomy (GTDB): domain Bacteria; phylum Verrucomicrobiota; class Verrucomicrobiia; order Opitutales; family UBA953; genus UBA953. The sequence continues at coordinate 512 of JBJOMV010000070.1, read as the reverse complement.
GTAGCTTGGTCGGGGACTAGGCTCACGCGTGCATTTAGATGCGTTAACCTATGGTTTGGAAACCAATTAAAGCAAACCGCCCAGATTGAAGCCGGCGGGCCGAATCAGCCCTTTTTGCCGGCGGTCCAGCGACCCCAGAGGGACAGGGGGAGCAGGCGCCCGTTATTCTCCTGTTTCAGGGCGAGTTCGCCGATGTCGACCTGGCCGCCGAGGCCACGGGTGACTTCTTCGAGCAGATTGTGGCAGAGGATGGAGGACGCGTCGATGGTGTAGACCGTCAGGATCATGAACTGCGCCTGCGGGGAGAGCAGTTCGCGGCAGGCGCGGAGCAGGGGGGCGAGGTCGCGTTCGACCTTCCAGAACTCGCCGGTCGGGCCGCGGCCGAAGGCGGGCGGGTCGAGCATGATGGCTTCGTACTGATTGCCGCGTTTGACCTCGCGCTTCACGAACGTCATCGCGTCCTCGATGATCCAGCGGATCGGCTCCTGGGCCAGGCCGGAGAGTTCTTGGTT
>JBJOMV010000069.1:0-10999 GCA_046052185.1 Verrucomicrobiota bacterium | reverse complement strand
TCGCCCAGGCCGCGTCCGAGCGTGGCCTGACCAACTGCCTCTTCTATCCGCCGGTGCCTAAGGCGGAACTCGGCGCGATCACCGCCTCGCTCGATTGCGGACTCATGGTGCTGAAGGATGTCCCGGCCTTCTACCGCGGCACCTCGCCCAACAAGTTCTTCGACTACCTCGCCGCCGGCATCCCGGTGGTGAACAATTACCCAGGCTGGCTCGCCGGGCTCATCGAAGAAAGCCGCTGCGGGGTCGTCGTACCGCCTAGCGACCCGGTCGCCTTCGCCGATGCCTTGCAGCGTCTGGCTGCGGATCCTGCCGGCCGCCGCGCGATGGGCGCCGCCGCCCGCGCCCTCGGCGAGAAAGAGTTCGCCCGCTCAAGCCTTGCCGAATCTTTCGTCCGCACCTTAAAGTCCGTGAATCTCTGACCATCATGCTTAACCGAGAAGAAGCCCTAGGCCTTATCCTCCGCCGTCTCGCCGCCCTCGGACGAGAACTCGGCAAGCCCGCCCTGGAGCAGGCCGACGCCTCTACGCGACTCTTCGGGGAGAACGCCGCCCTGGACAGCATCGGACTCGTCACGCTTATCGCCGACCTTGAGGAAGATATCCGCGTCGCCACCGGCAAGACCGTCACCCTCGCGGATGAGAAAGCCATGAGCCGCCTCACCTCGCCTTTCCGCCGCGTGGATCTGCTGGCGGAGTATGTGGCGGAGATCGTCGGAAGATAGCAGGGTGCAAAGGTGCAAACGTAAGGTGTTGGCGGTTAGCGGTTGGCGGTTGGGAGCGTAACAAAAGCCTTAGGTGACGGGTGCCGAGTTCTGAGGTAGGGGCGCGACGGTGTCGCGACCTTTGGAGAATAGACGGACGCGTCACCGACGCGTCCCTACCTCAAGCTGCCTCCCTTGTCCACTGGCCCACGTGCCAGCTTGTCCCCTGCGACTCCGTCGCGCCACTTTTGCACTTTTGCACAGGAGCCCCGCTCCGATTTGCACCTTTGCACTGCTTGTCCCTCTGGGCCTCCGAGCCTCTGGTCAACTAAGCCTCTCATTCTTCCTCCGGCCCTCCAGTCCTCCATCCCTCGATTCCAATGCCTACCGCCCTCATCACCGGTTCCTCGCAAGGCCTCGGCCGCGCCCTGAGCGAGCGCCTGCTTGCGGAAGGCTGGACCGTGCACGGATTCGCCCGTGGACCGCAGGACTTGACGCACGCCGCCTTCACCGCGCATGTCGTCGATGTCACCGACGAAGCCGCCGTACGTTCCGCCGTCGCGACCGTGGCTACCGCCGGCCGCATTGATCTCTTGGTCAACAACGCTGGCGCCGCCTCCCTGAACGCCTTGCTCCTCACGCCCGGTTCCGTCGCCGAGCAGCTCATGCGCGTGAATTACCTCGGTACGTTCCATTGTCTCCAGGCCGTCGGCAAGGTCATGGTCCGCCAACGGGCGGGCCGCATCGTCAACCTCACCACCGTCGCCGTCCCCTTGTCGCTTGAAGGCGAAGCCGCCTATGTGGCGAGCAAGGCAGCGGTCGAAGCGCTCACCCAAGTCGCCGCGAAGGAGTTCGCCCGCCAAGGCGTCGGGGTCATGGCGATTGGATTTGGCCCGGTCGACACTCGTCTCACCCGTTCCGTTCCGAAAACCGCTCTCGCGAAGATCAACGGGGAGATTGCCCGACCGCAGGGCACGACGATGGCCCAGGCTGTTGATTTCTTCCTGACCCAATTGCATGCGCCTGATTTCACCAGTGGTTCGGTGAGGTATCTGGGCGATGTATAGTTTGAGCGTAAACCAGAATCCTACCACGCTGAAATGTCCGTACTATCCCGATTTTCCAACTACGCCAGTAAGCCCGCTCTGGCCGGTATTTGGGGTGTTGTCACCTATCAGGAGCTTGCTGATCTGGTAATTTCGGCGCGCAACGATCTCGCCGGGCTCAAGTTAGACCGCCCGACCGCCTTCGGCCTGATCGGCGAGCATGGCCCGGCCGCGACGGCATGGCTGCTGGCGCTTGCCGAAGCCGGGCATTTCGTGGCGCCGCTATCCGGAAATCCTGCCGAACACCCCGCCAAGCTTGCCCTGATCAACGCGCAGTGGATTGTCGTCGCGGAAGCCAAGGAGTGGAAAACCTTCCCACGGGTCGATGAGCCTTCCGGTCACGCGCTCTTCCGTCAGCTCGCGGAACAGAAGACCGCCGGCCTCATCCTCTTTTCCAGCGGCACCAGCGGGGCGCCCAAGGCAATGGTCCAGGATTTCGGCAAACTGCTGGCGTCCTATGAGTCTCGCCGTGAGAGCGATCTCGCGATGCTCGCCCTTCTGGGCTTCGATCACATCGGCGGGCTGAACACGCTGTTCAACACCTTGGCGGCGGGTTCATTATTGGCGGTACCGCCGTCGCGCGCGCCGGCGGATGTCGCGGCCACCATCGCCCGGCACAAGGTGGCGATCCTACCGGCCTCGCCGACTTTCCTGAACCTCCTGCTCACGGCGGGACTGACCGAAGAGCTTTCCTCCCTCCGCGTCATCACCTACGGGACCGAGCCTATGCCGGAGAGCCTGCTCGTCCGCCTCAAGGCCGCCTTCCCGCGGGTCCGCTTCATCCAGACCTTCGGTACGAGCGAGACCGGCATCACGCGGACCGAAAGCCCGGAGGCCGGTTCGACCTTCCTCCGCTTCGAGGACCCAAATCTCGAATGGAAGATCGTCGACGACGAACTCTGGCTCCGCAGCCGCACGCAGGTCGCCGGCTATCTGAACGCCAGCAATGAACGTTTCACCGCCGACGGCTGGTTCCGGACTGGCGATAAAGTAGAGCAGGGACCGAACGGCACCTTGCGGATCCTCGGGCGCATGGGCGAGATGATCAACGTCGGCGGCGAGAAGCTCATGCCCGCCGAAGTCGAGTCCGTCGTCCTCGGCATCCCCGGCGTCGCCGATTGCCGGGTGCGCGGCGAGCCCCATCCCTTGACCGGCCAGACCGTCGTCGTGGACGTCGTCACCGCGCACGCCGATCACGAAGCCCTGCGCTCCGCCATCCGCACCGCCTGCCGCGAACGCCTCGCCCGCCACAAGATTCCCACCCGCGTCACCTTCGTCCCCTCCGTCAGCGGAGAGAGGATGAAGAAGACGCGCTGACGCACGGAGTTGATCCGTTGACCAGTTGGCAAGTTGGCAAGAGGGAGGCACCTTCGGATCACAGGTCTCGGCCCTCAGGTCTCAGGTGCAGTTACGGGTGCGGGTAAATTCAGTTCCTGAACCTGCACCTGAACCTGGCTCCCGATTGCCGAGACCCAAGACCTGAAAGATTTTTCTACCCCTACCCCTGTCCCGACCCCTACCCCTAAATTCACCTTTGCACCTTTGCACAGGAGCTCCGCTCCAATTTGCACTTTTGCACTGCCTCTAGTTCTCCCGCCCTCAGGCCCTCGAGTCCTCCAGTCCTCGTTCCCTTGGATTCCCTCATCCCATTCCTCCTCCTCGACCTCGGCGTCGTGGCTCTAGTCATCGTCATGATGTTCCGGCGGATGGCTTTCTGGCATCCGCTGACGGCCTATCTGCTGTTCCACCTCTACAGCTTCACCTATCGACTGTTCCAGATTCTCAGCGGTTCGCCGTTGATGTATACCGGCCAGGCGAACGCCGAAGCCATCACCCCGGAGGAGATCAGCCGGGCAATCCTGTGGGCGGACGCCGGACTCTTCTTGTTCGCCGCCGCCTCTTGGTGGGCGCATACGGTCTTCGAGGCCAAATCCGCCCAGCCGGTCGAGCGCCGCGTCCTCAATCCGAACATCGCCAAGTTCATCGGCCTGCTCTGTCTGCCGCTCGGGGCCTACTTCTTCTACGTCGTCCGAACCTCCGGCTATGTGCTAGCCGCAGATTCCGCCTCCGCAGGTTATATCCAGGTCATCTCGATGTGGCCGATCGGGGTCATCGGCCTGCTCATCTTTGCTTTCGGCTTTCGGTGGCACTTGTTGGCGCTCGCCGCATTCTTCCTCGGGGCGGTCGCCTTGCAGGGCTACCACCGCTTCATGTTGGTGCTCCCGCTGCTCTATTTTGCGGCCTTGTATTTGCAGACCCAGCGCCGCCGCTGGCCGACCGTCCCTATTCTGATTGCCGCTTTCTTCGTGGGCCTGGTCTTTCCGCGCCTCAAGTATATCGGTCAAGCCCTGCAATACGGCGATACCCAGGAAGCTATCACGCAATTCAGCCAAGCCTTCGTTAAGGACAAACAATCCTACACCGAATTTGCGGCCACCGAGGATTTTCTCGACCAGTTCGCGGGCGGCCTTTCCTTGGTCGATAGTAATGAGCGTAAGTTCTGGGGCTCGACCTATCTCGCCATCGTCACGCTCCCGGTGCCGCGCGCTTGGTGGCCGGACAAGCCCGGCCTGGCGGACCACCTCCAGGAGATTTCGACCTCAGGACGCCGCTATGATATCGAAGGCCGTATTATCACCTATCTCGGGGAGTCCTACCTGAATTTTGGTTATGCTGGACTGATCATCATGCCGGCGTTGCTCGGCTATCTGCTCACTGCGGCCTGCCTACGCGCCACGAGCGGCCCGATCCAGCGCCTCGGTCGCTACATCTACCTGGTCTTCTTCATGGCATTGGTGCAGACCTTCCGCGACGGCGTCCTCTCCATCTTCGTCTTCACCGTCGTGCATAACATGCCGATGCTCTTCACTTGGATCCTCCACTACTTCCCCGGCCTCGCCGACCGCTCCATGGACCGCCCTCCCGCCGATCCGCTGGCGTTGGAGGAGGAGAGCGACGCTTGACTTAGAGACAGGTGCAAAAGTGCAAATCGGCCTACGGCCTGTGCAAAGGTGCAAATGTGGAAATTCAGCTTACCACCTTTTCCGACTAGGCACTTCGGGCCGGGTAGACTCGAGATGGGTCATCAAGGCCTGAATCTGAGACGAGCATTTCATGCAGAGCGGCCTCAGCGATTCGTACTTTTCAAGCGGGATGTGCCCAATCTTAGCGGCTATATAGGTCAAGGTGCGAACTTCGCCGCAAGACCCCTTAGCCCGGCGCAGCATGTCATGGAAGGTGCGGTCAGAGCGGCTCTCAAATCCTTCAGAGATGTTGCACATGATAGAAACGGAAGCGCGCTGCACCTGGTCTTTCAGTGCCCAGTCCTTGGAGCCCGGGCCTTCTTTCAGTAACCCGTAGGCAAGCACGACGATTGCTTCAGCAGTTTTCCACGCCTCGATCTCCTCAAACTTGGTAAAGGATGCCATGCCGTAGGTTGGTAGCTCGCTTCTCTGTCATCAAGAAGCCGCACCACCATTGTTCTCCCATCTTCAACTAGGTATTATTTGAATCCACTTTTGCACTTTTGCACAGGAGCTCCGCTCCGATTTGCACCTTTGCACTGCCTCTAGTCAGTTAGCATGCCTCCCATCCGCCACATCGTCTACGAATGCCTTCCTGGTGCTTACGCCGGAGGTGTGCAGAAGATGGTGTTCGAACTGGCGTCCGCGCAGCGGAGGTTAGGGGCGGACGTCGAGGTCTGGACTCCGGATGCGATCCGGGCGGGATCGACCGAAACCTTCGGCGGCCTTCCCATCCGCTATTTCTATCCTGAGCCGCTCTTCGGACTGGCGCGTTCGTCTCGGCTCCGGGGGGAGGTCGGTACTTTGCCCAAGTCCGCCGTCGTCCATGGCCACAGCACATTCAATCCCCTCAACGTCCAGGCCGGGAACGCCGCGGAGGAGCACGGACTCAAGCTCTTCTTCCATCCTCACGGCGCCTTGGATCCGGTGCTCCTGGCAGGCTGGAACTTCAAGGCGCTGAAGAAGCGGGCCTACATCTGGAAATATTCCCGGCCGAATTTCAATCGCGCGACGGGTCTCTTCGCCCTGACTACGTTGGAGCAAGCCCAGCTCCGTAGCTTAGGCTTCGCCGCGCCGATCCATGTCGTCCCCAACGGCATCCACCCCGTCGTCGCCGCCTCCCGGGAAGCCGGACTGGCCCTGCGTAAGTGCCATGGGCTCGGCCCGGCGGACAAGGTGGTCCTCTTTGTCGGCCGCATCACCGCCAAGAAGCGGATCGAAGACATCATCTGGGCGTTAGCCGGTTCGGACGCCCATCTCTTCATCGCCGGGAATCCTGAGGCGGAGCCGGAGTATACCGCACTGCTCCGGGCGGAGGCGACGGCGGCCGGATGCGTGACGCGCGTCCACTGGTTCGGGTTCATGGATGAAACCGCCAAGTCCGTGGCCTATGCGGCGGCGGACATCTTCGTCCATGCGTCGGAATCCGAAGGCATGGCACTCGCCATCCTTGAGGCGATGTCGGCTGGCCTGCCCGTCGTCGCCACCCGCGGCTGCTATATGGCAGAAGCCGCATCGTCGGGTGCTCTGGTGCAATGCGACCAGGGTGCGGACGCGCTCGCCCAAGCCATGGCGCCTCTCCTTGCGGATGCGGTGCGGGCGCAGGCTCAAGGAGAAGCCGGTCGGGCTTACGTCGGTCGCGTCCACGATTGGGCCGCCATCGCCCGACGCACCTTGGAAATCTACGCCGGCCAAGGAGGCCTCGCCTGACCATGTGCGGCATCGCGGGATATGTCGGTCGCTTCGAGCCGAGTCTGCTCGGCCGGATGAACCGTGCCCAGGGCCATCGCGGTCCGGACGGTTCGGGCGAGTGGCATGACGGTGAAGCCGGCCTCGCGCACGTTCGCCTCGCCATCCTCGACCTCTCGCCGGCCGGCGCCCAGCCGATGGCCGACGCCGCCGGCAAGGTCATCGTCAGTTTCAACGGGGAGATCTATAACTACCGTGAACTGCGGGCCGATCTCGAGCGACAAGGCGTCGTCTTCCGCGGGGGCAGCGACACCGAGGTGCTCGCCCATCTTCTCGCCCGCGAAGGCCGTGCGTGTCTGCCGAAGCTCAACGGCATCTTCGCCTTCGCCGCCTGGTTCCCGGTTGAGCGTAAGCTCCTGCTCGCCCGCGACGCCGCCGGCGTGAAACCTTTGTACTGGGCGGCGACGGCGCAAGGTCGGGTCTTCGCTTCCGAGCTCAAGTCGTTCCGGGACATCCCGGGCATCGACTGGTCGCTCGATCACGCCGCTGTCACCGCCTACCTGACGCTCCTCTATGCACCCGGGGACCTCACGCCGGCCAAAGGCGTACGGAAGCTCCCGCCTGGTTCGTATCTCGAATGGAGTGCCGACGGCGGCACCCACTCCGGAGTCTTCGTCCCGCCGCACTACTCTGAGGAAATCCAACCGTTCACCGACCGTCAGGCCGCCGAAGCCTGCCGTCACTACCTTGGGCAGGCGGTAAAACGTCAGCTCGTTTCCGACGTCCCGCTGGGCGGCTTTCTTTCCGGCGGCGTCGACTCTTCGGCCATCGCCCATTTCGCCTGCGCCGAACTCGGCGATGTCTCCCGCTACCCCTGCTTTACCGTGGGCTCTGCCGATCTGGCCGGGCTTTCCTCCGAAGGTTTCGCGGAGGACCACCCTTACGCGGTGCTGATGGCCCGTCGGCTCGGTGTCTCGTTGCATGACGCGGTCCTCCGTGAGGCCGCCTTGATCGACCTCGATGCGATGGTCTGGACTTTGGACGAACCGACGGCGGATGTCGCGGCCTTCACCGCCCATGCGGTCTGCCGCGAGGCCCGCGAGCGAGGAGTGAAGGTCTTACTCTCGGGTTCGGGGGGCGACGACCTCTTCACCGGGTATCGCCGGCATGCCGCCCTGCGCTTAGAACGGTATTGGGATTGGGCGCCGCGTCCGCTGCGCGCCATCTTGCGCCGTTCAGTCGGAGGATTGAAGGCGAGCAGCCCTGCCGGTCGTCGTCTTGGCAAACTTTTCCGCTATGCGGATGCCGAGCCCGCGGAACGCCTTTCCTCTTATTTCCTTTGGATTGGACAGGACATGCTCGCGCCGGCGCTCAGCCCGGCGTTGCGGGCAAGCCTCGGCGTCGATCGCCCCGTGGATCAATTGCTCCGCTCGCTAGGTGGCCTGCCAGAAGGCGTCAGCCGCCTCAATCAGATGCTGCATCTCGATCGGGCGCACTTCCTGGCAGACCATAATCTCAATTATACCGACAAGATGGCCATGGCCTGCGGCGTCGAAGTCCGCCTGCCGTTCCTAGACCCTGACCTCGTCGCCTTCTCCGAGCGCCTCGCCGATGAGCGCAAGATCCGCGGGACCACCGGCAAGCGGGTGCTACGTCAATCGCTGCAAGGCATTCTTCCCGAGGAAATCCTCACTCGACCCAAGGCCGGCTTCGGCCTGCCCCTCCGCCAGCTCTTGCACGGAGTCTATGGTGCGCGCCTCCGCGAGCTTGCCCGTTCCGGCCGGCTCGACGCCACCGGACTCTTTTCCGGTGAAGGCGTCATCGCCCTGCTCGAAGCCGACGCCCGTGGCGAAATCGACGCTGCCTATCCGCTCCTGGCCGTCCTGTGCCTCGAGTCCTGGGTGAGGCAGTTTGCGGGGCGGTGAGGGTAGGGACAGCACCACGTGCTGTCCTGCGTGCAAAAGTGCAACCCGCCTGTGGCTTGTGCAAAGGTGCAAATGTGGCAGGGCTCCACGACACAGGTGCAAAAGTGCAAATCGTCCTCTGGCCTGTGCAAAAGTGCAAATGTAAGGTGTTGGCGGTTGGGAACGTAATAAAAGCCCCCAGGTGTCAGGTGCCGGCCACCGGGCCTCAGCCTTTCGGGTTTCAGCCATTCAGCCTTCGTCAGCCGGCTCCAGTTTCCCGCTGCTGGTAGCCGAGAGGCCGATACCCGAGCCGCCGACGGCCGTGGCCGTCACCCGTTACCTGAAGTTAGTTTCACTTTTGCACCTTTGCACAGGAGCTCTGCTCCGATTTGCACCTTTGCACTGCTTCTTCAAGGCCTCCCCTTGTCCACGTGCCCACGTGCCAGCTTGTCCCCTGCGACTACGTCGCCCCACCTTTGCCCAGCCTCTTCAAGGCCCCCCTCCGGCCCTCGTGTCCTCAGGTCCTCTAGTCCTCCCATCACATGCATTCCTCCCTCTCCCCTATCCGCCTCGCCGGCCTCGCCGTGACGACGGGATCTGTCGTGCGTGATTATGTCACGGACGGGCTGGCCGCAGGGATTGATCGGGCCGTCTTGGAGCGCAACTCCAAGACTTTGGGGCTTAGGCAGCGGCGCGTGGCCGCGCCTGGCGTGACCGCGCTGGATCTCTGCGCCGATGCAGCCGCACGTCTGCTCAATGAACTTGGCGTCGACGCCACCTCGCTCGACGCGCTCATCTTCGTCACCCAGACCCCTGATCATCCCCAGCCCAACAACGCCTCACTGCTGCATGGCCGGCTCGGCCTGAGCAAGTCCGCCGCGGCTTATGATCTCTCCATGGGATGCTCAGGCTGGGTCTATGGCCTGCATCAGGCAGCTTTGCTTTGCGCCCATGGTGGCGCCGCCCGCGTCCTGCTCTGCGCTGGTGATACCCTGAGCCGGCTGACTAATCCTGGGGACCGTGCGACCGACCCGATCTTCGGTGATGCCGGTTCCGCGGTGCTCGTCGAGAAGACCGGCCGCTCCGCGCCCATGCATTTCGTCCTCGGTACGGATGGAGCCGGCGCCGAAGCCATCCGTGTCGCCCAAGGCGGCGCGCGTCAGCCCGCCGGCGACTTGGTGGAACAGACGGACGCGGACGGTAATCGCCGCCATGCCGCCAATCTCTGCATGAATGGGGCGGACGTCTTCAGCTTCACCTTGCGGGAAGTTCCGACCGCTATTGCTACCGTCCTGCGTCAGTCAGGCTGGGAGGCCGCGAAGACGGACGCCTTGGTCCTGCATCAGGCCAACACTTTCATCCTGCAATCCCTCGCCAAGAAGACCGGCTATGCCGAGGCGCAGGTCCCGACGAGTGCCTTCGAGCGCTATGGTAATCAAAGCTCGGCTTCGATTCCCGCCGCCCTCATCGAAGCTCTGGGAGGTCGACTGGAGTCCGAAGCCCTTCGGATCGTCGGCTGTGGTTACGGCGTCGGCTTCTCCTGGGGGGCCTTCGCCGGAGAAATCGGCCCTATCACCGTCTGCCCGATCCAATCCTTCCCCCGATGAACCGCGCTGACCGACTGCACGCCTTGCGTCAGGATGTCGATGCCCTCGTCGACGCCGACGAAGGCACCGTCCTCGCCGCCTTGCCCCGCTGGGACTCCTTGGCCATCCTGCTCGTGCTGTCGCATTACGAACATGCGCACAAGCAGGCCGTCACCGGCGCGCAGATCCGCGCCTGCCGGACCGTCGCCGATCTCCTCAACCTTTACGTCGCCTGAACATGAAACAACTCCACATCGTCGGTGCGGGCGGCTTCGGCCGCGAATGCCACGCCTGGGCTAGCCAGCATCCCGACTGCGGCAAGGCATGGGTCATCGCCGGCTTCCTCGATGATAACGCCGATGCCTTGAAGCCATTCGGCGACTTCGCCCCCGTCCGTCCGCTCGCGGGCCATCGTCCTTCGGCCGACAACGTCTACCTCTGCGGGATCGGCATGCCTCGCCTGAAGGAGAAACTGGTCGCTCCGCTTCTCGCCGCCGGAGCCCAGTTCCTGACCTTCGTGCATCCGCAGGCCTTGGTCGGCCCGCGGGTGAAGCTCGGACGTGGCACCGTCATCTGCCCTGGCGCCATTCTCTCCACCGATATCACCTTGGGTGAATTCGTCCTCGTGAACCTCAATAGCACGATCGGCCACGATGCCACGCTCGGTGATTGGACTTCGCTGAGCGCCCAATGCGATATCACCGGCCATGTGCGGGTCGCGGACCGAGTCTTCATGGGAAGCAGGGCCAGCATCATTCCCGAGAAGTCCGTCGGCAGCCGTTCTATCGTCGGCGCGGGCGCCGTGGTCGTGACCCACGTGCCAGCCGACGTGACCGTGGTCGGCATCCCTGCCCGCGTCCTCTGATATGCGCAAAGCCCTGCTGATCTTCGGAGGCGTGATGCTCGCCGGCCTACTGGCCCTCGTGCTGGCGGCGGAGTTTTCGCCGCCCCGTCCGCGGGGCTTCACCGGCGACCTCAATCAAGCCCTGCC
>JBJOMV010000068.1:0-11101 GCA_046052185.1 Verrucomicrobiota bacterium | reverse complement strand
AAGCGTCAGGCGACGAAAGCGTAAGCTTTCGAAAGTTGATCGGTTGATCCGTTGGCCGGTTGGACGGAAAGGTGCGCCGTTAGTTGACGAGTTGGCCTGTTGATCCGTTGGCCGGGGAGGCAGCCAATCCACGAGAGGCTCGGATGCCCAGAGGCTTAGTTGATCAGAGAAGCAGGTAGGGTCGGGACCGCGTCACGACATAGAGGCATTTCGTGAGAGGACTGAACAGAGGACTGCGTTGAGGTCTGAATGGAATGGCAGATGGCTGAATCGATGACAGAGGGCTGCATCGATGGCGGAGCGGCTTCCCAGCTCATCGTACGATTTCCGGTCTCCCTTTGAGTTCGAGTGATTTCCAGCCGCTAACCGTGGGCCGCCTAAACCTGTCATGGGTAGGGATGCGATGACATCGCATCCGACTGGATCGAGGTAGTCCGTCCGCCGAAGGGCGGACGAAGGGTAGGGGCGTGGCTACGCCGCGCCCTTTCGGTCAGGAGGGCACGATGAATCGTGCCCCTACCCAGGTTCGCCCTGCGGCGAACGGCGGACGCGATGTCATCGCGTCCCTACCAATAAAAAGCCGCCCGAATGGGCGGCTTTGCTATGTCGTGACGCGGTCCCGACCCTACCTGAGGGCGGTCGCGACGCTTTGCGTCGCGTCGCGCTCAGAACGCGCGGCGGAGGCTGAGGGAGCCGGAGACGTCATGCGCCTGGCCGAAACCGGAGGCGAAGACCGAGAAGTTGAGCAGGGTGTCGGCGGAGAGCTTATGATCCACGTCGAGGCCGACACGCGCCTGATCCCGGGTCGGGGCTAGGCCCGCGACGGCGAAGGCGCCGGAGGTCGTCTGGCTCACGCCGCTGAGGCCGTCGCCCGCGTCGTCGAAGCGGTGGATCCACTCGGCGGTGAGGCGGAGTGTGGTGGCAGGGCCGGCGACGAACTTGGTCAGCAGGCCGAGGCGGCCTTCCTGCGCGGTATGGCTCGAGGCGTCGAAGGTGGCCGGGAAGGAGCCGCCGCTCTCGGCGAAGCCGTCGACGTTCGTGCGGGTCACGGCGAACGAAGCGTAGGGCGCGGCGGTGAAGTTGCTGATGAACTTCTGGGTCGGTCCGTCATAGCGCACGCGGACGGTCGTCGTGTCCAGGTCGGTCTCGCCGCGGGAGAGGTCGGTGCCGGCGCCGGTGACGTAGCCGCGGGCGGTGCGGGCGTCCCACTGGCCGCGCATGACGAGGAGGGAGACGATGCTTTCCTTGTCCGCGAGGCGGGTGTCCACTTCCGCGAGGAAAGTCTGGCCGGTGATCTTGGAGTTGCCGCCGAAGAGGAGGTCCTGCGTCTGCATGGCCGTGCCGACGGCCACGCCGACGACCGTCTCGCCATAGGTCTGGCTCGCGCCGACTTCGCCGAAGGAGGAGCGGCGGTCGGTCTGGCGGGAGGAGGCGCCGAAGTCGCCGGTCGCCCAGACGTGGGTCTGCTTGCCCATCGCGTCGTAGGACATCAGCGGGCGGTGGTGCGCGCCTTCGAGGGCCAGGAGGCTGAGGTTATAGCCCGACGCCGTCAGGCTGCCGGGGCCGTTGAGCGAGCGCATCCACTCCGTCTCATCGAGCATGGTCTGGTTGGCGTAGACGAAGGCATGGGTGCGGCCGGAGCCGGCGTCGGCGTAGCCAACGATGACGGTGCCGTCGGCGGAGACGCCGGTCGCGTTGGACAAGCCGCCGCCCGGGAGGAAGCCGAGGCCGGTCATCGTACCGTTCTGGTGGACGAAGGCTTCGAAGTCGCCGGCGGCGTTATCCGCCTGACCGACGATCACCGAGCCGTCGCCGTTCACCGCGCGGGCGATGGACCAATTGCCGCCCGAGAGGGTGCCGAGGGCCTGATAGGTGCTGCCGGCGCGCACGTATTTGAAAGCCTGTTCGTTGCCCAGCGGACTCGAATTCAAAGAGCTCGACGCGAAACCGATGACGACCGCGCCGTCGCCGGAGATGCCGGTGAGCTGGGTCAGGGTGAGTCCGTTGGTGCCGAAGGCGGCGATGCCCGTCGGGGCGTCGACCGCGGTGACGCCTCCCGAGGTGTGGATGAAGCCCTGCAGCGTCGTGGGCGTGGAGAAATTGTCGCCTCTCGTCCCGACGATGACGGCGCCGTCGGCGGAGACGCCGGTGGCCTTGCTGGCGACGAACGGACTGCCGAACGCCACGCCGATGTTGGTCAGCGTGTTGTTACGATAAAAGAACGCTTCCTCGATGAAGTTAATATTGCTGAAGCCCCAGCCGACGATCGTGCCGCCATTGGCCGACACGGCGGTGGCCTCGGAGAACATGAAGTCGGCGTTAGTGTCGAGGAGCGTGGCGGCATTCCCGGTCCAGGAGACGGCTTGGTTGAACGCCGAGCCGTCGATGGAGAAGCCGACCACGAGGGTGCTGTCGGCCGAGATCGCGGTGGCGACGGCGTTCTGGTGGCCAACGAGGGGGTTCAGCGCGATGTAATTGCTGCCGACGAGCTTGAAGGCGTCCATGAGCCCCGGACCGATGGTCGTGCGACCGACCGAAGTCAGACCGTTGCCAGACACGCCGTTGATCCAGGTGTTATCGGACGGGTTGGCGACCGGGTGGACGTCGGTCAGGGCGGCGGAAGCCACGGCGGCGGACAGGGTGGCCGCGGCGACGAGGAGGGAGCGGTTGAGGAGGCGCATGAGTAAGGTGTTGGCGGTTAGCGGTTGGGAAAGAAAGGCAGGGCGGGGGTATGAGTATACTTTGTCAAAAGGGCCTACGGGCAAGCCGTAAGCCCCCTGTGGGTCAGGGTTCGAAGGCCGAAAGGCGCTCGCGCTCCTCGGGCGTGGCCGTGGTCGTCGGGCGCAAGAGATTGTTCCGCAGGTCGCAGGCCAGCCGCCGGTCGCCGGCCCGCGGATTATAATAAAACCGGAACGCCACCCGCCCCGGGCCGGCTTCGATCGGGCCTTGGATCTTGGCGTAGTGGGCGGACGTCGGTTGGCCGTCATCGCCGAGCCGACTGCGGAGACGCAGGTAGTAGCCAGGGATGGTCTGTGATGATTCGGCACCGGGGTGCGTATCAAAAGGCAAAGTCATCTCGGAAACGTAACCATCCGTCGGCGCCAATGATGGCATCTTCAGACGACAATAGGCCCAGAAGGCAGGTGATGCGCGGAGGCCGTCACCTCTTCGGGGAAAGGACACCCTCAGGGTGCCACGGAAGTGTCCATAGGCCTCGGCCCATTCTTGGTCATCCATCCGCCTGCCTTCGGCGGAGCGTCGGAGCTCCGCCAGAATTTCAGGGGATTCCGTCCAGCCGACCTGCCGGCTCTCGACCACGAACTCGAAATCACGGACACTGCCTTTTCCCCATGGCTCCACCGCATCGGCGGCTTCCGCGTCGAAGCCAATCCGTCGGCCGACGGGCAGTCCGGTGAGGCTGACTTCGCGGTAATGGAGCGGCACGCCTTCCGTCATCCGCGGCAAAGTCAGCGTCAGTTCGACCGGTTGGGCTGGGCGTCCGAGTCCGTGGCGATGATCGACGTCTGCGGAAAAATGCCTTGCCTGTTTCGCCCGGACTCGGGTCAGGATCAACGAGTCGTCTGCTTCGAAGCGGAACCGACCTGCTGCGTCAGTCACTCCAGCCCGGACCACCACACTGGAGAGTCGCGGGTCTTCCGCCGGGGCCAGAACCGCTTCGACCTCGGCGCCGGTGAGATGGTGTCCTTCTTCATCCTGTAGGTTGATGGTCCTTTCGCTCGCGAGCGCGCCGAGCGTCAGCATGAGATAACCGCAGACGAGGTGCTTCATCGTAACGACCCCCGGTTGATCATCGTCTGGAAAAGCGGGTAGACGTAGGGCAGGGCGACGTTCTTGAAGTCACTGTGCAGCCAACGGTCACGTGTCAGCGGTGAGCCATGTCCCGTCGCCGGCCAACTTCCGCCGATCGGACGCCCTTGGTTCTCGAGGTCGTAGTTAATGACCGACGAATTGCCGCCGAGGGGCGGGAAGGGCGTCGAGCCTGCCGCCGGGCTCAGCGCCGGCAGGCCTCGGGCGAGCAGGTCGTAACGCATCCTGGGGATGTCGGCCAACGGCGAACCCGGTGCGATCGAGAGCACATGCAGCCATCGCTGTTCGAACGGGCGGAAGAACGGGTGCGTCCGCAGCTGGGCATCCGTGATCCGGTTGGCCACGGCGGGTGAAAGGAGTTCGTAGCGACCGCCGAGCAGTCTGTCCGGTCCGCTCGGGATGAACTTGCCGCGCCAAGCGGTGTTGAATCCCCAGCCTCCCTGGGAACGTTCCATCGGCAGGGCACCCAGTGAACGTGTCCAGCCGACGCCCTTGAGGAGCTCCTGGGTCTTCCAGACCCCGTAGTCGATCGAGCGTCCGGCCCAAAGCGTGGCCAGGACCGAGGCCGAGGTCATCGCCGGAGGGCAGTTCGTCACGTCTTCTCCGGCGGAGAAGCAGTTGATGACGCCGCGAAGCTGCCGCACGCGGAAGAAGCAGTTCGGCCAGGCGTAACCGTGGCGCCGATGACCATGGACGTGGACTTTCGACCAGTCGGAGGCGTACAGCCGGCGCGGGTAGGCGCGCCAGGAGGCCTCGGTCATGTCGGCCGCATAGGCATGCGTGACTCCTTCGCCGGCAATCGCTTCGAGCGGCAGGGCGGCATTCAGCAGATAGAAGTGCGCCGGCGTGAAGCCCGCCTGCACGCCCTGGCACGCCACGATGTTTCCGAGGCTGTGCGCGACCAGCGTCGTACGGCTCTCGTCGACGAAGCGGAGGGCGCGGGGAAGCCCGTCCCCGGCCTGGAAGGCTTGGAAGACGGCTTGGTGATAGTCCAGGCCGGTGTCGCCGTTCCAGGTCACGCCGACGAAGCGGGCATTGCTGCCGAGGGCGCGCAGCCGCTTGAACGTCTCCGCATGCCAGCTGCGGGCGGACTGCGCCGAGACGCTATAGCCGTGGATCATCACGACCCAGCGCGGGGTGGTCTCCGTATCCGGTAAGCCGACCGGGTCGTCGACCGCCGTCGGCCGAGGCGCCTCCTTGGAAGGCACGGGCTTGCCGTCGAAGGATTGGGCGAGGCCAGTCAGTTCGACATGGCGGTACATCGCTTCGACGGTGCTGATCGCCATAGGCAGTTCCAAGCTGACGACGACTTGTTCGTCCTGAAGGATTTCGAGCCGTAACGGTCGGACCGAGGGGCGGGTGCACTCGAGCAAGAGGACGCCGTGCTCTTGGCGGGAGACATGCCGGAGGAACTCAGACGGAAGCTCGATCGCACCCAGCGCATCAGGCCGGAGGATTTCGGCGGCAGCGCAGGGACCGTCGAGCGTTGGGCCGAAGACCGCTAGTTGGTCGTTGCGGTGGATGGCGCCGACCGTCGCACGGGTCAGCCCGGTGGCGACGGCTTGCACGCACCGATCCGCCTGTCGCAGCACGTATTTGAATCCATCCTGCGGCCGAAGTCGGCGCACGGCCGCGCCAAGGGGCAGATTAAGAGGGATGAAATCGACGAGGTCGCGCTGTCCGTCGACGCCTGCTTGGGCGTGGTCAGCCTGGGCTCCGGTGAGTCCTGGTAGGTCGGCCTGCTCCTGCCAGTCGCCAGAGTCGTCGTCATCGTTGACCCAATGACGGAGCGGCCGGCCCGAGGGCGGGCGCTCGCCGGCGACGATGATACCATCCCGGTCCGCGTCGACCTCGAGTCCGGCGGGCACGACGCCGAAATCACGGACTTCGTATCCCAAGCCTGGGCCGCTTTCGGGCAGGAGCGAGACCGTCAACGGACGCAGATGATCCTCCGGCGACAGGTCGAAGGCCACGCCGGCCGTTCGCCGGCTCTCGTCCACGTCGGCGGGAGTCCGCCACTCGCCGATGAGCTTGCCGTCATCGCGCCGGATCGTGACCAAGTAATGCTGGCGGATTCGCAGAGGGTTCGGATCGATGCGGTGGCTCCAGAGCAGGAAGTAGGATCCGGCGGCGAGGTCGGATCGCTTCACCTCCACGGCGAGGTCAGGTTTACCTCCCGGCAGGTAGTAATAACGAAGGCTGAAGGAGCCCTCGCGTGTGTCCGGCGACGGCCGAGCTCCCGGCTTCGCGCCGCCTCCGGAGAGTTCGATGGCCCTGAGCCGGCTCATGCGCAGGGTAGGGGTGATTCGGCCGACCCCAGTTTCCGTGAAACGCGGATGGTCCGACGCGTCACAAGGATCCGTGCCATGGATGAGTTCGGCGAGGTCGTTCCACTTGTCGGCATCCGTGTCCGCGTCGAGCGGGTCGGTGCCCAGCTGATCTTCCAGTTCGTCATCCAAGCCGTCGTCATCGCTATCCTCGATGGGTATGACTGGCGCAGGGGTGCTCGCCCGGAAAGCGGCCTGAGTGTTTACGGCGAGGAGGCACGCAAGCAGGAGGAGAGGGCTTAGGCGTGAGGGAAGAAGCATGACGCAGGGGAGATGGCGGGCCGCTCCGGACAAAACAATCCGCCAGGCCTGAGGGCTTTATGATGAGGCCATGCATAGGCCCGCCCGTGGGGCGCCTTTATGTCCGCGAGCCGTCGAATAAAGGCGGGGGAAAGCGGCGGGGTCGGTTGACCCGGTCCGCCCGGGGTCTACATATTATTGATATGCGTATGCCCCGACGCAGCCGACTCCTCGCCGCCCTCTGCCTGGCCGCCGCGCCGCTGTGCGCCCAGATCGGCGACAAGGCCGGCGAGGCGCAGGTGCCGATCGTCCCATCGCACCTGATCCCGCCGTCGCCCCCGCTTTCCGCCGAAGAGGCGCTGCGCGCTTTCAAGGTCGCCCCGGGCTACCGCATCGAGCTCGTCGCCGAAGCCCCGCTGGTCCGTCACCCGACGGTCCTGCAGTTCGCCCCCGACGGACGTCTCTGGGTCGTGGAGATGACGGGCTACATGGAAGACTTCGACGGTACGACGGAAGCCCAGGCCAAGGGTTCGGTGGTGGTGCTCAGCGATACCGACGGCGACGGCCGCATGGACAAGCGCACGGTCTTCCTCGATGACATCATCCTCCCCCGCGCGCTGGTGCTCCACCGCGATGGCGCGCTCGTGGGCGCCCCGCCGCACCTGTGGTTCTGCCGCGACACGGACGGCGACGGCAAGGCCGACGAAAAGACCGAGGTCGCGACGGACTTCGGCGTGCGCGTCGATCCGAGCCGTCCGCAGCTCGCCAACCCGGAACGCGCCCCCAACGCGCTGCTCTGGGGGCACGACGGCTGGCTCTACGCCGGAGCCTACACGGCCCGTTTCAAGTCCGTCGACGGCAAGTGGGTACGCGAGAACAGCACCTTCCGCGGGCAGTGGGGCCTGTCGCAGGATGACTTCGGTCGCCTGTACTCCAATAATAACAGCGACCTCCTCCGCGTCGATGTCGTCAACTCGTCCTACTTGTTGCGCAACCCGCATCTCTTGCGGAACACCGGCCTCAATACCAAGGCCGCCGTCGCGCAGACCGTCTGGCCTGCCCGCGTGAACCCGGGCATCAACCGCGGCTATCGCCCGGAGATGCTCCGCGACTTCAAGCTGAAGGAATGCACCGCCGCCTGCGGGCCGTGGGTCTATCGCTCCGACCTCTTCCCGGCCGATGCCTACGGCAACGCGTTCATCTGCGAGCCGGCGGGTAATCTCGTGAAGCGTTTGGTGCTCAATCCCGACAAGGGCCTGGTCAAGGGAGTCTCGTTCTACGACCAACAGGAGTTCGTGGCCTCGACCGACGAACGTTTCCGCCCGGTCAACGCGCTCACCGGGCCGGAAGGCGCCCTCTATCTCGTGGACATGCATCACGGCGTGATCCAGCACCGCATCTCGCTCACTTCGTATCTGCGCAAGCAGGGCGAGGACCGTGGCCTGATCGCCCCGCTGCACCTCGGCCGCCTCTGGCGCGTGGTGCCCGAAGGCCATCAGAGCACGAAGCTCGTCGGCCTCGCCGGCCTCAAGCCCGCCGAGCTCATCACCGAACTCGGCAGCGGCAACGAATGGCGCCGCGAGACCGCCCAGCGTCTGCTGGTCGAGTCCGGCGACAAGACCCTCGCCGCCGCGCTCACCGCCTTCGGTCGCGAGACCAAGTCCCCAATGGGACGCGTGCACGCCCTCTGGACGCAGCATGGACTTGGCGTCGCTGACTGGGCGCTCGTCTCCGCTGGTCTGGCCGATACCGATCCCCGCGTGCGCGCCACCGCCTTGCGGGTCTCGGAAGGCCTCGTCGCCGGACCGCACCGCGCCGACGTCATCGCCCGCTGGATCGAACTAGCCGCGAGCGAAGCCGTGCCGGAGGTGCAGGTCCAGCTCGCCCTGACGATGGGCGAAGCCAAGGAACTCAGCGTCGATCTCGCCGCCGCCGCGCTCGCCCAGCGTGCCGCCGAGCACATCGCCATCCAGGACGCTTTCCTCAGCGGCCTCGCGGGACGGGAACTCGAAGTCTTCGCCGCGGTGTTGAAGCAGCCTGCCGCCTACTCGAAGACCCTACCCGCCGCGTTGCTCCGTTGCGTCTTCGCCGAGCGCAAGCCCGCCCGGGTCGCCCAAGCCCTCACCGTGGTCGCCGGCCTCCCGCTCCGCTCCCAGCAGGTCACGCTCCTCGGTTCGCTCGCCACGCACCCGACCGTCACCGCCAAGCGCCCGATCAAGCTCGAGGCCGAACCGGCCGCCCTCGCCAAATTCGCCAAGAGCAAGGACGCCGCGATGATCAAGGCCCTTGCCTGGTTCAAGAGCACCGTCGTATGGCCGGGCAAGCCCGGCGTCGTCGTGCCGGCCACCAAGGCCCTCACCAATGAGGAGCAGATGCTGTTCGATAACGGACGTCAGACCTACGCCGGCCTCTGCGCCGCCTGCCATCAGCCGACCGGCAAGGGCCTCGAAGGCCTCGCGCCGCCGCTGGCCGAATCCGAGTGGGTGCTCGGCGATCCTGAGCGCATCGCCAAGGTCGTCATGCACGGCCTGCGCGGACCGATCAAGGTCAAGGGCATGACTTACAGTTATGACATGCCCGCCGCCGGTTTCCTCACCGACGAACAGATCGCCGGCGTGCTTACCTATGTCCGTCGCGAGTGGGACCACGAAGCCTCGCCCGTGTCGGTCGACCTCGTAAAGAAGATCCGGGAAGAGAACAAGGGACGGATGGATGCGTGGACGGAGGGGGAATTAAATAAGTGATGGCTGAGTCGATGACAGAGGACTGCATCGATGACGCAATGAATGCCGCAGTGATTTCCAGCCGCTAACCGTTGACATAGGTAGGGTCGGGACCGCGTCACGACATAGAGGTGCCCCGTGAGAGGACTGAATGGAGGGCTGAATGGATGAGAACCATTTCAGGTGGCGTGATCGGGTAGGGATGCGATGACATCGCATCCGCGTTGAGGTAGGGTCCACTGCGTGCTGACCTAGTTGCCTTGGTAGGGTTGAGCGGCCCGCTCAACCGCGGTTGACCAGGCCAGTCAGCCCTGGCGGTTCGCCCTGTGGCGAACGGCGGACGCGATGGCAATTGCGTCCCTACCCAAGGCAGAGGCATCAATTCGAAGGGGCACCACTGGGCCGGGAAGGAAGTTGCGGGCATATGACTACTTCAGGTGACGGGTGACGGCCATCGGGGCCTCAGCCATTCTGGAGTCGGCATCTCAGCCATCGGCCATCGGCTCTGGGTTTCAGCCCTACTTAAAACAAAAAAGCCTCCCGGGTGGGCGGCCTGTCTTGTTTCTTGTCCACGTGTCACCTTGCCCACGTGTCCCCTCGCGACGCGCCGCGTCGCGCTCAACCCTTGCGGTTCGGGCGGACGTAGACGGCCTGGACGACGCCGATGTTGCGGTGCTCGAAGGCCGCCTGGCAGTAGCGGAAGTAGAGGCGCCACTTACGGATGAAGCGTTCGTCGAAGCCCATGGCGCGCACCTGGTCGAGCTTGGCCTCGAAGGCCTGGCACCAGGCATCGAGCGTGCGCGCGTAGTCGCGGCCGAACTCCTCGAGGCGGTCCAGCTGGAAGCCGCTCTCCTTGGTCATGAGGTCGCCGACGCGGTTGATCGAGAGCAGGAGCGAGCCGGGGAAGATGTGCTTCTGGATGAAGTCCACGCCGTCGCGGAACTGCGCGTAACGGCTGTCGGGGCAGGTGATGTACTGGAAGGCGGCGATGCCGTCGGGCTTGAGCAGGCGGCCGATCGAGGCGCAGAAAGCGGGGAGATACTTATGGCCGAGGGCTTCCATCATCTCGATGGAGACGCACTTGTCATACGTGCCTTGGTGATCGCGGAAGTCCTCGAGCTTGACGGTGATGCGATCCGAGAGGCCGGCGGCCTTGACGCGTTCGACGGCGAGGTCGTGCTGGGCCTGCGAGATGGTGAGCGAGGTGACGCGGCAGCCGTATTTCTTGACGGCGTGCAGGGCCCAGCCGCCCCATCCGGTGCCGATCTCGATGACGTGATCCGTCGGCTTGAGCTGGAGGAAGCGGCAGAGGGAGTCGTTCTTGTTCGTCTGCGCCTGCTCGAGGGAGTCGGTGCCTTCCCAGCGGGCCGACGAGTACATCATCGACGGGTCGAGGAAGAGGCGGAAGAAGTCGTTGGAAACGTCGTAGTGCTCCGAGATGTTGCGACGCACCATCTGCTTGTCGTTCGGGCGCAGGAGGTGGCCGATGCGGTCGGCGATGCGGAAGAGGCCGACGCCGAGCGCCTTGCGGGCTGAGCCGGACATGCCCGGGGTCTGGTCGATGTTCTCGATGAAGAAGCCGATGAGCGCGTTGAGGTCAGGGGAGTCCCATTCGCCCTCCATGTAGCCTTCGGTCAGGCCGATGTCGGCGGCCAGCATGATGCGGCGGAAGGCGTTTTCGTCGCGGATCTCCATGCGAGCTCCGCCGGTCGCGCGAGGGTCGCCGAGCACGAGCTCCGCGCCTTCCGGCAGGCGGAGGACCAGCCGTCCTTTGGTGAGCTTCGCGAGCTCGGGGAGGACGAGGCGACGGGCGAGGGAGCCGGCGGCAGGGGAGGAGTTAGTCATGTCGGCCGGTCAGTTCGGAGGTGGGGTGCCGCAGGTTGCGCTGCAGGGGAATGTCGTCGCCCTTGCGGCGGAAAGGAAGTTTTTTCACCAGCCACAGCCAGGCGGCGTGGAGGTGGATCAGGGCGATGACCTTCAGGA
>JBJOMV010000067.1:0-11457 GCA_046052185.1 Verrucomicrobiota bacterium | reverse complement strand
AGCTTGGTCACGTCGCGGTCGGTGCCGTCGGAATAGGTGGCGCGGACGGTGATCTGCTGGGTGGCGTCCTTGCCTTCGAGCACGATCTGCTTGGGGAAGACCTCGATGCCGGTGACCTTGGCGATGCCGGGAGCGTCGTCCTTGGCGCCGTTGGCGATCCATTCGAGGATGGTCTTGTTGTACTGCGAGTCGGCGTCGTAGAGCTTGTTGCCGGAGTGCGGGACGGCACCGATCGCCTTCTCGACGAGCGTGCTCTCCTCGGGGATGGCCAGGTTGATGCGGCGGCCGATGAGCTCGCGCGTCAGGCGGACGTAGTCGCCGTCCGGATCCATGCCGAAGAGGGAGAGACGGAAGCCGTCCTTGCCGCGGGCGGCGCCGTGGCAGCCGCCGCTGTTGCAGTTGGCGCGGAGGAAGACCGGCATGACGTCCTGACGGAAGGAGACGGCGCGGTCCTTGTGGCCTTCCTTGACGGCGACGGGGATGCGGGCGGTGCGGCCGCCGAGCGAGGCGACGACTTCGGTGGCGCCGGCGTCGGCGACGGCGTGGACGGAGTAACCGTCGAAGGCGGCGATCTTGGCGTCGCCGACCTTCAGGTCGGCGTAGGCGGTGACGTCGCGGGTGGTGGCGTCCTTGAAGGTGGCGAAGACGACGATGCGGTGGAAGTCGCGCTTGGTCTCGAGGGTGACGGACTCCGGGAAGATCTCGAGCTTCTCGAGGGTGGTGAGCTTCTGGGCGAGCTCGGCCTTGGCGTCTTCCTTGGCCTTGTCCTTGGCGGCGAGCAAGACGCCGGCGGGCCAGACGGCCCCTTCGGCGACCCAGCGGCGGATGACGTCGATCTCGGCGGCCGGGAGAGGCCCGCCCTTCGGAGGCATGATGTCGTCGTGGTCCTTCGGGAGGACGAGACGCTTCACGAGTTCGCTCTTGTCCGCGTCCACGCCGATGAGCGCGGCGCCGCTCTCGCCGCCCTTGAGGAAACCCTCGCGGGTGGTCATGAGCAGCTTGCCCTTGGTCTTGTCCGGGTTGTGGCACTCGAGGCACTTGCCCTCGAAGATCGCGCGGACCTCGTCGAAGGCGACGGGCGCGGCGGTGACGGCGGAGGTCAGGCCGGCGGCGAGGAAAGCGAGGAGCGGGAGGCGGCGGAAAGACATGGGAGAGGGATCAGTTCTTGGGGGCTTCGTTCTTGAGGCGGAGCTGTTCGAGACGGGAAAGGACGACCGGGGCGGGCGCGGCGGTCGGCTTGCCGGCGGCAGGCGCGGCGGCCTTGGCGACCGGGGCGGGCGCGGCCTTGCGGGGCGCGTCGAGACGCAGGACGGAACCCAGGGCGATACGATGCGTGGCGAGGCCCTGGCCGGTCGGGATGTCGACCTGCACGAACATGTTGGCGGTCTTGCCGACGCGGGACTTCTCATCCGTCTCGACGGTGAAGCGGAGCTCCTTGGTGTCCTTGGTGACCTTGATCGGGGCGATGCGGATCGTGTCGGGCGCGCCGACGAGCTGGGCGACGGCCTCGCCTTCGAAGGGACGTTGGACCTCGAAATTGGTGACCATCACGCCGGGCGTGCCGATCTCCATCGCCGTGAGCGGGATGGCGTTGGCGGCGACGTAGGGGGCCTCCGTCGTCAGCACGGCGAACGGCGAGGCGTTGTAGACGCGGCCTTTGCCGGCGTCGGCCTCGCCCTGCACGACGAACTTCCAGGGCTTGGTGTCGACGTTGCCGTTGGCGCTCAGCTGGAAGACGCACTCGTTAGCCTCGGCTCCGATGGTCTGCTCGCCGAGCGAGGAGACGCCCGGAGGCGTCCAGCACATGAAGACGCGGATGGCGCCCTTGAAGCCTTCCTTGCGCTTGGCGACGACCTTGAGGTTGAAGATGCCGTTGCGCACGAGCGGGGTCTTCGGCGTCTCGATCTCGAGGGAGTAAGGGGCTTCGTCGACCACGGCGACGGGGAGCTGGTCCTCGATGCCCTGGTAGTAGATGACGTTGCCGATGCGGACGATGTCGTAGGTGCGGCGCATCTGGCCGACGATCTTGTTGGCCGGATCCTTCGGCAGGAGCAGCGGGGTGACGATGGTGCCGCCATGGGGCGCGTCGGCCGCGGCTTCGAGCACGAGAGGGACGCCGGGCAGGCTGCCAGGCGCTTCGTCTTCGAGCAACTTCACGCCGGCGGGCAGGCCCTTGAGTTCGAAGCGGTAGTCGCCGCCGACGCCGTTGCGGGTGAAGTTCTCGAGCAGCACCATGCGGCCGCCCTTCGGGACGGCCATGAACTGACGGTAGCTGGTGTCGTTGACGGTGTAGTCCGGCGAAGCGAAGGTCAGGCTCGGCTGCGAGGCGACCATCTCGATGCGGTAGACGAAATTGGCGCCGCCGCGCTCGAGGTGATCGGACACGCGCACTGAGTAGACGCCGTCGACCGAAGCGGTGAACTTGAAACGGGAATCGAGGCGACGCATGCCGCCGCCGTCATCGTTACCGATGATGGCCGCGCCCTTGGGCGTGTAGACATTGACGACCGGATCGAGGGGCGAACCCAGGATCTGGGCGAGCGCGCGGCATTCGAAGACCTGGCCCTTCTTGAGCGGCACGCGGAAGCAGTCCACGTCGCCGGGCTTCTCGATGATGCCGTTGAGCGCGTAGGCCGAGGCCTCGACGGCGAGGGTGCCCTTCTCGAGCGTCTCGTTGGGTTCGGCTTCGAGGGTGTTGTCGACGGTCGAGAGGCGGAAGAGGTTGCCCGAGGGCGCGGGCGGCTGGGACTTCGGGTAGAGCACGAACTCGGCGTCGTCCTCGGCGGGGAGCGTGACTTCTTCGGCGAAGGAGTCGCGGGGCTCGAGGAAGCGCACGGTGACCTTGGAGCCGAGCTTGCCGCCGGCGGGGTAGATCGCGTCCGGACGGCGGAAGTCGCCGACGTGCAGGCGGTAGAAGGAATTGCCCGAGCCGCGGTAGGAGGACTCGCGCACCATCACGTAGTAGTCGCCGTCGTATTCGGCGGTGAAGGAGCAGTAGCCGTCCTGGCGGTGCAGGATGGTGTCGTCGGAAGCGGCCTTCTCGAAACGGTCCTTGTCGAGGATGGCGACGTACGGGTCCATCGCGCCCTGCGGGATGGCGGCGAGGCGCAGGCCGTCGACCTGGACGCCGATACGCTGGCCCTTCTTCACGGTCAGCTTGTAGTAGTCGACGTCCTCGGAGAGCACGACGCCTTCGACGGTCTGGTTGAGGGCGATGACCTGGGCGCCGGCGAACTCGCTGTTAGGCTCCTTCTCCTCGACGTTCGGGTAGGGGCTCGCGAAGAACTGGCGCATGTGCGAGACGCCGGACTTAGTGCGGACGCGCATGACGTGGTTGCCGGCGCGGACGGACTTGTCGATGGACAGGGTGAGCTCGACCTTGTTCGTGGCGCGGCTCTCCACGCTCTTCACCTTGAAGCCGGGCGTGTAGAACATCAGGTCCTCGAAATCGTCGAGGCGGGCGCCGGTGATGGTCAGCTTCACGTCGGCGCCGATCTGGCCGCCATGCGGCTTGAGCGTCGACATGTCGGGATAGGCCGCCCACGCGGCGAGCGGAGCGAACAGGAGCGCGGCAAGGAGGCGGAACTTCATGAATGCGATAAAGCGGGGCGCAGCCCGCCCGCGACGCCGGAGCGGCGCGCGGATGGGAACCGAGCGCAAGGTCAGGCCAGCCAGTCAGTCATCACGCGACCGCCGTTGACGATGTCGATCGGACGGCCGCCTTCGGACATGATGCGCTTCTCGGCGTTGATGCCGAGGACGCGGTACATGGTCTTGGCGAGGTCTTCCGGACCGACCGCGTCGCGGTCGGGTTCGCCGCCGAGGGCGTCGGAGGCGCCGTGGATGTAGCCTTCCTTCACGCCGCCGCCGGCCATGGCGACGGAGAAGACGCGCGGCCAGTGGTCGCGGCCGTTGGTGCCGTTGATCTTCGGCGTGCGGCCGAACTCGGAACTGACGAGGACGAGCGTGCGCTTGAGCATGCCGCGGTCCTGGAGGTCGGTGATGAGGCGGGCGAAGGCCTGGTCGAACTGCGGGGCCTGGCCGTCGAAGGCGCCCTTGATGTTCGAGTGGTGGTCCCAGCCGCCGAAGGTGACGGAGACCATGCGGACGCCGGCCTCGACGAGGCGGCGGGCGAGGAGGAAACGCTGGCCGGCGGTGTTACGGCCGTATTCGTCGCGCAGCTTGTCGGACTCCTTGGAGAGATCGAAGGCCTCGCGGGCCTTGGCGCTGCTGACGAGGCCGTAGGCGGCCTGCTGGAAGCTGTCCATGGCGCCGATGGCGTCGGACTTCTCGGTGGCGCGGAAATGCTCGTCGACGGCGGCCAGCATGTTGCGGCGGCGGTCGAAGCGCTGCGTGGTGACGTCCTTCGGGGCCAGGAGGTCGCGCACGGCGAAGCCCTTGTCGGCGGGGTCGCTGCCCAGCGCGAACGGACCGAAGGCGCTGCTCATGTAGCCGGTGCCCTGCTCCGGGATGCTCTGGCTCGGGACGACGACGTAGGGCGGCAGGTTGTTGCGCGAGCCCTGCTCGTGCGAGATGACGGAGCCGTAGCTCGGGAACTTGATCGCGGGGCTCGGACGGTACCCGGTGAACATGTTGTGCGTGCCGCGCTCGTGGGCCGCCTCACCGTGCGTCATGGAACGCACGATGGTGAGCTTGTTCATGATCTTCGCGATGTTGACGAACTTCTCGCCGACGTATTCGCCGGGGATCGAGGTCTTGATCGGCGTGTACGGGCCGCGGTAGTCAGGCGAAGCGAACGGCTTCGGATCCCAGGACTCGTGCTGCGCCATGCCGCCGGGCAGGTAGATGTGGATGACGGAGTCCGCCATCGCGTTGAAAGATTCGACGCCGGGGATCTCCGCGCCCCGGAGGCGGAGCATGTTCGGGAGGCTCAGGCCGAGCGTGCCGATCATGCCGATGTGCATGAAGTCGCGGCGGCTGAGCGCGGAGAGGACGTCGGGGTGATTTCCTTCGCAGTTGCGGTGGAGTTTCATGGTCTGTCGGGGGTTGCCTTTGAGACAGTTGGAAGACGGGCAGGTTGCGAATAAATATGAAGATTTCGCCTATATAGGTCGACTGGCACATAATTGACTTATAATAATCAATAAATCACCTAAACGACTGAAGAAAGTCATTAATACCTGAAAATCAGCTCTCTCGAGGCCTCCCGGCCATGTCCGGTCAGGATGACCCGGTCTGCCAGGAACCGGGCGGTGGCGAAGGCATTGCGATCCGAGGTCTCGACCATGCCATGGAAAGTCACGCAGGGGAGCCCCTCGACCTCGGCGAAGCCGCCGGCGTGATTGTGCCCGTTGAACCAGGCGACGACGTTCCGGTGACGCCCCAAGGCCGCGAGGACTTCGGTCGCGTCCCAGGCATCATACGCACCGACAGGCGCGACGGGATGATGGGCGAACACGACGACCTTGAGGCCGAGACGGGCGGCGTCGGCCGCGACGCCCTCGAACCACGCGAGCTGCTTCGGGCCGACGGCGCCGTTCCAATCCTGCGCCTGCGGCAGCCTGCGCGCCTTCACGCGCGCGAGCTCCGCCGTGGCGGCGCTCCGCTCCGGCGTGCCCGCGAGCGACGCATATGCGCTCACGGCGCCGGTGTCCAGGACGACGAAACGGAAACCGGGGCGATCGAAGAAACGATGGCGCGCGGCGATGCCCAGCCGGGCGTCGACCTTCGTCTTCTCCCCGTCCAGCAAGGCGAAATCGTGGTTGCCGAGGACGTGCTCCCAGCGGTGGCGCGACGCGGCGAGCGGCGCCAGGATCGCGTCGTAACTCCGCCACTCGCGATCGATGGTATCGCCGAGGTTGACGCAGAAATCGAGCGGGCGGGCGTTGAAATGTTCGACCGCGGCGCCCAGTTTGGCGACCGACGCACGATACGCGCGCGTGCCCCGGTCCGGGATGTCCGCGTACTGCGGATCGGCGATGACGCCGACCTCGAGGCCCGCGTCGCGCGACGCGCAGCCGACGAACGGCGCGACGGCGACGCCGAGCGCGAGCTGACGTAGGAATCGACGGCGGGGCAGCGGCGAAGGCATGTCCTGATTAAGCACGCGTCCGCCTTTCCCCCAATGAAAAAGGGCGGGATTGCTCCCGCCCTTTCGGACCGAAATGACGCTCGGGCTTACTTGATCTCGCCGATGGCGATATTGCGGTACTCGACCTTCATCTTCACGCCGCCGTGGACCTGCAGGCCGACCGGAGCGGCCTTGGGGTAGCCGGCATCGACGTAGTTCGACACCTGTTCGCCGTTGATCCAGACGGTGTAGGTGTCGCCCTTGGCCTGGAAGCGGATCTTGTTCCACTCGCCGTTCTTCCAGAGCGTGGCGACCTTCGGGGCCCAGCCGGCCTCGGGGTACTTGCCGATGTAGAACGCGCCGGTCATGTCCTTCTTGAGGGAGCGGGAGACGCCGATCTGCATCTGGATGTCCTTCTTCCCGGCGGCGTCCTTACGGACCATGATGCCGCTGTCGATCTCGCCGTTGAAGCGGCATTCGCACTCGATGACGACATCCTGATAGGACTTCTCGGTGTAGAGCATGTTGCCCTTCTTGTAGTCCTTGAAGGACGGATCATTCGCGCCCGTGAGCACGCCGTCGGCGACGGTCCAGAAGGCGTCGGCGCCGGAAGTCTTCCAGCCGGCGAGATCCTTGCCGTTGAAGGCGGGTTCGAGTTTCACTTCGGCGGCGGAGGCCGACACGACGAGGGCGGCGAGCGCCGCAAGGAGACGGAGGGATTTCATGTTTTAGGGGTAGGGGTAGGGATAGGGGTGGGGGCAGGAGTGACAATCAAAGAGCGATGCCGAATATGAAAACGGGTCTGCCGAAATCCAATTGCCTCCCGACGGTCCCACCCCTACCCCTTCCCCTATCCCTACCCCTCCTCTGACCCCATGCCCACCCTCCGCCTCCTCGCCCTCCTCGCCGTGACCGCCCTCTCCGCCTCCGCCGCCGAAGTGAAGTATGAATTCGTCCCGAACTTCCTCGGCACGCCTCCCGGCAAGAAGACCATCGGCAACGGCCACGGCGAGATCGCCGTCGATTCCGCCGGCCTCATCTACGTCAGCGTCCAGGAGAAGGACGCCGGCATCCAGGTCTACGGCCAGGACGGCAAATACCTCAAGACCCTCCCGCTGCCGATGTCGCTCCACGGCTTCACGATCCGCAAGTCCGCCGAAGGCGAGTTCCTCTACGGCGCCGTGCTCGGCGAGCAGCGCTTCCTTAAGGCCAAGCTCGACGGCACCGTCGTCATGGAGATCAAGCCCGACGCCTTCCCGGCCGACAAGGGCAAGGCCAAGGACAAGTCGGGCAAGTCCGTCAACGCCCTGAAGCTCACGAGCTGCGACGTCGCCCCGAACGGCGACATCTACATCGTCGACGGCTACGGCAAGAGCTGGGTCTTCGTCTTCAGCGCCGACGGCAAGTTCAAGTCGGTCTTCGGCGGTCCCACGCAGGTCGTGGACGGCAAGGGCTTCGCCAACACGCACAAGGTCTTCGTCGACACCCGCTTCAGCCCGGCCCGCCTGCTCTGCCTCGACCGCGGCAACAACCGCATGTTCCACGTCGACCTCGACGGCACCAACCCGCAGATGATCGCCAACAAGGGCCTGCGCAACCCCTCCTCCGCCTCCTTCCACGGCGAACTGATGTGCGTCGCCGAGATCGCCGGCCGCGTCTCGGTGTGGAACAAGGAAGGCAAGCTGGTCGCCGAGCTCGGCGCCAACGAGAACACCGGCGCCAACGGCACGAAGAAGGAGACCAACACCCCGGGCGTGAAGCCGGCCGACTGGCGCGAAGGCGTGGTGACCTCTCCCCACGGCATCACCTTCGACAACGACGGCAACATCCTCGAGACCGAGTGGAACACGTTCGGTCGCGTGCTGCGCTGGAACCGCAAGTGATCCGCGCGCTGCGCCAGCTGGTCCTGACCTGGGGAGCCCTCGTGCTCCCCTTGTTCGTCTCGGCCCATAACGGCGAGGTGCTCCTCAGCCGCCTGACCTTGCACGCGGACGGCTCCTGCTCGCTCAAGGTGACCGCCGACCTGGAGGGCAACTACAACATCCGCGAACGCGCGGAGCTCGCGAAGGCCGTCGACGGGCTCTTCACGGTCTCGACCGGCAAGGATAGCTTCGCGCTCAAGGAAGCGACGGGCGAACCGGATTTCTCGTCCGCCACGAAACTCGACCTGGATTCGCCGTTCCAGCACACGGCCGAGGAACTCGCGAAGTCTTATAAGCTGGAGAGCGCGGAGTGGCGCTGGACGCCCGACCCGCGCAACTTCGTCCTCCGCCTGCCCGACGAGAGCCCCCACACGGTGCTGCTCTGGCTCGTCGACGAGACCAAGCCGGGGGCCAAGCCCCGCTGGGTGATGATGGTCGCGGGCGACGAATCCCCGCTGATCCAGGCGCATGAGGACACCGGGCATCTCGGCCGGCGGATGCTGATCCTCTGCGGCGGGACGATGCTCGTCGTCGCGGCGGCCTTGGCGTTCGGCTTCCTGATGCTACGCCGCCGCCTCGCGAGGCCGGCGGCCTAAGCGAGCGTCGCTTCGACGAACCCGGCCCGCGCCTCGAAGTGCGGATTGTGTCCGCTGTCCGGGAGCGTGATGACGTCCGCCTGCGGGAAGTGCGCGCGGATCGTCGCGGCGTCTTCGTCGCGGATATAGTTGGATTTGCCGCCGCACAGGAAACGCGTCGGTCCGTTCCAGACCTCGCCCGCGGCCAGCGGATTACCGAGGATCTCGGGCAACGACTTCGTGAGGGCCTCCCGGTTCACGGTCCAGCCCCAGCGGCCTTCGGCGTCCTGACCGAGATTGGTGAGGATGAACTGGCGCATGCCCCACTCGGGCACCTGGGCGGCGAGCTTCTCGTCGGCATCCTTGCGCGACCTCACCGAGGCGAGGTCGAGGGCGTTCATCGCGGCGAACTCGACGCGCACGCGGTCGGAATAGACGCGCGGGGCGATGTCCACGACGGTGAGACGGGCGACGAGGTCAGGCCGGTCCATCACGAGACGCATCGCGGCCTTACCGCCCATGCTGTGGCCGACGAGGTGCACGGGGCCGAGGGCGAGGCGGTCGAGCAGCGCGACGACGTCGGCGGCCAGCGCGGCGTAGGAACAGTCGTCGGCCCACGGCGACGAACCGTGGTTACGCAGGTCCGGCGCGAGCACGCGATGGCCACGTTCGGCGAGCGCCACGCCGGCGGACTGCCAGTTGCGCGACGAGCCGAGCAGGCCGTGCAGAACCACGAGCGGCGCGCCGGCGCCGCCGAGTTCGCGGACGATCAATGGAAGCGGGACAGGCACGGAGGAATCCCACGGTGGAGGCGCCCCGCCCGAGGTCGAACCATTTTCCCGCCGAGGCTTGAACATCGGCTTACGGAAAGTATGAACGACGCATGCTCTCCCGCCTCGTCCCCCTGCTCGCCTGCGCCGCTTCGGCGTTCGCCGCCATCGAAGTCGTCAAAGTCCCCGGCGCCGAAGACCTGCACGAGCCCTTCAGCATCGCCTTCGACGCCCAGGGCGACGCTTACGGCGTCGAATTCCAGCCCGCCAACCGCGTCTTCAAATGGCACGGCGGCAAGATCGAGTATGTCTCCGGCGTGAAGTGGAACAGCATGGGCAAGACGCCGAAACTCCCGGCCCCGGCCAAGCGACTCGACCTCGCGCCGGCGCTCTACGACGGCATGCACGACATCTCCATCGCCCCGGATGGCGCCATCTACCTCGCCGACAGCTTCCAGCACCGCATCGTCCGCCTCGACCCGAAGACGCACGTCGCGACGCTCTTCGCCGGCACCGGCAAGGCCGGTTTCGGCGGCGACGGCGGCCCCGCCGAGCAGGCGCAGTTCAACATCACGATGTGCGGTACGCTCAGCCCGGACGGTGCGTTCATGACCATCGCCGACATCGGCAACCATCGCGTCCGTCGCATCGACCTGAAGACCCGCGTGGTCACGACCCTCGCCGGCAACGGCAAGCGTGGCCTGCCGAAGGACGGCGATGACGCGCTCAGCGCCCCGATGGGCGACGTCCGGGCCACGTGCGTGGCGAAGGACGGCACGGTCTACGCGCTGCTCCGCGGCGGCAACGCGCTCGTGGCGATCAAGGACGGCAAGTTGAACGTGGTCGTGAACAAGTCCGGCAAGCCCGGCCCCGCCACCGACGGCCCCGCCGCCGAGGCCCGCATGCTCGGTCCGAAATACGTGACCATGGACGCCAAGGGCAACGTGCTCATCCTCGACACGGAGAACCACTGCCTGCGGCTCTTCGACCCGCTCAAGCAGACGATCCGCACGATCGTCGGCAACGGCAAGAAGGGCTCCGCGGTCGGCGCGGATTGGGCCGGCACGCAGCTCAATCGCCCGCACGGCGCCCGCATCGGACCCGACGGACGCCTCTACGTGACGGACACGGAAAACAACCGAATCCTCGTCGGTCCGGCCCCTTAAGCGGGGTCAGGCCCGCTGAGCGGGGTTTTTGGGTTTGTCTCTTTCGTCACGGGACGGTTGGTTCGGGGGTCACTTCACGCCGCAATGTCCTCGACCGGTTCCAGCCCTTCCCGCCGTCCTTTCGGCCCCCGCGCTTTCGTGGGAGCCCACACGGCCTTGGTCACCCCCTTCCTCAACGGAGCGGTGGCTTGGGATGACCTGAAGAAGCTGGTCGAATTCCAGATCAAGGACGGCATCGACGGCCTGGTAGCCGTCGGCACCACCGGCGAGTCCCCCACCCTCGATTACGACGAGCATATCGAAGTCATCCGCAAGACGGTCGAGTTCGCCGCCGGCCGCGTCCCGGTCATGGCCGGCACGGGCTCCAACGCCACGACCGAAGCCCTCGACCTGACCCAGCGCGCCGACGAAGCCGGCGCCGACGCCTTCCTGCTCGTCGCCCCGTATTACAACAAGCCCAGCCAGGAAGGCCTGTTCCGCCACTTCGCGGTCCTCGCCGAGGCCACCGCCAAGCCGATCGTCCTCTACTCCATCCCGGGCCGCTGCGGCATCGAGATCACCGTCGAGACCACCCTGCGCCTCCGGAAGAAGTATCCGAACATCATCGGCATCAAGGAAGCCGGCGGCCAGGTCGAGAAGGCCGCGCGCCTCGTGCGCGAAGCCGATCCGGAATTCATCGTCCTCAGCGGCGACGACTCCCTGACCCTGCCCTTCGCCGAAGTCGGCGCCCAAGGCATCATCTCGGTCGCGTCGAACCTCATCCCCGGCCCGGTGGCCAAGCTCGCCAAGCTCGCGCGCACGAAGCAGTTCGCCGATGCGAAGGTCCTGCACGACCAGCTCGCCGAGATCTTCAAGACCCTCTTCGTCGAACCCAACCCGGTGCCCGTGAAGCATTGCATGATGCGCGCCGGCATCATCCGTTCGGACGAAGTCCGCCTGCCCCTCTGCGAGATGTCCGAGGCCAACCGCCTCCTCGTCGAGAAGGTCGCCGAC
>JBJOMV010000066.1:0-11627 GCA_046052185.1 Verrucomicrobiota bacterium | reverse complement strand
GTCGAAGCGGTTCAGGAACAAGGTCCCGGCGTTGATCGTGGTGGTGCCCGTGTAGTCGCTCCAGTTCGTGAAGGTGAGCGAACCGGTGCCGTTCTTCACCAGGCCACCCGTGCCGCGGATGTTGCCCGCGAAGGTGCCATTGCTCGTTTGATTCAGCGTGAGCGTGCCGCTCCCCAGCTGGATGGAGCCGCCTGTTCCCGTCAGCTTGCCCATGGAATGGCTGAAGCTGTTGAGGTCGAGCAGGCCGCCGTTGACGATCAGATCGCCGCCGGACGGGAGCCTGCCGGCTCCGGAAAGGAAGAGCGTGCCGGCGTTCACCTGCGTGACGCCGGAATAGGTGAGCTGGTTGGTGAACGTCTGCTGGCCGGATCCTTGCGTCTTGGCGAGGGAACCCTGTCCCTGGATCACCCCGGCGAACGTGCTGTTGCCTCCGTCGCCCAGCGTCAAGGTGGCGTTGTTGCTGAGGTTGACCACCGTGTCGGTCGGCGTCCCGGTGCTATGCCCCAGCAGACCGATCGAGATATTGCCTCCGATGTTCAGCGTCGTGCCGGCATCCATGCGCACATCGGACGTGACGTTGAGGCTCCAGTTCGAGCCGTTCAGCTCGAGCGTGCC
This sequence comes from Verrucomicrobiota bacterium, assembly GCA_046052185.1. Taxonomy (GTDB): domain Bacteria; phylum Verrucomicrobiota; class Verrucomicrobiia; order Opitutales; family UBA953; genus UBA953. The sequence continues at coordinate 11,012 of JBJOMV010000066.1, read as the reverse complement.
GCCGCGGAGGACATAGTCGCCGAAATTGCCCTGGGCACCGGAGAAGGTCTGCCTCCCGGCGCCGGCCTTTTCGATCCACAGGTACCAATCGACCGTGCCTGAATAGGTGTAGTTTGCTGCGCTTGAGGGACTGGTGATATAGATCGCCTTGTTGCCGCCGGCGGCGTACGTGTTCTGCAGGAGGCCGGCCCCGGTCAACCCAGAGATATAGATATTCTCGCTGAAGGTGTCGAAGGTTGTCCCAGCATCAATCTGAAGCACACCTTGATTGTTGCGCCAGTTGTCCCGGGTGTAGTTGTGGCTCACCTCTCCCTGCGCCACCTGGAACAGGCCGTCGCTGGCTTGGCTCACGATGAAGCGGCGATCGTTCCAGCCCATCTTCAGGCTGAACGTACCGGTTTTCTTGACGGTGCCCGAGCCATTGAGGGTCAATGAGCGCCCCGCTTCGAGGAAGGCATTATTGCTACCGTCGCCGACGGTCGCGGCCAGCTCCAGCACGGCACCGCTGTTGACCGTGATCGTCTGATCGCCGTTGGCCCAGCGGAAGCGGTTGGTGCTCTCGGCCGAACCAGGCACAAGGCGCAAGGTCCCGGCCTGCACGGTGGTGCCGCCGGTCATGTCGCCGCGACCGGCCAAGGTCTGCGCGCCCACCCCGCGTTTGACGAGGCTCCCGGTGCCGGTGATGTCGCCGGCGTAGGAGGCGGACCCGCCGACGTCGAAAGTGAGCACGCCCGCGCCGGTCAGCGCGACGTTCGAGGAGCCGCTGACGCCGCCGGAAGCGACGAGGAACGTCACGCCGCCCGTGCCCGAGCGGGTGATCGCCGCGTTCATCACGATGCTCGTGCCGGCGTCCAGGGTGAGCAGACCCGTCCCGCCCGCGGAGAGGGCGGAGGACACCGTGATGGTCTGATCGGCCTGCACGGTCGCGGCGCCCCCGCCGTTGAGCGTGGCGGCCAGCGTGGCGGCGGTCGCGGCGTCGATGGTGACATTGATCGGATCGAGCAACCAGCGTCCGCCGGGCCCGACGTTCACGGTGGCGCCGGCGACCGAGAGCGACTTGCCGGATGTCTCCACGAAACCGCCCTGGGTTCCGGCCACGTCGATGCTGCCCGTCACCGTGGCGACGGAGGTCGGGTCGGCGAGGTCGGCGATGACCTTGACTTCGCCACCCTTCCCCGCCGCCGAGGCGGCGGTCGCGGAGCCGGCATGCTCGACCTTGGTCCCGCCGAGGAAGATGCGGCCGCCGTCGGACTCGATGGAGGATGCGTCCAGGTCTCCGGCGTTCACGACCTGGGCCGCGACCGCGTTGAAAGCCTGCGCCGAAAGCACGATTTCGCCGCCCTCGGCGCGGATCAGCCGACGGTTCTCGACGAGCGCGTCCACGGTCGACGGCTGCACGGCCAAGGACACGCCCGTCTTCGCGTCATCGAAGGTCAGGGCGAAGGCGTCGCCGGCGGCGAGCGTGACCGACCCTCCGCGCGCGAAGACGAAGCCGGCGTTGCGGACTTCCGGCGCCATGAGCGCGATGAAACCCCCGTCGCGGGCGAGCAAGGTGCCCTCGTTGACGACGGAGCCGCGGGCGGAGCCGCGGCGGAAGACGTCGCGTCCGGACATGAAATCCCCGTCGGCGATGTCGGCGGTGGTCGCCAGCAATCCGCCGACCTCGACGGAGGAGCCGGGCGCGAAATAGACCCCATTGGGATTGACGAGATAAATCCGTCCGTTGGCCGTCAGGTTGCCGAAGATCCGGCTGGGGTCGGCCCCGATGACGCGGTTGAGCGTGACGGAGGAGGCCCCGGGCTGGACGAACCTGACTTCCGCGGCGGAGCCGATGTCGAAGCTCTGCCAGTTCACCACGGCCCGCTCGGTCGTCTGGTTGACGGTGAGCGAGGCGCGGTCGGCGCCGCTCGCGCGGACCAAGGAGGCCTGGCCGGCGACGACCGCCCCGCCCTGCGGCAACGCCGTCTTCTCCGGCGCGGCGAAGGACAGGACGGGTGAGAGGAGCGCGGCGGCGAAGAGCAGCGGACGCAGACGGAGAGGTTTTTTCGCTGGCTTGGCGCTCATGCGTGGAAAAGGTCAGAAGTTGAAGGAAGCCGACGCCCAGAATCGATCGATGCGCAGAGACCCGTCCTGGTCGGTCCCGGAAGAGGAAGGCCGCGGGTTGTCGCCTATCCGGCGGGACCACTGCAGGGAAAGCTTCACGCCGGAGTCGAAACGCTGGGAAAGGCCGAGACCCCAGCCGCGGTAGGTCAGGCCGTTGTCGGTCGGTCCGCCGGCATAGTCCGGGTCATAGTTCTGCGCGACCCAACCTTGGTCCAGGAACAAAGTCCCCTGGGTCCGGGGCGTCAGGTTCGTCCGCAACTCCAAGGAGGAGAGCATGCCGAGATCGCCGCCGCCCTCGCTCGTCGGATACGCCCGGAGGCCGTTGTTGCCTCCGAGGAAGAATTTCTCGGACGAATCCAGGTTATGGAACGCGGCCTGACCGCGGACGTTCAAGGCGAGCGAATAATCGCGCCCGACCTGCTGCGTCCGGCCAAGACCAAGCGATACCTTGCCGAACCAACCGTCGACCCGCGGGCCGCCGAGGTCGGCCGCGAAATTCGGCGACCCGGCCAGATCGACGCGGCCGAGGTTGACCGAAAGCGAGCCGGTGCTGACGCCTCCGCCGGCGAAGCCGTCGTAGAGATTTCCGTTGAGCCCGCACTCGAGGGTCTGGCTGACGTAATCGCTCGTGAGCGAACCCGCCGCGCGGTTGGCGAACCACCGGCCGGCCAATCCGCAGGAAGCGTACAGATTGGCGGAACGGCTTCGCAGCAGGGGCAAGGTGAGGTCGGCCGAGAGCGTGCTCGAGGTGCCGCTGACCGCGGCGGAGACATAGTCGGAGGAGACCAGCTGATAGGACATGGCGCTCGCCGAAAACGACAACCGGGAGCCGCTCCATGGGGCGGGCATGCTGTACCCGAGGCGGGCGTAATCGCTCCCGTCGGTATGCAGCAGGTCGGCGGCGAACTGCTCGCCGTCGCCGCGTGGCTGGTCCACCGTGGCATTGAAGACGGCGCGGGCTTCGCCGGTCGAACGCGCTCCGGCGTTGTCGGCAAGGACGGAGCCGACGACGAGCGGACGAGCGGAGGACACGAGGACTAGGTCCGTCGTGCCCTTGAACTCCCCTGCGCGCAGCGCGCCTTGGATCGACGCGCCCGGCAGGTCGTTCATCAGCAGGAGGGCGCGGTCGACGTCGTAGGTGTTGACGATCTGACCGGAGGCCACGTTCTGCCTGACGATGCGTTCGAGCAAGCCGGCCTTGGCCCGTCCGTCCGACGAAGGGTCGAGCTCGGCCATGCCGAAACGCGATTCGGCGACGGACACCTTGACCACGCCGCCCTGCACTTCCTGACGGGCGATGGAGGCCGAGGCCAGCAGGCCTTTGGCCCGGTAAGCCAGGGCCACCTGGGCGGCGGCGTTCCGCAGCTCCTCCAACGTCAGCGGACGACCCAGATAACCGCGGAGGGCGACCGACAATTCCTCGGTCGACACGGCCTCGGCGCCTTCGAATTCGAAGCGGGAGACGACGATCGTCTTGCCGGCGCCTTTCGGCATCTCCGCCGAAGGAACAGGGACGGGAGGACCGACCTCAGGCAAGGTCGGCGCAGGGAAACTTCTCTCGATCTGGCGTAAGATAGTGCCGGCATCAGGCGCAGCCTGCGCGGAAAGACCGAGCTGCCCGAACTTGAGCAGACCGACCAACGCGAGGCGACGCAGCAGACGTGAGGAAAGGGCCGGCGACATGGGGACCAGGAATGTGAGTCCGCCCGCAGGAAACCTTCAAACCACATCCGGGCACATTCTGTATTAATAATATAAACAGATCTAGTCCCGCGCCGCCGGCCCCATCGTCCGCCCGGCGCGCCAGGTGGCGATGACCGCCTCGCCGAAGGACTCGGAGTCGCAGCGGCCTTCGGCCAGCCAGGCCGCGAACATCCGGAAAGCCAGGTCCTCGGGGATCTCACAACCCGCGACCGGCAGGCCATGCCAGGTGTCCACGCTGCCGTTGAGGTAGGCGACCGCGACGGACAGGCGGCCGGGCATGGCCAGGCCGCTCCGAGCAAGGGTGTCGGCGCACGCCATGAGATCGGACCATTGCGGGAAGATGACGCAGCCGGCCTGGCTGCGGACGATACGGGCGCAGACGCGGCCGACCGCCTTCCGGTCGTGGATCCAATTGTCCGCGCCGAGGCTGCCCGCCTCGACGAAGTCTATCCGCACCCCGAAGAACTTGGCCTGTGCCTGCAATTGCGACCGAAACTCGGGCGTCATGACATTGTCGACCATCACGAGCCGGCGATGCCCCAAGGAGTGGGCCTGGCGGATGATATGCACCAGCACACTCACGTGCGGAACCCGGAACACCGTCATGCCAGGCGCCTTGACCGGCAGCAACGGGAGCACGGCCACGCCGACCTGCAGGCCGGCGAGAACATCGCAGAGTTTCTGGTCAGGATGAATACAGATGATTCTCGTTAAACCATTTTTGGACAACGATTTGAGAATATTATCACGGACATCTTCCGGGGACGCATCATCGACGACGAATTCCTTGTATTCCATACCGTCCTTGCGGCATTTCTCCTGGACCAACCGAAGCGATGACACGATCGAGACATGCAGCCTCCGGACTGGGGTGCGCAGCACGACCAGCAATAGCGGAGAGGCAAGCCGACGGACCGGGGTGACCCGGGCGCGGCGCTTTGGCCCGCGAGATTCGATCACCCCCCGGGCGGCCAATAAACGCAGGGCTTTGAGCACCGTCACGGTGCTAACCCCGTTCTGCTCGGCAAGCGACCGGACAGAGGGCAAGAGGCCCTCGAGAGCACCCTCTCTGATGAGTCGATCCAGATGCTCCGTCAGCTGCTCCGCCTGCGACTTGGGTTGGTGCTTCAAGATTAGGAGAACAATCGTTCGGTGGCACCCAGTTGAAAGCCAGAAACAGCGAGAGAAACCCAAAAACTGTTATGAATATTTAACCAGATTAAGGAATCATCGCCGCCTTTCCCCGCTCGCGGCACGCCGCAGGTAGGGATGCGATGACATCGCGTCCGTGGGCGGACGGAGTCCGGATCGTCGGTGATCTTGCCAGGCTCGACGCACGTGCCTCGGCGAACGGCGGTCATGGCAATGACCGCCCTACCCTGGCACCCCTGGTAGGGCCGAGCATCCCTGCTCGGCCGCGGCCGGCCAAGGATGGCTGGCCCTACCCGCAACAGGTATCAGCGGTGAGCGGTTGGCGGCTGGGCGCAGCAGCGAGTCGGGTGTAGGTAGGGCTGACCGGCCCGGTCAGCCTCACGGTTGAGCGGGCCGCTCAACCCTACCCAATAAAAAGGACGCCACGCAGTGGCACGCCTACCTCAAGCCCCAGCAATCCACCCAGGAAGCGACCTCCGTTCGACGACATTGCGCGAGATCGGAACCGACCCTGCGATACGGCATGCATTTCCTCTATGTGGATGAGAGTGGCGACACCGGTGCGAAACCTGGATCCAGCTCCCATTTCATCCTCTGCGGACTGCTGATCCATCACGCCTATTGGCACCAGGCTAGACGAGCGACCATGGCGATGAGACAACGGCTGGAAGCTCAATTCGGCTTTCCTCATCAGGCCGATTCGGATCGTCGCAGATAAAGCGAGCCTCGACGGAGATGTCTTCAGGCATGCCTGGGCCAAGTTGCTGGCGAAAGCTACCGACGAAAGAGCTGGCGGCAATGCTTGCCCTGCGAACGGGTTGATCGTCATCTGCGACGACCATCGAACTGCCCCCAAGCGAGAACTTATCAGAAGGCTGCCCGCCGATATAGCCGGCACGATTGTCGATTTGCCGTTCGGACTGGACTCACGTGATAGTAATTTCCTGCAGCTGGCAGACTTCTCAGCATACCTGAGTAAACAAGAAATCCTCCCTTCGGCCACATTTGAAGGCCGGCTTGGCCTTCCCCTGCTTCGTCGTAACGCAGAGCTATACATTCAAGACTCCAAATGAAAACGGAGCGCTTTCGCGCTCCGTTGGGAGATATCTCGGCCGAGCGAGTCGGCCTACACACCTAAGGAAAATGAAATTAACCGCGGGACGTGATGCAAACCGGAAAATAGCCCAGCGCGGCGGCCGGGCTAGGTCAGCACGCAGTGCTGACCCTACCGAGATACCAGCGGATGCGATGTGATCGCATCCCTACCCGATACAGAGGTAGAGCGGGTTCTCCGAACCCGCCGCCGGACGGACGGCTCGGAGAGCCGTCCCTACCAAAAAAGCCATCCCTCTGGCCCTCTGGCCCACGAGACCTCCTGTCCTCGCCTCCCCCAACCCCTAATAGAAGCCCCTTTTCCCGCCTTTCCCCTTGCGGGAGGTGGGGGGTACCCTAACTTGCGGTTATCTTTCCCGACCCATGGTCACGGACAACAAACCTTCCCTGGTCACCATCAACGTCGATGGTGTCGAACATCAAGTCCCGGCCGGGGCCAACCTGGTCGACGCCCTCGGCAAGATCGGCAAGGAAGTCCCCCACTATTGCTACCACCCCAAGCTCCCGGTCGCCGGCAACTGCCGCATGTGCCTGGTCGAACTCGGCTCGCCGATGCGCGACCGCGCGACGAACGAGGTGATCATGGAGAACGGCCGGCCGAAGATCGGTTGGCAGCCCAAGCCGGCCATCGCCTGCGCCACCAACGTCGCCCCCGGCCTGCACGTCCGCCTCGAATCGCCCGGCGTCAAGGCCTGCCGCGAAGGCGTGACGGAGATGCTCCTCCTCAACCACCCGCTCGACTGCCCGATCTGCGACCAGGCCGGCGAGTGCAAGCTCCAGGAATTCTCCGCCGAATACGGCCGCGGCTATTCGCGCTATGTCGACGAGAAGAACGCCAAGCCGAAGAAGACCCGCCTCGGGCCCCGCGTCACGCTCGACGACGAACGCTGCATCCTCTGCTCGCGCTGCGTGCGCTTCTCCAGCGAGATCGCCAAGGACCCCGTCCTGGGCTTCGTCAACCGCGGTTCCTACAACACGCTGACCTGCTTCCCGGGCCGCGAACTGGACAACAACTACTCGCTCAACACCGTCGACATCTGCCCCGTCGGCGCGCTCACGAGCACGGACTTCCGCTTCAAGATGCGCGTCTGGTTCCTGAAGCAGACCCCGAGCATCGACACCGAATCCTCCGCCGGCGCGAACACGACCGTCTGGTCCCGCGAAGGCAAGATCTACCGCGTCACGCCGCGCCGTAACGACGCCGTGAACGACACCTGGATGGCCGACTCCGGCCGCGAACTTTTCAAGTCCGTCGACGCCCCGAACCGCGTGAACTACGCGACGGTGAAGAACGCGAAGGCGACGCTCGAAGCCGCCCTCGCCGCCGCCGACGAAGTCCTCGCCGCCGGCGCGCTCGCGATCGTCGGCTCGTCGCACATGTCCGTCGAAGAGCAGCGCCTCCTCGCGCGTCTCGCCAAGGCGAAGAACGCCTCCGTCTACGTCCCCGCCCACATGGGCAAGGGCGACGGCCTCCTGGTCTCCGAGGACCGCACCCCGAATTTCCGCGGCGCCCTCGTCACCGGCCTGACCGACCGCGCGCCCGTCGCCGACCTGAAGGCCCTCGCGGCCGACATCGACGCCGGCAAAGTGAAGTCCGTCCTCATCGTGCGCGAAGACGCCGCGCTGCTCGGCCTGCCCGCCTCGGCGCTCGCCAAGGTGCGCAGCATCGTGCTCGCCACGCATCACAACGTCACCACCGCGGCCGCCGAGGTCGTGCTGCCCGCGCTGACGGTCTTCGAGCGCAGCGGCACGTTCATCAACTGCCAGTTCCGCCTGCAGTCCTTCGCCCAGGCCGTCCCCGGCCCGACCGGCACGCTGCCCGACGTCCAGATCCTCGCCCGCCTCGCCCGCGCCGACGCCGCCGCGGTCTGGTCCGAACTCTCCGCGAACATCCCGATGCTCGCCGGCCTCGACGGCCGCCTGCTCCCCGCCGAGGGCGTGGCGCTCGACGGCGCCGCTTTCGCTTCCCACAAGTTCCCCGAAGGCAAGCTGCTGAAGTTCGCCCCGGTCGCCACCGCCTAAGCCGACGCCGACCATGGAACAGCTCCTCCACGACCTCATCCTCTCGCCGGCCTGGTATTTCGCCGCGGCCCGCGGCCTGACGCTCATCCTGATCGTGATGACGATCGCCGGCTACAGCGTGCTCCTCGAGCGCAAGGCCTCCGCCTGGATCCAGGGCCGCATCGGCCCGAACCGCACCATCCACCCGCTCATCGGCTGGATCCCGTTCCTCGGGAACTTCCTGCAGAAGGGCGGCTTCATCCAGCCCGCGGCCGACGGCGGCAAGTTCCTCTTCAAGGAAGACGCCCTCCCCGGCCACGTCCGTAAGTTCTACTACGTCCTCGCCCCGATCGTCGCCCTCGCGCCGGCGCTCGCCGTGCTCGCGATGCTGCCCTTCGGCGAATTCGTCCACGAAGGGAAGCGTTACGCCGTCTCGCTCACCCAGGGCGCCGACGTCGGCGTGCTCCTCATGTTCGCGGTGAGCTCCCTCGGCGTCTACGGCATCGCCCTCGCCGGCTGGTCCGCCAACTCGAAGTTCCCCTTCCTCGGGGCCGTCCGCGGCGCCGCGCAGCTCATCTCCTACGAACTCGCGATGGGCCTCTCGGTGCTCACCGTCTTCCTCGCGACGTCCGTCCCGGGCCAAGACCACGGGCTGAGCCTCGTCGCGATGGTCGACGCCCAGAACGGCGCCTGGAACATCCTCTTCCACCCCGTCGCCGCGCTGGTCTTCCTGATCTGCGTGTTCGCCGAGACCAACCGCCATCCGTTCGACATGCCGGAATCCGAGACCGACCTCGTCGGCGGCTTCCACACCGAATACGGCGCGTTCAAGTTCGGCATCTTCTTCGTCGCCGAATACAGCCACATGGTCATCGGCTCCGCGCTCTTCATCCTGATGTTCCTCGGCGGCTGGCACGTCCTGCCCTGGCTGCCGACCATCGGCTCGGGCTGGGTCGCCTCGCTGATCGGCGTGGCCGCGTTCTTCCTCAAGCTGTGCTTCTTCCTGTTCTTCTTCGTCTGGGTGCGCTGGACCATCCCGCGCTTCCGGTATGACCAGGTGATGCGCATCGGCTGGCGCGTGCTCCTGCCCCTGGCCGTCCTCAACCTCCTCGCCTATTTCGTCTGGTACGCGATCAACGGATAAAAACCAAAACCATGGCCATCAAAGTCGTCGAACGCCGTCCGCTCACCCTCGCCGAGCGCACCTATCTCCCGCAGATCTTCGCGGGCCTCAAGGTCACCTGGGACAACATGGTGCGCCCGCCGGTGACGCTCCAGTATCCGGACGAACGTCCGGCCATCCCGCAGAACTACCGCGGCGTGCCCACGCTCGTCATGGACCCGAACGGCCGCGAGAAGTGCGTCTCCTGCCAGCTCTGCGAATTCGTCTGCCCGCCCAAGGCCATCCGCATCACGCCGGGCGAGATCGCCGATGACGCGCCGAACGCCCACGTCGAGAAGGCACCGAAGGAATTCGAGATCAACATGCTCCGCTGCATCTACTGCGGGCTGTGCCAGGAAGTCTGCCCCGAAGAAGCCATCTGGCTCCAGAGCCAGTATTCGATGAACGGCACCTCGCGCGAAGCGATGGTCAACAACAAGGTGAAGCTCTACGAACTCGGCGGCACCCTCCCGGACGGCCACCACAAGTGGGACAAGAAGAAGGAAGAAGCGGAACGCCAGGCCGGCGGACATCACTGAGGGTCGGGCTAGAGAGTTGATCCGTTGATCAGTTGGCCAGTTGGCCAGAGACAGGGCGAAGAAGGATGGCTCGAGGTAGGGATGCGATGACATCGCATCCGTTCGCACGGCAAGCCGAAGCACTGGGCAAGCCTAGCGATGGACCGTAGTGACTTCACCTACGGATGCGATGTCATCGCATCCCTACCAGGGGCTTGGCCGATGCTGACGTAGGGCCAATCCTCAGGCTTCGAAACCAACCCGGCTCGAACAGGGTTGAGCATGACATATGACCACTTGCTTCGGTAGCTGTCATCGTCGCGGATACGATGGTCGAAGAAGCCGGCCTGCCACTCCACGGCCCGCTTATAGCTCACGTCGTGCTTGAAGCTTCGAACCAAGGAAGAGACCGCCATCCGAGAAGGTATCCGCACGATGAGGTGAAGATGATCCGGCATCGCCACGAAGAGGAGCGGCGTCCAGATGGCCCTTGCCTGCAGGCGAGCCGAAGACCGCCGCATGACTTCCCATAAATCTGGACGCGCGAATTGGTTCATTCCACGAGGACGCCCGCAAATCGTCAGGAAGATCGGATCATCGCCATCAACCCAGGCGGGGCGAGCATGACCTAACCATTCCCGTTCGGGTAGAGGCATGACATCAAGGTGCCCGAAGGGGCACCTCACGCCAGACCGGGAAAACCCTAGGGCGGATGCGATGTCATCGCATCCCTACCCCACCCCTCCGCGGCGATTACTTCGCCGCGGGATAATCCGTATATCCCTTCGGGCCGGAGGCGTAGAAGGTGCTTTCGTCAGGGGTGTTGAGCGCGAGGTTCTCCTTGAGGCGACGAGGGAGATCGGGGTTGGCGAGGAACGGCACGCCGTAAGCGACGGCGTCCGCCCAGCCTTCGGCGATGGCCTGCTCGGCCTGCGCGCGGTCGAAACCGCCGGCGGTGATGAGCACGCCCTGGAAATCCTTGCGCAGTTCCTTGGGGCCGACGCCGGTCGTCGCGCCGTGCGCGATGTCCTGGGCGGTGACGCGCGTGACGTGCGCGTAGGCGAGCTCGAGCTTGGAGAGCTCGCGGAGGACGTAGCCGAAGGTCTCGGTCGGATCAGCGTCGGACATGTCGTTGAACACGCCGCCGGGCGAAAGGCGGATGCCCACGCGGTCCGAACCCCAGATGGAGACCACCGCGGCGGCGACTTCAATCGTCAGGCGGGCGCGGCCGGCGACGGAGCCGCCGTAACCGTCTTCAC
>JBJOMV010000065.1:0-11945 GCA_046052185.1 Verrucomicrobiota bacterium | reverse complement strand
GCATGGGCCGCCACGGCGGCGGCGCCTTCTCGGGCAAGGATCCGACCAAGGTCGACCGTTCCGCGGCCTACATGGCCCGCTGGGTCGCCAAGCACATCGTCGCGTCCGGCGCCGCCGAACGCTGCGAACTGCAGGTAGCCTACGCCATCGGCCACCCCGAGCCGACCAGCATCCATCTCGACACCTTCGGCACGGGCGAGATCCCTGACGAACAGATCCTCGCCGCGGTGAAGAAGGTCTTCCTCTTCAATCCCGCGGAGATCATCCGCCAGCTCGACCTCCGTCGCCCGATCTACCGCGCGTCGACCCACTACGGCCACTTCGGCAAGAAGGGCCTGCCTTGGGAAGTCACTTCGAAGCTCTCGGCCTTCCACAAGGCCCTCATCAAGTAAGCCCCGCTTACTTCCCTATACTCCAAACTCCATACTCTGTACTCCCTTATGGCCACCACCCTGTCTCCCTCCAAAAAATTCACCGACTTCAAGGTCGCGGACCTCGGCCTGGCCGAGTGGGGCCGCAAGGAGCTCCAAGTCGCCGAGCACGAGATGCCCGGCCTCATGGCGCTGCGCAAGAAGTACGGCAAGAAGAAGCCCCTCAAGGGCGTCCGCATCGCCGGCTCCCTGCACATGACGATCCAGACGGCCGTCCTCATCGAGACGCTCGCCGAGCTCGGCGCCGACGTCCGCTGGGCTTCGTGCAACATCTTCTCCACGCAGGACCACGCCGCCGCGGCCATCGCCAAAGCCGGCATCCCGGTCTTCGCCTGGAAGGGAGAGACGCTCGTCGAATACTGGGAGTGCACCATGAAGGCGCTCACCTGGCCCAACGGCGACGGCCCTGAGCTGATCGTCGACGACGGTGGCGACGCCACGCTCCTCATCCACAAGGGCTACGAGCTCGAGAACGGCTCCAAGTGGGCTTGGTCTCCCTCCGAATCCGAGGAAGAGCAGATCATCAAGAACCTCCTCAAGAAGGTCGCCAAGGAAAAGCCCGGCCACTGGCATAAGGTCGTGAAGAGCTGGAAGGGCGTCTCGGAAGAGACCACCACCGGCGTCAAGCGCCTCTACCGCATGCTCGAGGACGGCTCGCTGCTCGTCCCGACCGTCAACGTCAACGACACCGCCACTAAGTCGAAGTTCGACAACCTCTACGGCTGCCGCGAATCCCTCGTCGACGGCATCAAGCGCGCCACCGACGTCATGATCGCCGGCAAGGTCGCCCTCGTCATCGGTTACGGCGACGTCGGCAAGGGCTCGGCCCAGTCCCTCCGCGGCCTCGGCGCCACGGTCCAGGTCGCCGAGATCGACCCGATCTGCGCGCTCCAGGCCGCGATGGAAGGCTTCCGCGTCGTCACCGTCGAGGACACCCTCGGCACGACCGACATCTACGTCACCGCCACCGGCAACAAGGACATCATCACTCTCGAGCATCTCACCAAGATGAAGGACCAGGCGATCGTCTGTAACATCGGCCACTTCGACAACGAGATCCAGGTCACCCGCCTCAACGCCTTCAAGGGCGTCAAGAAGGACACCATCAAGCCGCAGGTCGACCGCTACACGTTCAAGGACGGCCGCCAGCTCTACATGCTCGCCGAAGGCCGCCTCGTGAACCTCGGCTGCGCCACCGGTCACCCGAGCTACGTGATGTCGACCTCGTTCACCAACCAGGTCCTCGCCCAGATGCACCTCTGGGAGACCCGCGCGACCGCCAAGCCCGGCGTGGTCGTCCTCCCGAAGCACCTCGACGAAGAAGTCGCCCGCCTCCACCTCGGCAAGCTCGGCGCCAAGCTGACGATCCTCTCCAAGGAGCAGGCCTCGTACATCGGCGTCAACCAGTGCGGCCCGTTCAAGCCGGATAGCTATCGTTACTAAGCGCGGCGCGAAACGCCGCGAGGGTCACGTGGGCAAGGGGGCACGTGGACACGGGGAATTCAAGAGGGCGCCTGCGGGCGCCCTTTTTGTTTGGCTGTATCTAGGTAGGGTCAGCACTGCGTGCTGACCTAGCTGCATCGGGTAGGGATGCGATGACATCGCATCCGTTAGGTCTCAGGGCGGACGCGTCACCGACGCGTCCCTACCTCGAGACAGAAACTCAAAGGGAAACCGGATAGGATGCTGCGGGCATGAAATCATTTTCAGGTGACGGGTGACGGCCATCGGGGCCTCTGCCGTTCGGGAGTCGGCAGTTTAGCCATCGGCCATCGGGGTCCAGCCTCGGCGGTAGCCTCATCCATTCAGCCCTCGTTTTGATGTCTCCCTTGCCAACTGGCCCTAGCCCCAGCCCCAGCACTAGACCTAATCGGTCGCCCTTGCCCCCGTGACCACTTGCCCCCTAATCTTCACTCTCGATGCTCCTCCGTCGCGCAGCGCAGATCGCCGTCGTCCTCGGCCTCGTGGCCGCGGCGGTATGGCTTGTGCGCGACCGATCCTGGGAGCGTCTACGTAAGAAGGCGGAAGTTGCTGCGCAGCCGGCGATCAAGCCGCGGAGCGCCGCCGACATCATCCCGCAGCTCCAGTCGCCGCCCAAGCGCCAAGGCGTGACGGTGAAGGACATCCTGGCGGGTAAAGTGCCCGCGCTCAGCCAGGCCGAGGTCGAGGCCTTCCTGCGCGACCAAGGCCGCACCGTTCAGAACCTGCTCGCTGCCTCCCGTCTCCTCAAGGACCTCAAGTACGCCCGCGAGGCTGCGATCTTGGAGCCCCAGAATCCTTTGGCTCAGCTCGAACTCGCCCTGCGCGGCGAGACGCCGGAAGAGAAGGGCGCCGCGATCGCGGCCTTCCGCAAGGCCGCCCCGGACAACTCGCTCGGCGACTACCTCGCCGCGCATCAGGCCTTCCAGTCCGGCGACACCGGCGCCGCCGGCGCGGCGCTCCTTCAGAGTCTGGATAATCCGCTCTTCGCCGATTATTCCCAGCAGACCATCGACGGCTCCGAGCAGGCCTATCTCAACGCCGGCTACGAAGTCCAGGCGGCTTCCGTCGCCGCGATGTTCTCGCTCACCCTCGAACGCTCGCAGACGCTCATGGGCATGGCCGACCAGCTCAAGGGCCTGCAGGATGAATTCATCCGGACCGCCGACTTCGACGCCGCCGAACCGACGGTCATCATCGGTCTCACGCTCGGCCAGCGCATCCAGGAACAGGGCCCCTACCTGATCGACCAGCTCATGGGCATCTCCATCGAACGGAAATTCCTCCAGCAGCTCGATCCGCAGACCGCCGCCGGGCCCGGCGGGCAGACGGCGGCCGCCCGCCTCGAGACGCTCGACGCGAACCTGCTGGAGATCAAGACCCTCTCCAGCGGTTTCGCCGAGACCATGGCCACCATGGACGACGCCACGCGTAGCCAGTATCTCGCCAAGATGAAGGCCGAAGGCGAACTCGCCGCCCTGCGCTGGGTCGCGGCGAGGAAGTGAAGGCGAAAGCCGCGAGAGTATGGAGTATCGAGTATGGAGTATCGGGGGAGTGATGCCTTGGGGTAGGGCTGACCGGTCCGGTCAGCCGTGTCTCGAGGTAGGGTCAGCACTGCGTGCTGACCTAGCTGTCATCGTGTAAGGTGACGGGTGGCGGCCATCGGCGCATCAGCCATTCGGGAGTCGGCTTTTCAGCCATCGGCCATCGGCTTCGGGTTTCGGCCACGCCCGATGCAGCTAGGTCGTGACGCGGCCCCGACCCTACCCGAGCCCTCCAGTCCTCGGCCTTCGCTCTCGTTTCCCTTCTTTCCACGGAACGTATCCCACGCTATTCCTGTCCTACTCCTGCCCCCACCCCTATCCCCCTCAGATGTCTCAACTCAACCGACGCTCGTTCCTTAAGAGCACCGCCCTCGCTGGCGCCGCCCTTAGCTTCCCCTCCATCATCCCGGCGTCCGCGTTGGGCAAAGACGGCACAGTCGCGCCGAGCAACCGCCTCCAGCTCGTCGGCATCGGCCTTAAGTCCCAGGGCGGAGGCGACATGCGCCAGCTGATGTCCAAGAAGGGCGTCCAGGTGATCGCCGTCTGCGACGTCGACCGCCGCGTGCTGAAGTCCGCTTCCGAGAACGTCGTGAAGAAGGGCATGGCCGCGCCGAAGGAGTATGTCGATTTCCGTGAGATGCTCGCCAAGGAGAAGCCCGACGCCGCGGTGCACGGGCTCCCGGATCACTGGCACGGCGTCATCAGCTGCGCGCTCCTCCGCGCTGGCATCGACGTCTACGGCGAGAAGCCGCTCGCGAAGACCTGGGCCGAAGGCAAGGCCATCGCCGACGCGGTGAAGGAGAACGGCCGTGTCTGGCAGACGGGCATGTGGCAGCGCTCCACCCCGAACTTCCGCCGCGGCGTCGAACTCGTCCGCAACGGCCAGCTCGGCAAGATCCTCAAGGTCGAAGTCGGCACCGGCCCGAACAAGCAGGTCATGCCGCCCGCTCCGCAGCCGGGTGAGAAGGCTCCGGCCGAAGTCGATTACGACCTGTGGGTCGGCCCGTCCGCCGACTTCGCCTACGACCCGCGCGTGTTCCACTTCCACTGGCGCTGGAACATGAACTTCGGAGGCGGCATGCTGCTCGACTGGGTGTGCCACCACCCTGACATCGCCGCCTGGGCGATGGGCAAGGATGCCGAGTTCCCGGTGTCCGTCGAAGGCTCCGGCAAGCTCCGCGAAGGCCCCTGGGATACCCACGCCGATTACGATTACACCGTCGGTTATGCGGACGGCTTCAAGATGTCGGTCAGCAGCTCGTTCATGGGCATGCGCTTCATCGGCGAGAAGGGCGAGCTGTTCGTCACCCGCGGCAAGCAGACGTGCTCCATCGCCGGACTCTGGGAGAAGGACCTCGGTCCCGACGCCTGGCGCTGCCCGGGCACGACCGACCACTTCCAGGAATTCGTCGACTGCGTGCAGTCGCGTCGCCGTCCGATCTCGCACGTCATGGCCGCGCACCACACCACGACGATCGGCCATCTCGGCAACGCCGCGGTCTTCACCGGCCGCAAGCTGCGTTTCGACGGGGCCGCGGGCAAGTTCATCGATGACGCCGGCGCGACGGCGATGCTCTCGCGCGAACTCCGTAAGCCCTGGTCGCTGGAGAAGATCTGACGCGGCGCATGGCGCCGCGAGGGGACACGTGGGCAAGGGGACACGTGGACACGGGGAAGTGAAGAGGGCGCCTGCGGGCGCCCTTTTTGTTTGGGTAGGGTCGGGACCGCGTCACGACATAGTTGTATCGAGGTAGGGTCAGCACTGCGTGCTGACCTAGCGGCCGCCGAATGGTGGCCGAGGGTAGGGGCGTGGCTTCGCCGCGCCCTCCGCCTAGGGCGGACGCGATGTCATCGCGTCCCTACCCCGAGACAGAATCGCAAAGGGAGACCGGAAACCGGATAGGATGCTGCGGGTATGAAATCATTTTCGGGTGACGGGTGACAGCCACCCGGGCCTCAGCCATTCGGGGGGTCGGCGGTTCAGCCATCGTCTTCTGGTTCCCGCGGCTGGCTTCTCTGTTCAGTCCTCCACCCAGTCCTCAACGCAGACCTCCATTCAGCCCTCTTTTTCAAATGTCTCACTGGCCAACTGGCCCACTGGTCAACGGGTCAACTAATGGCGTCTCGCCTCGTGCCCTCGGGCCCTCTTATCCTCTGGCCCTCGCTATGACCCGCTCCCTCTTCGCTCTCATCCTCGCTTCCACGTTGGCGATCGCCGCCGACCGTCCGGCCGTCGATCACGCCGCGTACACGGCCGCGTTGAAGGATTTCCGTAAGGGCGCCGCCAAGTCGATCGACGCGCTGAAGAAGTCCGACGCGTCGGTCTCCGTCCGCCTCGCCGCCGTGGATGATGTCCGTGAGCGCCTGGTCGATGAGCCGAACTCCCCGCTGACCGGCCAGGTCGCCGACCTGCTCGGCACGACCGATGTCGCGATCGCCCAGCTCCTCCTCGCCGCGCTCGCCGAAGCCAAGGCCGCCGGTGCCACGCCGCAGGTCGCCGCGCTCGCCGCCAAGGCGGAATCGCCGCTTCGCGTGCCCGCCGCGCTCGCCTTGGCCGAGGTCGGCGGCGCGAAGGCCGTGCCGGTGCTCGCCTCGCTCGCGAAAGACGCCGCGCTCGCCGACAGCATCCAGGAAGCCCTGCTCAAGGTCGCCGGCCCCGGCGTCACCGACGCGTTCGTCGCCGGCATCACCGACCCTCAGGCCGACGTCGCCGCGCGTAACGCCCTCATCAAGGCCGCGGTCGCCCGCAATCTTCGCTCCGTCGCCGGCGCCCTGTGCGTGGCGATCAAGGAGGAGGGCATGCGTCTCGAATGCCAGAAAGCCTTGCTCAAGCTCGCCCAGACTTCGGATCTCGCCGCCCTGCGCGACGCCGAGAAAGCCGTGACGAATGAGACGACCAAGGGCGCGCTCGGCCGCCTGATCAAGAAGCTCGAAGGAGCGAAGTGAGCGCGATGCGACTCGAGAGTATGGAGTATCGGCGAAAGACAGCGGGATGCGCCGTCAGTTGATCCGTTGACCAGTGGGCCAGTTGGCCAGAGATTGGACGTCTCAAAGGTAAACCGGAGGTCCGGATCATCGGCGGGGGTGCCTCGAGGTAGGGACGCGATGACATCGCGTCCACCCTTGGTCCGAACGGATGCGATGTCATCGCATCCCTACCTATTACATTGTCTACTCCAGCCACCTGCCACCCGGAGCTGCCACCCGCCACCTGAAACGAGTCATCCGCTCAAAGGGAGACCGGAAACCGGAAAGTATGCTTAGGTCATGTGCACCCTCGCCAACCATCCGGTTTCCCCATGGTGCCCCCTCTTGAGTCCTGCCTCTCCCTATACTCGATACTCCAGACTCTATACTCTATTTACGGAGCACCCACCGTACGCCGCCGTCGAGGTGTTTGATGAAGTCCGGTTCGGAGAACGATTCCTTGGTGTGGCCGAGCGCGGTATAGAACATGCGACCCTTGCCCACTTCCTTGCACCAGGTCATCGGGTGATGGTCGCCCATCTCCTTGCCCTTCTGCGGGGCGTAGGACTTCTCGTCGATCTCGAGGAGCACGACGTTGTCCTTGGCGAGATTACGGAAGGAGTACCACTCGTCCTTGCGCTTCCACTCGGCGCCGAGGTGAGCGTTGGCCGGGTGGTCCTTGACGACCGGACGCAGGATCGCGACCTGCTGGGCCGGGTGGCCGTTGAAGAGGCCTCCGACCATGTTGGCGAACCACGGCCAATATTTGTCGGCCGCGCCGGCGTCGGACGCCGCATGGACGCCGACGAACGCGCCGCCGTTCTCCATCCACGACTGGAAGGCCGAGCGACGGGCTTCGGCGACCTTGGCGTTGGCGGCCTTGGCTTCCTTGGAAGCGTCCTTCGGCAGGACGTCGCCCATCACGTCGCCCGTCGTGCTCATGAACGCCACCACGCGGTACTTCGCGAGATTCTCGGCGTTGAAGGCGGACGCGTCTTCGGTGATTTCGACCTCGAGTCCTTGGGCCTTGAACTGCTGGGCCAGCAGGGCGTTGCCGAGCGGGATCGAATCCTTGTGACGGAAGCCGGCGGTCTTCGAGAAGACCAAGGCGCGGTTAGGCTCGGCGGCGAAAGCGGCCACCGAGGCGAGAAGCAGGGCGAGGAGGGGACGGATCATTCCCCTAGTTAGGGGGCAAGTGGGCACGTGGGCAAGGGGACACGGGGAGGGACCTGGGTAGGGCTGACCGGCCCGGTCAGCCGTGTCTTGGGGTAGGGACGCGACGACATCGCGTCCGCCCTGAAACCCAACGGATGCGATGTCATCGCATCCCTACCTTTTCCGCCACCTGCCACCCGGGGCTGCCACCCGCCACCTGTGTTTTTGGCCCTACCTATACTCGATACTCCAAACTCTCACTTTCCCACTTTTACACTTAGGACCGCACGTGGTGCCGTCCCTACCTTGTCAACCGGCCCACTGGTCAACGGGTCCACTCGAGGATTTCATCCATTCAGCCCTCCATGCAGTCCTCAACGCAGTCCTCCAGATTCATCTCATTTTCCTTTCCCACCTTCATCCCTCGGCCACTCTCGCCCCATGTCCGAAATCCTCCTGACCCTCCGCGAAAGCAAGACCTCCCCGGTCGGTTCGCGCTTCCAGGCCATCTGCGCCCTGGGTGACATCTCCACCAAGACCGCCAAGACCGGGTCGACCTATTATGAGGCCGTCATCGCGGACGCCACGGACGACATCAAGATCCGCGTCTTCGGTGATTCCCCCGTCAAGCCCGTGCTCGTCACCCTCAAGGCCGGCGCGGTCGTCCGCGTGGGCGGCGTCGTCGGCGATTTCAACGGCCGCCCCGACCTCAAGGTAGATTCCCTCGCCCCGGTCACCGACGCCGAGCGTTCCGACCCCGCCATCATGGGTCGCCTCACGCCCGTCTCGCAGCACGACCCCGTGAAGATGAAGGCCGAGCTGCTCGGCATCGTCAGCCGCATCCCGCACGCCGGCCTGCGCGCGACCGTCGAATCCGCCCTGGAAGAGCATGGCGAGCGCTTCTACGAAGCCGTCGCCGCCCTCGGCATGCACCACGCTTATCGCCATGGCCTGCTGGAGCATACCCTGCGCATGGCCAAGTGCGCCGAGGCCCTTCTGCCGCTCTATCCGAAGGTCGACCACTCCCTGTCCGTCGCTGGCATCGTGCTGCACGACATGGGCAAGGTGCAGGAGTATTCGCGTCTCGAGCCCGGCATGGCCAAGGCCGGCTTCACCCGCGCCGGCAACCTGCACGGCCACCTCGTCCTCGGCGCCTTCATCGTGCGCGCCCACGGCACCAAGGTCGGCCTCGAAGCCTCGCTCACGGAGCGTCTCGAGCACATCCTGCTCTCGCATCACACCATGCGCGAATACGGCGCGTGCGCGACGCCGTCCACGCCGGAGGCCGTGTTCGTGGCCCGTATCGACGACATGGACGCCAAGCTTTCCGCCGTGGAAGAAGAACTGCGGAAAGCCCCGCCCGGAGCGGAGTTCATGCCTCTCCGCGCCATCGACGGCCAGCTGCTGATCACCCCGCCCAAGACCGGAGCCTGATCGCGTGCGCCTCGAAGAGCTGGATTTCGAACTCCCGCCCGAACGCATCGCCGCCACGCCTGCCGCGCGGCGCGACGCCTCGCGCCTGCTCGTCGTGCGACGCGCCACGCGCACGATCGAGCATCGTCGTTTCAGCGACCTGCCGGAGCTCCTGCCGCCCGGCACCGTGCTCATCCGCAACAACGTCTCCGTGCTGAAGGCACGCCTCTTCGGCGTGCGACCCACCGGTGGCAAGGTCGAGTGCCTGTTGCTCCGCCCTACGTTGGATCCGCTCGAATGGTGGTGCATGCTGCGCCCGGGTAAGCGCGCCGGCGATGCCGCCGGTTTCCTCGTCGACGGACGTCGCGCCGTCGCCGTGGAGAACGTCCACGGCGAATACCGCG
Source organism: Verrucomicrobiota bacterium (assembly GCA_046052185.1). Lineage (GTDB taxonomy): Bacteria > Verrucomicrobiota > Verrucomicrobiia > Opitutales > UBA953 > UBA953. Next base: position 2,552 of record JBJOMV010000065.1, on the reverse strand, counting down.
TGCGCTTCGACCTGCCGCCCGGCGAGACCGTGCAGGACTTCGCGGAACGCCTCGGCGAGATCCCGCTGCCCCCTTACATCGTCGAAGCGCGCAAGGAGCGCGGCCTCGCGCCGACGGACGACGACGAGCGTTATCAGACCGTCTACGCCGATCCCAAGGCCGCACGCGCCGCGGCCGCGCCCACGGCCGGGCTGCATTTCACGCCGGAGCTCCTGGAGACTCTCAAGGCTCGTGGGCATGAATCGTTCGACCTCGTGCTCGATGTCGGCCCCGGGACGTTCCAGCCCGTCACCGCGACGGACATCGCCACGCACGTCATGCACTCCGAGACCTACCGGATCCCGGCCAAGACCATGCAGGCCCTGCGGGAGCGACGTCCGCGTCTGGCGATCGGCACCACCTCCGTGCGCGCCAGCGAGGATGCCCTCCGGAAAGCCCCGGGGTTCGTCCATGAAGGAGATTTCATCTCCGAAGCTTCCCTCTTCATCCAACCCGGGGACACCCTGGGTTGCTGCGAGTATCTCCTGACCAACTTCCACCTCCCCAAGTCGACCCTCCTTTGCCTGGTCGGAGCCTTCCTGACTCCCGGTGACCCCTCGGGGGTAGCCTGGCTCAAGGAGATCTATGCCGAGGCTATCCGGGAAGAATACCGGTTCTTCAGCTATGGTGATGCCATGCTCATCCTCTAGTTTGACAGATTTTTGACAAATCGACATTTATACGACTGATTTAGTCATATAAGCCTCTAAAATCCTCAATTTTAGGGGTAAATGGGCCCAGAAACCCCTCAATCGCCTTAGTTTAAGCCCGCTAGGGGGCAGATTTGGCTAACCGAGCCTAAATGAGGAAAAAAGCAGGTTATTCACATTATTAATTTCCAATCTGCACAAATAGGGACATTTTCTGGGGTGTAGTCCCTACCCGGCTACATCCCCTTTTGATGTCCGTCCCACCCCGACGAGCCCGCCCTCGCGGAGCGTTGTCACGAGCCTCCCTCATGGTGGCCGCGACGCTCCTCGGCGTTGGTGTCTCCCGGGCGCCCCAGGCGAAGGCGGCTAATCTCTACTGGGACAGCGATGCGACGGCCACTGGAAATAATATTTCTACTGGAGCCAGCCTCGGCGGTCCCGGCACCTGGGATACCACGGCCGCCGAATGGTTCGACAATTCGACCAACCAGGCTTGGTCGAACAGTGCGCTGGATGTCGCCTATTTCACCGGTGCCGCGGGCACCGTCAGCCTGGGCGAAGCGATCACCGTCGGCGGCCTGAACTTCGGCGTCACCGGATATACGCTCACCGGCAATACGCTGACATTGTCGCCGCCCTCGGGCAGCGGCTCTCCCGTCATCGCCGTCACGAACAACGGATCGTGGACTAATCGTGCAACGATTACATCAGCGCTGGCAGGCACGTCCGGGCTCACCAAAAGCGGTAACGGCACGCTGGTTCTGACGGGTAACAATAATGGTCTTTCCGGAGACATCGCGATCAAGGCCGGTACGCTCGTCATCACGAATGCTAACCAGCTAGGAGCCGCGTCCGGCAGTGCTATTGCGGTCACAGGCTGGGCGACCCGTGGTGCCCCGGGGTTCTCTGGTGGCTCACTCGTTCTTCAGGGGACGCTCGCGGGTGCCGGCTCCGTCAGCGGCATCACCTTGAATCGCGAAGTGACCATCTCCGGACGTGGGCCAGGGATGAATAACGACAGCGGAGCTCTGATCAGCATCGGCTACAATACTTTGGCCGGGGGGCTGACTTCGGGTCATGGCCTTGGTGAGACGCGTTTCTGGGCGACCCACGGAACCACGACCATCAGCGGCCCGGTGAACATCGGTACAGGCGGGTTTTCTTATTTCTACGGTAACGGAAATTTCATCGTTCCGGGCGTCGTCAATGGCGTCGAAAATTCGTCCGACCGTCTTTTCAAGACCGGCAATCTGATTTCCAGCACGCTTTGGCTGCAGAACGCCAATAACACCTTCGCCCAGGCCGTCCGCGTTGAGGCTGGAACGGTCCGAGTGCAGACCGACGGTGCTCTTGGTGTCAGTAACCTCGTCAACGCGGTCGACTTGGTGAACGGCTGGCTCGAAGTCCGTACTGACGCCCCTGGTGGCTTCGCCGCGCGCAACGTACGCGTCAGGAACAACACCACCAACGCTGTCGTCTTTGTCGACCGAGCCATCGCCGGGCCGCTGGGTATCGGAGGTTCTTTGATCAATCAGACCGTTACCTTCGGCACGTTGCTGCGCGAGGCGGGGGCCAACGGGACCACGATAACCTTCGCCGGCAGGAATGGCTACAGCGTTTCCGGCAGCACCACCGGAGTGGCGGCAGGCGATTATCGCGGCTACACCCTGACCAATAATTCCAGCGGTACGGTCACGATCAACGGAAACCCCTTTAATCATAACAATACGAACGTGGTGACGTTCACGGCCGGCGGCAACGCCGAGACCATCATCAACGGCAGCATCCTCGCCTCCACGACGGCCGCCCATGTCTTCACCAAGAGCGGTACGGGCACCCTGATCTACGCTGGCACGGCGGGAA
>JBJOMV010000064.1:0-12185 GCA_046052185.1 Verrucomicrobiota bacterium | reverse complement strand
CGAGGCCTCTGGTTCTCGAACGACAACACCTGGTTCAACCTCGGCGCTTCCAAGAAGCTCGACGACAAGACCACGGTCAACGCCCTGGCCTACTACACCGCTGACAGCGGCTCGACGTACCAGGAGCTCGATCTCGGCGCCTCGGTCGCCTACGACGCCGGCTTCGCCACGCTGACCGCCGGTTACACGTACTTCTTCTTCTTCGACGGCTACTCCGCGACCGGCCTCGGCCAGTCCTACGCCCACGAAGTCTACGTGAGCGCCGCCAAGACCCTCGGCCCGGTGAACGTCACGGCCACCTACGCCTACGACTTCTACGTCAACGCCAGCTACGCCGAACTCGCCGTGGACAAGACCTTCGCGCTCAGCGACTCGACCTCCCTCGTCCTCAAGGCCGCTGCCGGCTACAGCATCGGTGGCTACTACACCGTGATCAACGGAGCGGGCTTCAACGAAGGCAACGAAAGCGTCTGGACGCACGTCGTCCTCAACGCCTCCCTGCCGATCGCCCTCAACAAGACCTTCACCCTGACCCCGTACGTCTCGTACAACATGTCGGGTGCCGGTCGTACCGAAACCAACACCGCCCTCGCCTCCGTCGGAGCCGACGACGACCAGGTGTTCTTCGGCGCCTCGGTGAAGGCCGTCTTCTAAGGACCTGAGCCGGGTGGTCTTCGGACCGCCCGGCCTTCCTTGGACTGAACCATTCCCCGGCCTGGAACAGTTTCAGAACCGGGAGATTGCAGCATAGCAAAAGGGGTGCTTTCCGGGAGGAAAGCACCCCTTCTTCTTTGTTAGGTTGAAAATCGCCGGAAGAAGGCAATGTTCCCACCTCCATGCTCGAGTCCGCCCGCAAACCCGACTGGCTCCGCGCCAAACTTCCCAGCGGTCCCGACTTCCTGGAGACCAAGAAGAACGTCGACGAGCACAAGCTCCACACGGTCTGCCAGTCCGCGCAGTGCCCCAACATGGGCGAATGCTGGTCCCGCGGCAGCGCGACGGTGATGATCCTCGGCAACGTCTGCACCCGCTCCTGCACCTTCTGCGCCGTCCTCTCCGGCCGCCCCAGTGAACTCGACCTCGGTGAACCGGCCCGCGTGGCCGAATCCATCGCCCTGATGAACCTCAAGCACGTGGTCATCACCTCCGTGGCCCGCGACGACCTCAAGGACGGCGGCGCCTCCGTCTGGGCCGCGACCATCCGCGCGACCCGCCACCGCTGCCCGAACACGACCATCGAGGTCCTGCCGGCGGATTTCCGCGGCGAACAGGAGCACCTCGACACCCTGCTCGACGCCCGGCCCGACATCCTCAACCACAACCTTGAGACGGTCGAACGCCTGCAGCGCCCCGTCCGTAAGACCGCCCGCTACGAACGCTCCTTCTGGGTGCTCAAGCACGCCAAGTCCCGCGACTTCATCACCAAGACGGGCATCATGCTCGGCATCGGCGAACGCAAGGAAGAGGTCGCCCAGCTGATCCGCGACATCGCCGCCGCCGACGTGGACATCCTGACGATCGGCCAGTATCTCTCGCCGAGCAAAGAGCACGCGCCGATCGACCGCTGGGTCACGCCCGAAGAATTCGCCGAGTGGAAAGCCTTCGCCCTCGAGGTCGGCGTGAAGCACGTCGAGTCCGGCCCCTTGGTCCGCTCCTCCTACCGGGCCGACGAACAAGTCGTGAAGTTCAGCCTGATGGATCGCCGCCAGCGACCCGCCCGCTAATCCGTGGAAGGCCTGCCTCCCGTCGACTTCCGCGCCGAGCTCAATGACGAGCAGTTCGCCGCGGTGACCTCGCCGCGCGGCCCCGCGCTCGTGCTCGCCGGCGCCGGCTCGGGCAAGACCCGCACCCTCACCTACCGCGTGGCCTGGCTCCTGCACCAAGGCGCCAAGCCCTGGGACATCCTCCTGCTGACGTTCACGAACAAGTCGGCCAAGGAGATGCTCGAGCGCGTCGAAGACCTTACCGGCGTCCCGCGCGGCCAGTTCTGGGGCGGCACGTTCCACTCCATCGGCCAGCGCATCCTGCGTCGCAACGCCGCCGTGGCCGCCCGCTCGCCCGACTTCACCATCCTCGACCAGAAGGAATCGGAGCAGCTCTTCTCCGAGATCGTGAAGTCGATCGACGGCGCCTTCATCAAGGATAAGACGAACCCCAAGGCGGCCGTCATCCTCGACGCCTATTCGCACGCCCGCAATACGCTGCGCCCCCTGCAGGACGTCCTGACCGAACGCCTCGACTGGATGAAGGGCGGACCGGAGAAGCTGATGCAGTTCTGCACGGCCTACGCCGCGGCGAAACAGGAGCGCAACCTCTGCGATTTCGACGACCTGCTGAGCCTCTGGCTGCACGTGCTCGAGAACGACCCGGCCGCGCTCGCCCACTACCGTGGACGCTTCAAGCACATCCTCGTGGATGAGTTCCAGGATACCAACCGCCTGCAGAGCCGCATCATCGACCTCCTCGCCAGCGAGCACCAGATCATGGCCGTCGGCGACGACGCCCAGTGCATCTATACCTGGCGCGGCGCCGACTGGGAGAACATCGTCGCCTTCCCGCAGCGCCACCCGGGCACGTTGATCCACACGATCGACACCAACTACCGCTCGACCCCGGAGATCCTGGCCTTCGCCAACGAGATCCTCAGCCACCGGCCGCGGGTCGAGGGCTTCGACCGCCGCCTCCAGGCCGTCCGCCAGAGCGGCCCGCAGCCCACCGTCTTCACCGTCGGCGACACCTCGCAGCAGGCGAAGCTCGTGGTCCGCAAGCTCATGCAGCTGCACCACGAAGGCCACGCGCTGAAGGACATGCACGTGCTCTACCGAGCGCATTACCAGTCGTTGGAACTGCAGATGGAACTCAACGCCATGGGCGTGCCGTTCGTCATCACCAGCGGCCACAAGTTCTTCGACCTCGCGCACGTGAAGGACATCCTCGCCCACCTGCGCTTCGTCCATAACCCGCTCGACCAGGTCGCCCTGTCCCGCCTGCTCTGCCTCCTGCCGAAGGTCGGGCCGGTCGCAGCCGAGAAGATCAGCAAGGCCGCCCGCGAGACCGACGAGGTCCAAGGCCGCGGCCTGGTCCGCGCGCTCCGGGCCGACGCGGTGCTCAAGCGCGTGCCCGAATCCGCCAAGGACGACTTCAACGACCTGACCATCACGCTCGAGGACATGCTCGAAGGCCTCGAAGCCGCCAAGGCCAAGCCCGGCCCGTCCGCCCCCGCGCCGGACCTGTTCGCCGCGGCCTCGGACGCGAATTCGGTCAAAGTCGCCCGGACGCCCGCCGAGACGGTCCGCGTCTGCATCGAGGGCTGGTATGGCGGCTTCCTCAAGACGATCTTCCCGGATTGGAAAGACCGCGAACAGGACCTCCAAGGCCTCATCGGCTTCGCCTCGAAGTTCGAGGACGTCGGCGACCTCGTCGCCCAGGTGGCCCTCCTCAACGGCGAATCCTCGGACAAGAAGGCCGAGCCCGAAGAGGACATGCTCCGCCTCACGACCATCCACCAGTCCAAGGGCCTCGAGTTCCCCATCGTCTTCCTCCTGGGCTGCGCCGACGGCCTCCTCCCCCTGACCCGCGCCATCGACGAGGGCGACGTGGAGGAGGAACGCCGCCTCTTCTACGTGGCCTGCACGCGGGCCGAGAACATGCTCTTCCTTTTCGCCCCCCGGTTCGCGGTCTCCGGCGAAGGCTACCGTCCGCTCGATCCCTGCCGTTTTCTGGAAGAAATGAGCCCGGATTGTTACGAATTGGCGGATTACGCCCATCGCCGGCTCTGAGCCGGCTATGACGGACGAACAGGGGTAGGTGCTTGCCTTTGCCTTGGGCGGGCATTTATGACTCAATTCAAACTTTTACACGCCATCGCCATGCCCAAGGTACTCGTCGCCGACAAAATCTCGCCCACCGGAGTCGCCCTCCTCAAAGCCCAGCCCGGGTATGAGGTCGTCGAAGCCTACGGCTCCACCCCCGAGCAGATCCTGACCCTGGTCGCCGACGTGGACGCCATCCTGGTCCGCTCCGAGACCCAGATCACCCGCGAAGTCCTTGCCGCCGCCCAGCGCCTCGTCTGCGTCGGCCGCGCCGGCGTGGGCGTCGACAACATCGACGTCGACGCCGCCACCGAGCGCGGCGTGATCGTGATGAACACCCCTTCGGGCAACACGGTCGCGACCGCCGAGCTCACCTTCACCCACCTGCTCTCCCTCGCCCGTCCGGTGCCGGAAGCCGTCCAGTCCATGCGCGAAGGCAAGTGGGACCGTAAGACCCTCTCCGGCTCGGAACTCTTCGGCAAGACCCTCGGCGTCCTCGGCCTCGGCCGCATCGGCGCCGAAGTCTCCAAGCGCGCCCTCGCCTTCGGCATGAAGGTGCTCGCCTACGACCCGTACCTCACCGAAGCCCGTGCCAAGGCCCTCGGCGTCACCATCGCCACCCTCGACGAAGTCTTCGCCCTTTCCGACTACATCACCGTCCACATGCCCCTCATCGAGAAGGGCAAGCAGGGCGCGACCGAAGGCATGGTCGATGACGCCGCCTTCGCCAAGATGAAGAAGGGCGTGAAGATCGTGAACTGCGCCCGCGGCGGCATCGTCGACGAGGCCGCCCTCACCGAAGCCCTGAAGTCCGGCAAGTGCGGCGGCTGCGGTTTCGACGTCTTCGTCGAAGAGCCCCTCGCCAAGGACCACCCGCTCCGCTCCCTCCCGAAGGCCCACCTCTCCCCGCACCTCGGCGCCTCCACGGCCGAAGCCCAGGAGAACGTCGGCGTCGAAGTCGCCGAAGCCGCGATCACCGTCCTCGGCGGCGGTTCGCCCGCCAACGCGGTCAACCTCCCCTCCGTCGACTCGCAGACCCTCGCCGCGATCAAGCCCTTCCTCTCCCTCGCCCAGAAGCTCGGCTCCATCGCCCGCCAGCTGGCCGCCCCGGGCCGCATCGAATCGCTCCGCCTGACGACCTTCGGTACCGGCTCCGACCAAGGAGCCAACGCCATCGCCCGCGCCATCCAGCGCGGCTACCTCCGCGGCATCGTGGAAGGCGTCACCGACGTCAACGCCCCCGGCAAGCTCAAGGCCCTCGGCGTCGAGGTCCAGACCGTCCGCTCCTCCGCCGAGGCCGACTACAAGGAACTCATCCTCGTCGAAGCCGTGCTCGCGGGCGGCAAGACCGTCTCCGTCGCCGGCACCGTCATCGGCAAGGCCCAGTCGCCCCGCATCGTCTCCATCAACGGCCGCACCCTCGAGTTCATCCCGGAAGGCAAGCTGCTCCTCATCGAGAACCAGGACCAGCCCGGCATCATCGGCGCCCTCGGCACCCTGCTCGCCAAGGAACGCGTGAACATCGCCAACATGGCCCTCAGCCGCAGCGGCGGATCCAACGCCCTCGCCGTCTACCAGCTCGACACCGCCCCCGGTGACGCCGCCATCGCGGAGATTCTTCGCAATCCGGCCATCGTCAGCGCGAAGCTGATCGAAGCGTAAGCGATGTTCGCGGCCATCGGGATCTTCTTCCTGCTCGGATACCTCATCGGTTCCGTCAACTTCGCCGTGCTCGTGGCGAAGAAGCATGGCGTGGACATCCTGAAGGAAGGCTCCGGCAACCCGGGCGCCACGAACGTCAAGCGCGTGCTCGGCAAGGGCCCCGGCAACCTGGTCTTCGCCCTCGACGCCCTCAAGGGTTTCGTCGGCGCGGGCCTGCCTTACCTGTTCCTGCGCATTGAAGAGACCGGCTCGGCGGCGGACATCCATTTCACGATCTGCGTCGCGGGCTTCGTCGGTACGCTGCTCGGCCATTGCTTCTCCTGCTTCCTGAAATTCAAGGGCGGCAAGGGCGTGGCCTCCACCATCGGCGGCCTCCTGGTCCTCCTCCCTATCCCGATCCTCATCGGCGCGGCGGTCTGGGGACTCGTGTTCACGCTCTCCCGCTACGTCTCCCTGGCCTCGATCGCCCTCGGCGTCTCCCTGCCGCTCTCCTGCTGGCTCCTGCCTCTCTTCACGAAGCTGACCTTCGGCCAGCCTGAGTTCTGGTTCGCCGCCGCGATCGCCGCCTTCAACGTCTGGACGCATCGCTCCAACATCGGCCGTCTGCTCGCCGGCACCGAGAGTCGCTTCGCCAAGAAAGCCTGACCTTTTCGCAATGACCGCCCCTCGCACCATCGGCATCGGCATCCTCGGCTTCGGCACCGTCGGCCAAGGCGTCTGGAAGCACCTGCATGAGAAGCAGGCCGACCTCGAATCGCGCCTCGGCGTGAAGCTCGACCTCCGCAAGGCCTCCGTCCGCGACCTGAAGAAGAAGCGCGCGGTCAAGATCCCGGCCTCGAAGCTGACCACCAACGTCAACGAGATCATCGATGACCCGAAGGTCCACGTGGTCTGCGAACTCATCGGCGGCACCACCAAGGCCCGCGAGCTCACCCTGCGCGCCCTGCGCCTCGGCAAGGTCGTCGTCTCCGCCAACAAGGCGCTGCTCTGCGAGCATGGCCCGGAAATCATGCAGGCGGTCCGCCAGCACGGCGGCCAGTTCCTCTTCGAAGCCAGCGTCGCCGGCGGCATCCCGATCATCAAGGCCATCCGCGAAGGTCTCGTCGCCAACCGCTTCGAGCTGATCGTCGGCATCCTGAACGGCACCTGCAACCACATCCTCACCCGCATGGGCGAGGACGGCCTGTCGTTCTCCGACGCGCTCAAGGAAGCCCAGGAACTCGGCTACGCCGAGGCCGACCCGACGCTCGATGTCGACGGCATCGATGCTTTCCACAAGGCCTCGATCCTCGCCTGGCTCGCGCACGGCAAGTGGGCGCCCTCGTCGCGCACGCTCGTCGAAGGCATCCGCAAGATCGGCCCGGCCGACATCGACTTCGCCCGCCGCTTCGGCTTCGCGCTCAAGCACCTCGCCGTCATCCGCCGCGACTTCAAGTCCAACTGGATGACCGTCGGCGTCTACCCTTCCCTCGTCCCGAACCGCGACATCCTCGCGCGCGTCTCCGGCGTCAACAACGGCATCACGCTGCGCGGTGACGTCGTCGGCGCCACCACGCTCACCGGCCGCGGCGCCGGCGGCGACGCCACCGCTTCCGCCGTCATCGGCGACATCGTCGACGCCATCGCCGCCCTCACCGGCGCGATCCCGCAGGCCCTCTCGCCCGACGCCCTCGCCGCCCGCGAGAAGGCCGGCCGCGCCCTGCGCATGGCCTCGATCGACGAGATCGTCTCGCCCTTCTACCTGCGCCTCTCGCTGCTCGACAAGGCCGGCGTGTCCGAAGGCATCTACCGGATCTTCTCGAAGCACAAGGTGTCCATCGCCCGCGTCATCCAGTACGAGCACCCCAACCAGGGCCGCGGCACGGTCACCCTCTCGACCTACCCGGTCAGCGAACGCAAGATGTCCGCGGTCTTGACAGAATTGCGCCGCCTCAAGACGGTGCTCGAGGAGCCGGTCGTGCTCCGCATCTTCTCCCCCGAATCCTGACCTCCCGGTGGCCCTCATCGTCCAGAAATACGGCGGCACTTCCGTCGGCAACGTCGACCGCATCCAGAACGTCGCGGCCAAGATCAAGGAGCAGTGGTCGAAGGGCAACCGCATCGTCGTGGTCGTCTCCGCCCGCAGCGGCGTGACCAACGAGCTCATCGCCCGCGCCAAGGCCCTCTCGAAGCTCCCCGACGAGCGCGAGATGGACGTCCTGATGGCCGTCGGCGAACAGGAGACCATCGCCCTGACGGTCATGGCCCTCCACGCCATCGGCGTGCCGGCCGTCTCCCGCACGGGCGCCCAGGCCGGCATCTTCACGGACGACATCCATACCCGCGCCCGCATCACCCGCATCACCGGCGGCGACCTGCTCGCGCGCCTCGACGAAGGCAAGGTCGTCGTGGTCGCCGGCTTCCAAGGCTGCACGGACAAGGGCGAAGTCACCACCCTCGGCCGCGGCGGCTCGGACCTCACCGCCATCGCGGTCGCCGCCTCCATCAAGGCCGACCTCTGCCAGATCTACACCGACGTCGACGGCGTCTACACCGCCGACCCGCGCATCGTGCTCAACGCGAGCAAGCTGCCGGAGATCTCCTACGAGGAGATGCTCGAGCTCGCCTCCAGCGGCTCCAAGGTCATGCAGTCGCGCTCCGTGGAGTTCGCGCAGAAATACAACGTGCCCTTCGAGGTCCGTTCCTCCTTCAACGACCAACCCGGTACCATCGTGAAAGCCATCGACAAGACCCTTGAAGACGCGGCCATCGCCGGCGTCGCCCTCGACCGCCTGCAGACCCGCGTCACGGTGAACGACCTGCCGGACAGCCCGCAGGCGCTCTCCGCCCTCTTCGACGACCTCGGCGAGGCCGGCCTCAGCGTCGACATGATCATCAAGAACCTGGGCAAGGACGGCAAAGCCAACCTGACCTTCTCGGTGACCACCGACCAGTTCTCCCGCGTCGAAGCCGTCGTCGGCCAGACCCTCAAGAAGCTCGGCTCGGGCTCCGTCCGTTCCGCGGGCGAGATCTCCAAGCTCTCCATCGTGGGCGTCGGCATGATCTCCCACCCCGGCGTGGCCGGCACCCTCTTCAAGGCCCTCGCGTCCGTCGGCATCAACAGCGAGCTCATCACGACTTCCGAGATCAAGATCTCCGTCGCGCTCGAGCCCGCCAAGGCCGACGCCGCCGTCCGCGCCGTGCACACGGCCTTCGGTCTCGACAAGGCCTGAGCCGGCACTCGCCTCTTGCCCGCCGGCCCGCTCCGACCATAGTCCGGGCGATGCTGCGGTTCACCCTGGCCACCTTCCTCGCCCTCGGCGTCCTCGCGCCGGGTCGGTCGGTGTCGCAGGAACTTCCGCCGAACCTCCTGACGGCCGCCGCACCCGTCGGGGCCGCCGAACGTCCGGACGGACGCGCGCTGCTCGGACTGGCCGACCAAGCCTTGGCCGCCGGGCTTTCCTCGACCGCGGCGGGCTTCTACGCCCAGCTGCTCGCCGATCCGCGCCTGGACGAGAAGTCCCGCGAACTCGCCGGACTCGGCCTGACCGCCGCCACCCTCGAACGCGCCCGCGTCCCGGAGACGAAGGCCGCCCTGAAGTTCCTGCCGAAGTCCGCCCGCAAGACCTTGCGCGAAGGCCTGCTCGCCCTCCTCGAGAACGACCTCGACGCCGCCCGCAGGCTGTCGGCGGAACTCGACCTCCCCGGACTGCCGGCCCACGAGGCGGCCTGGGGCCACGCCCTGCGCTGGATGATCGCCGCGGCCCAAGGCGACAACCTCAACGCGACGCTCAGCCAGGAGGCCATCGCCCGCACGGCGATCTCCGAAGAACAGCGTCAGCGTATCGAACTCCTCGGCTACCGCGCCACGATCCTCGCCGGCAAGGTCGAGGACCGCACCCTCGAAGCCTTGCGCGAACTCGCCGACGAAGCCCGCGGCACGCCGCTCGCCTACGCCTACGCCCGTAATCTCGCGCTCGCCCATGCCCAGCGCAAGGACCCCAAGCGCGCGGCGCAGGCCCTCGCCGCGGCCGGTCCGCTGGCGCCCGCCCGCCAGGCCGAAGCCGACCTCCTCGCCGGCCTTATCCTCGGCGCCGACGACGTCGCCGGCCGCGAACGCCTCAAGGAAGCAGCGCGCAATCCGGCGAACGTCGCCGTGCGGCTCACCGCCCTCCGCGCGCTCGTCGCCGCCGCCGACCCGCGGGCCGAAACCGAGCCCGGCAAGCCGATCGACACCCGTGCGGTGGCCAATGAGGTGAACGACTTCCTCCTCCGCCAGAATCCGGGCTCACTCACCTACCATTGTCCGCGCGACCCGCAGGTGCTCGACGCGATCCACCTCGCCCGCGCCCAGCTCATGCTCTTCGCCGGCAGCCGCGAAAAGGCCCGACAGGCCGCCGAAGACCTGCTGAAGGACGTCCCCGCCAGCCCGCTCGCCCGCGAGGCGACGCGCACGCTGGCCATCGCCGCCTGGGGCGACGGCTCCTTCCGCCTGGCCGCGACCCACCTCACCACCCTCGCCGACGCGAGCGTCGAACCGGAGCGCGCCGGCCTGCGCATCGCGGCCGCCGACTGCCTCTTCCTCGCCAAGGACTTCGCGCTCGCCGAGAAAGCCTACGCCGGGCTGCAGCAGGAAGCCGCCGACATCCGGCTGGCCGAAGACGCCTTCCACCAGCGCGTGCTCTGCCTGCTCGAGACGAGCGACGACGCGGCCGCCTGGGACCGCGTGGCGCTCGCCATCGAAGAGACCGCCCGCTCGCGTCGCACGCGCACGGGCGAGCCGCTCTGGTCCGCCGCGTGGAGCCTCGTCGAAGACGCCCGCAAAGCCGGCCGCGCCCCCGAAGCCGAGAAGACGCTGAACCGTCTGCGCCCCTTGCTCGCCGACGCGCGCGCCGACTACGCCCTGCGCTTCGCCTGGCAGTCCGCCCTGCTCGCCATCGCCCAAGGCCGCCTCGCGCAGGCCGGCCAGCTCGCCGTCGAGATCGACCGCCGGCTGGAGAACCTTCCCGCCGACCCCGCGCTCAGCGAGCTCCGCAAGGCCGTCCCGGAACTCCGCGGCCACGCGGCCTTGCTCAAGGCGCGCACCGCCCTGAACGCCGGCTCGGCGCAAGGCCTCGACGAACTCGTGATGCTCCGCCGTCGCTTCGGCAAGGTCCCCGCGGCCGCCGCTTCCTATCTCGTGGAGGGCCGTCACCTCGCCTCGGTCGGACGCCATGCCGACGCGCAGGATCGCTTCGAAGCGCTGGCCAAGGATTTCCAAGGCGAGCCGACGCTGGCGGAATTCGCTTCGCTCGGCCTCTACGAAGCCGCCGAACAGGCCGCCCTGCAGGCTCCGACGGCCGGCGAAGGCAAGCTGAAGGACGCCGTCGAACTCCTGGAACGCTTCACCGAGACGTATCCGCTCAGCCCGCTCCTGACGCGCGTCACGCTGCGCCGCGCCGAGATCCTCCGCTCGCTCGGACAGTTCGACAAGGCCCTGCTGGTGCTCGACGGACTCATCCGCGAGCGCCCGACCGACGTCGCCCGTCCGCTCGCCGAGATGGCCCGCGCCGACGCCCTCTTCGGGCTCGCCCAGCTGCGCCGCGACCGCAACGGCCAGCTCGACCGTCAACGCATCGCCCGCGCGGCGGCCGCCTACGAGCGCATCGCCGAAGCGTGGTCAAAGGATTCCGCCGACACGCAGACCGAGGCCTGGTATAAGTGGGCGCTGACGCTCACCGAACGCGCCAAGGCCGAGACCGGTCCGGAAGCAGCGGCCTCTCGTAACGAAGCCCGCAAGGTGCTGCTCCGGGCGCTCGGCGCGCTGCGCGGCGAACGTCCCGCCGACGCGGCCCGCCGCTTCTCCTCCGAAGGCCGGCTCTGGCTCGCCCGCTCCGTCCTGCTGATGGGCGAACTCAGCGAACAGGACGGCGACAAGGCGGAAGCCATCGCGGCCTACTCCATCATCGTGACCGTCAACCAAGGCCTCCCCGCCGGCCTCAGCCGCCTCCCCGGCCAGGCCACGGCCGAAAGCAAACTTGCGACCCTCCGCGGTTCGTCGTCCACTCCCAAGTAAGCCCCATGCGTTTCTCCTTCCCCTTCGACGCCGGCCCTTTCGTGTGGCTCCTGCTGGTCCTCGCCTTCCTCGCCCTCGTCTTCGTCGTCGAACGCGCTCTCTTCCTCCATCGCGGCCTCGTCCTCTCCTCCGACTTCATCGAAGGCGTCCGTAACAACCTGCGCGCCGGCCGCCCGCTCGAGGCGCTCGCCGCCTGCGAAGAATCGCCCGGCCCGGTCCCGCGCGTCGTGAAGGCAGCGCTGCTGCGCGCGAGCTCCGGCGAAGAAGCCATGCGGGCCGCCGCCACGGAGGCCGCGCTCCTCGAACTGCCCGTGCTCGAACGTCGCCTCGGCACCATCGCCGCGATCGGCCGCGTCGCCCCGCTGCTCGGCCTGGCCGGCGCCATCTTCGCCGGCTTCGACCTCGCGACCGCCCTCCGTGACGGCAGCGTCTACGGCTCCGCTGACGGCCTCCTGCTGGTCGTCCAAGGCGCGCTGGCCACCGCCGGTTTCGCGATGGTCATCGCCGCCGGCTGCGCCCTCGGCCACCACTTCCTCGTCGGCCGCGTCCGCTCGATCGTCACGGAGATGGAGATCGCCGCCCATTCCATCATCACCTTCGTGCGCCACGAGCTGCCGGAGGAGAAGCCGCGCCAGCCCTGAGATGCGCACGCCCCTCGGAGTCCTGGAGAAAGTCCG
>JBJOMV010000063.1:0-12328 GCA_046052185.1 Verrucomicrobiota bacterium | reverse complement strand
GCGGCCAGCACGGCCTGATCATGGACTCGGGCGACCTCGAGCGCGAACGCGGCATCACGATCACCGCCAAGAACTGCGCGATCAAGTGGACCGACCCTCGCGACAAGAAGGAATATAAGATCAACCTCATCGACACCCCGGGCCACGCCGACTTCGGCGGCGAAGTCGAACGCGTGCTCAACATGGCCGACGGCTGCCTCCTCGTCGTCGACTCCTTCGAAGGCCCGATGCCCCAGACCCGCTTCGTGCTCTCCAAGGCGCTCGCCCTCGGCCTCAAGCCCATCGTCGTCATCAACAAGATCGACAAGCCGTCCGCCCGTCCGGACGCCGTCGTCAACGAAGTCTTCGACCTCCTCGTCGCCCTCGACGCGCCGGAGTCCGCCCTCGACTTCCCGATCGTCTACGCTTCCGGCCGCGAAGGCTGGGGCACCCTCGACCGCGCCAAGACCGTCGAAGGCCAGCGTCCGAAGGACCTGATGGATCTCTTCTACACCATCGTCGACAAGATCCCCGAGCCCTACGCCGAAGGTTCCTCCCGCGGCGCCGCCGCCGGTTTCAAGTCCCGCGCCGAGGCCCTTTCCAATCCCCTCCAGATCATGGTGACCGCCATGCTTTACTCCGACTACGTCGGCCGTATCGCCGTCGGCCGCGTGACCGCCGGCAAGATCGCCCCGGGCATGCCCGTGATGCTGGTCACCCGCGCGGGCGAGCAGCATAAGCAGCGCGTCCTCGAGATCGAGGTCTTCGAAGCCCTCGGCCGCGTCAAGGCCCAGGAAGTCGCCGCCGGCGACATCTGCGCCGTCATCGGCCTCGACCACGTCGAGATCGGCGCGACCATCACCGACATCGAGAACCCCCGTCCGATGCCGCCCGTCAGCGTCGACGAGCCCACCGTGACCATGGCCTTCCGCGTCAACGACTCGCCCTTCGCCGGTCGCGACGGCAAGTTCGTCACCGGCCGCCAGGTCGGCGAACGCCTCGTCAAGGAACTCGAGAAGAACGTCGCCCTCCGCGTCGACCGCGAAGCCGGCGCCGACGCCTGGAAGGTCTCGGGCCGCGGCCTGATGCACCTCGGCGTGCTCATCGAGACCATGCGTCGCGAAGGCTACGAACTCTCCGTCGGCAAGCCCGAGGTCATCATGAAGACCATCGACGGCGTCCTCTGCGAGCCGGTCGAGACCCTCGCGGTTGACTGCCCGGAAGCCTCCCAGAGCGACGTGATGTCCCTCGTCCTCGGCCGTCGCGGCGAGCTCCGCTCGATGGACGCCAAGGCCGGCACCAGCGGCTGGATCCACATGGAATTCAAGGTCCCGTCCCGCGCCCTCTTCGGTCTGCGTACCCTGATGCTCACCACCACCCGGGGCGAAGCCGTCATGTACCATAACCTCCTCGGTTACGAGCCCGTCAAGGGCGAGGCCCCGCGTCGCGCCGCCGGCGTGATGATCGGCGGCGAAGCCGGCGCCGTCACCGCCTACTCCCTCGACCGTTTGTACGACCGTGGCGACTTCTTCGTGAAGCCGGCCGACGAGATCTACCAGGGCCAGATCGTGGGCGAGCATTGCAAGGACAACGACCTCGAGATCAACCTCGTCATCAACAAGAAGCTCTCCAACGTGCGTGCTTCCGGTTCCGACGACGCGGCCAAGATCAAGCCGATGCGCCAGATGTCCCTCGAGGCCTGCCTCGAGTACATCGAGTCCGACGAGCTGGTCGAGATCACCCCGAACTTCATCCGCATGCGCAAGCGCTGGCTGACGGAGAACGAGCGCAAGCGTAACTCGTAAGCCCTCGGCTCAGCCCGCGAGGGTCAGCTGGAACCGATGACCGCCATCCGCCAGGATGGCGGTTTTCATTTGCCACCTTGCCGAGGGGAGGCGCGCCGCGACCTTCTCGGGCCATTCCACGATCACGTTCCAGGGCGACTTCGCCAGGTCCCAGATCAGGAGGTCGTCGAAGGCCTCCGGGCGCGTCAGCCGATAGGCGTCGACATGGAAGACCTGTCGCCGGCCGTCATAGACGTTGAGCAGGGCGAAGGAGGGGCTGGTGATGTCGCCCTTGACGCCCAGACCGCGGACCAGGCCGCGTACGAAGGTCGTCTTGCCCGCGCCCAGGTCGCCCTCGAGCGCCAGGACCGTGTCCGGGGGCAGCAGGGCCGCGAACGCCTCGGCCGCCCGCTCGGTCTCTTCGCCCGAACGGGTGACGAGTCCGGCGGTCCAGGTCGCGAGTGCGGCAGGAGAGCCCATGGGCGCAGTCTTTTGGTTTTAAGGCGCCTGTGCAAGAGTGCTTACGTGCCATCCGTTGCTACTCGGTACGTTTGCTCCTTGGCTATAACCGCTACCTCCGGCGCTGCAGCCTCGCCCTCATGACCCTCGGCGACTTCGCCTGGAAGCCCATCGACGGGAGTTCTCACCTGTTGACTCTTGTAGCAGGTTAATCATAACACTTGGTCATCCCTTAAAAGAAACGTTAATGGACCCAAAACGGTTTCACCCTGACGTTCTTGAGTTCCTGCGATGACTAGAAATGTGAGCATAATGATCGGTGTAATAACGCCGAAGAGTTTGGTCAGCAGGGAGCGTATCACGGCTCTTTTCTCGGTCTGGAATGATCTGCCTGAAGAGTTTACTCCAAGTCATTATGGCTTCCATGAGCCGATCAATAAGCCGTTTTCGATGGAAAGTGCGGAAGAAGTCCTGCCTGGGGCGCTTAACTTGGGGCACGGTAATATCACAATGTTTAAGAGAAACGCCCCAATCTCATCGTTGGCATATCTTTCGGCGCGTCGTGGCTGGAATTCGAAAAGCAATTATTTCAGCATCCGTTTGGATTATCAGCATTTAGCCGGACGTCATGACGTCATCCGTTCTTATGTGCGTATGCTTTTTGAAGCTTTGGATGGAGCGTATGCTTTCGCTACTTTGGCTGGTTCGAAGCCTTTCCGTGACGGTGAGGCGGGCGAGGTCGAGGGCGTGCTTATTCCGCCTGTCAACTTTGGCGACGGCCTTAAGTATCTTACTGGTATTCATTGGATCAATATTTTCGGCAGAGAATACGTTGATTTTTTCGGAAAGGATGTACTGAGCTCGTTGGGTGCCACGCCTTTAGATGACGGAAAAAGCTATTGGCTTCAGCCGACGGATAATCCGCGTGAGATGTTTACCGAATCTGGCATTGCATATTCGCAAGAACTGAAGCGACGAACACTTAGACCAAGGGCCTTTTGGGATCGGGAATTTGAACGTCGTTATGACGATGAGAAGCTCAGGCTGGAGTTGGCTCACAAGCTCTACGCCGCGCCCCTTTATACTGATTACGAGACTCCGGTCTTCGATTTTTCTGAAATTGTCCTCCCGCGACCTAATGCGCGACCTTTCAATTCCAATGGGTGAGGAGGTCTAGGGCATGGGGCCAGGCCGTACCCTACGTACGCGTAACTAGATTCGTCTATTTTGCCGTTTTTAGGTACACCTAAACTAGGGTACGGCCTGACCCCGTTGGCTCTACCGGTAGCCTTAATCTCCGCATGGAACCTGACAGTCTTCAGCCAAACATGGGATAGCCCCCTGTATTTGTTCCAGCAGGGTACGATTATTGCCTTCCAGCCATCGTAGACCTGTCAAAGCGGATGCGCGACGGCGATTGGCCGGGCTCCGCTCAATCCGGAAAAGGGTAAGGTCCCGCTCAGGCGGCGGTGCGGTCGCGGCGTCCGAACTCCAGCGCGAGACCGCCGGCGATCGCCTGGCAGTAGGCCTGGATGTCGCCGAGGGTGAGTTCGGCGTCGAGCCGGTCTTCGAACTTGGAGACCCAGCTCTGGGTCCGATCCATCCGCCGGGCGACGTCCTTCTGGGAAAGCCCGGCGCTCAGGCGCTGGCAGACGAGGTCCGTGATGACTTTGGTCCGCGCGCCAGCGGCGCGGACACGCAGGGCGGTCTCACCTGAGATGATGCCGGCCTTGCGGAGGTCTTCCGCGTTCCGGTATCGGGACGAGCGAAGGAGGGGGGCAAGTTTAGCCATGATAAGGGTCAGTTTGGATTCTTTTGAGGATTGCTTGGACGATACGTAGGTCGCGCTTTTGCGAGGATTTATCGGCGATCAAGAGGAGGTGAAGAGTGCGGGAATCGTCGTCAGGGTAGGCGTAGAGCCTGGTTTCGCGGAGGTTCCGGCCCTGGCCGCTCTGGTCGATCGCGATGACGCCATTTCCTTCATGGTGAAGGCAGCCGGCATGGACGAGGGCAGGGTGGCGGGCGTGGTTCAGGCGTGGCAGGTATCGGTGGAGGAGATTGGCGAGAGTGGCGGCGAGCTCGTCTGGATGCTTCTTTTCGTAAGAATGGGAAGTTCGGATGAATTCAGGAGTCGGCGAGAGGTTCCATTCGGGCGTCGGCATGATACATTCCATTTTGGAATACCATCAAGCATCGAATATCCGCAGGACATCCTCAACCGAGGGAATCTGACGGCAGGAGTAAGGGGTTCCCGCAAACAAAAGACCCGGCCGCGTGGCCGGGTCTGGTGAGGCTGACTGGCGCGTCGCTTACGAGACGATGCCGAGGGGCGCGATGGTCTTCCAGCCGCCGCGGGTGAAGTCGGGGCACTGGATGGGCATGCTGCCGTCCTTCACGGAGCGGGCGGAAAGCTCGAGGATCGAGGACCAGTCCGCGGCGTCGTACACGGTCATGTCCGGCGTGATGCCCTGGCGCAGGCAGTCGAGCATGCGGTAGTTCATCACGAAATCCATGCCGCCGTGGCCGCCGACCTTCTTGCCGAGCTCGCCGATCTTGCGGATGAGCGGGTGCTGGTTCTCCTTCATGAAAGCCGTGAGCTTCTCCTTCTCGAAGGTCCACTCGTGGCTGTTGACCTTGGCGCCCTTGAGCAGCGGGTGGCCGCTGTCCGCGTCGACGGCCAGGCGGCCGGGGTAGCCGAAGAAGGTGGCCTTGGTGCCGCAGAGGGCGTTGATGCGCGAGTAGGGGCGGGGGCTCACGACGTCGTGCTGGATCATGATGGTCCGGCCGAGCTGCGTCTTGATGATCGAGGTGTTCATGTCGCCGCAGACGAACTTCTCGTCCTTGTGCTTGCCTTTGTTCGGCTGGTGCTTGTCGCGGAACTGGGTGAGGTTGAACTCGGGCGAGGAGACGGAGACGACGAACTTGAAGGCGTCGCCGCGGCCGATGTTCAGGTACTGCGCCACCGGGCCGAGGCCGTGCGTGGGATACAGGTTGCCGTCCATGAAGCGGTGGTAGTCGCGGCGCCAGTCGCCTTCGCTGCCGAGCGCCCAGAGGACGCCGCCGGCGAGATTATGGATATAGGCGCACTCGGCATGCTTGAGGTCGCCGAAGAAGCCCTGGCGGGCGAGGTTCAGGACGAACAGCTCTTCTTCGCCGTAGCAGCAGTTCTCGATGATTGAGCAGTGGCGCTGGGTCTTCTCCGACATGTCCACGAGCTGCCAGCATTCGTCGACGGTCACCGCGGCCGAGACCTCGATGAAGACGTGCTTGCCCTGCTGCATGGCCTTGAGGGCCATCGGGACGTGCCATTCCCAGGGGGTGGAGACGTAGACGACGTCGATGTCGTCGCGGGCGATCAGCTTCTCCCAGGCGTTCTCGTCGCCAAAGTACGTCGCCGGCTCCTTGCCGGTCTTCTTCTTGACGTTCTCGGCGGCGCTCTTGGCGCGCTGCTCGACGATGTCGCAGACGGCGACGACCTCGGCGAACGGGATGTTCGCGGCGGAGTTCACGTGGCCGCGGCCGCGGTTCAGGCCGATGAAGCCGCAACGCACCTTTTCGGTCGGCTTGGTGGTGAGATCCCAGACGGGCTTGTTGCCGGCGGGACGCGGGCGCGTGGCGGAGATATCGCTCGCGCTGAGGAGCTTGAGGTCGCGCGGGTCGGGCTTGGCTTCGGCCGAGGGCACGGCGCTGAGGCCTAGGCCGAGGCCGGCGAGGGCGCCGAGTTTGAGGAAGTCGCGACGATTGGAGTTTTCGGGGAGGTTCATGGAGGGGAAGGTTTTAGCGGTGGGCGGTTAGCGGTGGGCGGTTAGGGAAGAAGACAGGGACGGGTGCAGGGATTCAGGAGACGATGGGGAGGGGGTTGAGGGTCTTCCAGCCGCCGCGGGTGAAGTCGGGATAGGCGACGGGGATGCTGCCGTCACGCACGGAACGATCGGACAGGTCGAGCAAGGCGGACCACGAGGCGGCGTCGTAGACGGTCAGGTCCGGGGTGATGCCCTGACGGATGCAGTCGAGGAAGCGGTAGTTCATCACGTGGTCCATGCCGCCGTGGCCGCCGACTTTCTTGGCCTCGGTCTGCAGCTTGGCGAGCAGCGGGTGACGGTTGGCCTCCATGAACTTCTTCAGCTTCTCGCCTTCGTAAGACCAGGAGTGGCTGTTTCGTTTCTCCTTCGGGTCGAGCAGCGGGCTCGCGTTGTCGGCGTCGATGGCCAGGCGGTTCGGATAGCCGGCGAAGGTCGCCAGCGAGCCGCTGAGGAGGTTGATGCGCGAATAGGGCCGCGGGCTGGTGTTGTCGTGCTGGACGACGATGGTGCGGCCGAGCTCGGTCTTCACGATCGTCGTGCTCATGTCGCCGTTGACGAACTTCTCGTCCCGCGCACGGTCGCGGTCCGGCTTCAGGCGTTCGCGGAGCTGGGTGAGCCCGAACTCCGGGGACGAGACCGAGACGGCGAACTTGAAGGCGTCGCCGCGGCCGACGCCCATGTACTGGGCGATGGTGCCGAGTCCGTGGGTGGGGTAGAGGTTGCCCTGCAGGAGCGTCGAATAACGTCGGCGCCAGTCGCGCGCGGCGTCGAGGAAGCTCGCGCCGGGCTTGCCGCGTTGGTCATGGATGTAGGCGCACTCGCCGTGCTTGAGGTCGCCGAAGAACCCTTGGCGTTGCAGGTTCAGGACGAAGAGCTCCTCTTCGCCGTAGCAGCAGTTCTCGAGGATCGGGCAGTGGCGCTGGTATTTTTCGGAGGCGTCGACGATATCCCAGCACTCATCGACCGTCAGGCCGCAGTTCACTTCGACGAAGGCGTGCTTGCCCAGCTCCATCGCGCGGACGGCCATCGGCTTGTGCCACTCCCACGGGGTGGCGACATACACGACGTCGAGGTCCTCGCGTGCGACGAGTTTCTCCCAGGCGTTTTCGTCGCCGCCATAGATAGCCGGCGTCCGTCCGGTCTTCTTCCGCACGACCTCGGCCTGAGTCTGCGCGCGTTCGTCGAGGATATCGCAGAGCGCGACGACTTCCACGAAGGGCGTGGCGACGCACGAGGCGACGTGGGCGCGGCCGCGGTTCAGGCCGATGATGCCTACGCGAATCTTCTCCTGCGGCTTCGTCCGCAGGTCCCAGACGGGCTTGTTGCCGGCGGGACGCGCACGCGCCGTGCCCATGTCGGCGGCGGCACGATGCGTCAGTTGCGCCGGATCGGGCCTGGCCTCGGCCGACGCCGCCAGACCCAGGCCCGCGAGGGCGCTCAACTTCAGGAAGTCGCGACGATGGGTGTGGTCAGGGTGGCTCATGGGGCGTGAGCGGGGGTGACTCCAAGACAGCAAAGCCTTGGGGCGGTTGCAACGGATTTGCCCGACCCGACCCGTCAAATCACCAACTAATGAAGCCTTGCGCCGCTTTAATCCCGAAGACCGCCAGATTACGCACGGTATGGGCCATAAAACAGGGCAACAGTGAGCGGTCCGGGTTCAGCGGATTGAAACGCACGACGTAGAGCCACAGCGAAGTGATGAAGGCGAAGAGCGCGTTTACTTTGCCTTCGGCGGTGCTGAGGTCGAAGTTGTGGATCAACGCGAACACCAGCGAGCCGATGATCATCAACGCGAGGAGCTTGCGGCCCATCAGTTCGCCGGGAGCCACGAAGCCGCGGAACAAGGCTTCTTCGATGACCGAAGCGCCGAGCAGCTGGAAGAGGAAGACCGCGGGGAGGATGCTCTGCTGGTCGGTGAGGCCGGCGCGCTTCTCGACGGCGGCTTCGGCGATGGTGATCAGGATCGCGCCGGCGGCGGCGATGAAATACGCGGCCGTGGGGGCGTAGGTCGTGCCAGGCCAGAACTTTTCGGGCTCGCCGGTCAGGCGGCGCTTCCGGCGTTCGCGCGCCCAGGCGACGAGCACGAAGAGCCCGAGCAGGCAGTAGAGCAGTCCTTTGGCGGCGGTGAGGTCCATGAGATCAGCGGACGCCGAGCACCCAGGCCCGATAGGCGGGTGAAGCGTGGTCGGCCGTGAAGGTCAGCCACTGCGGAACGGCGTAAGGATGGCGGGCGTGGACCCAGGCTTCGAGGTCGGGGCCTTTGCCCGAGGCGAACTTGAACGTCACGCGGAACTCGTCCTCGCTCTCGACCTTGCCTTCCCACGTGTAGTGGGAGCGGATCGGGCCGTCGACCTGGGCGCAGGCGGCGAGCCCGGCGGCGACCGCGTCGGCGGCGAGCCGGTCGGCCTCCTCGCGCGAGGGCAGGGTGGTCAGGGCGATGGCGACGGCCTCAGTCATGCCCTTCGTTGTCGCCCTTCAGGTAGCGGTCGGTGATGATCTCGATGAGCATGTCGCGGGCCTCCTTGACGGAGTCGACGTGCACGTAGAAGTTGCGGTCCTCCGGCGAGACCATGCCCCATTCCTGGAAGGTCTCCATGTTGATCACGTTCTTCCAGAAGGGAGAGCCGAAGAGCAGGATCGGGAACTGCTTCTTGGTCTTACGCGTCTGGATGAGCGTGAGCATCTCGAACAGTTCGTCGAAGGTGCCGAAGCCTCCCGGGAAGGCCACGAGCGCCTTGGCGAGGTAGAGGAACCAGTATTTGCGGACGAAGAAGTAGTGGAACTCGAGGTCGAGCTCCGGCGTGATGTAGGGATTATGTTCCTGTTCGAAGGGCAGGGCGATGCCGAGGCCGACGGAGCGGCCGCCGGCTTCGTGCGCGCCGCGGTTGGCCGCTTCCATGATGCCGGGGCCGGCGCCGGAGCAGACCAGGAAGCGCTGCCATTCCGGGAGCTGCAGCGACCACTTGGTCATCTCGAAGGCCAGCTCGCGGCAGGCTTCGTAATAGGCGGAGCTGCGCAGGTCGATCTCGGCGACGCGCAGGCGGTGGGCGCATTCGGCGCCGTCGCACTGGCCGCTCGCGGCCATGGCCTTGGCTTCCTCGAGGCGCTTGCGGGCGACGTCCGGGGGCAGGGTGCGCGCCGATCCGAACATCACGACGGTGTTCCGGACGTTGTGTTTCTTGAACCGCACGTGCGGCTCGGTCATCTCGGTCAGGACGCGGATGCTCCGGGCCTGGGGGCTGCCCATGAACTCGGGGTTGAGGTAGGCCTTGGGCGGGGTGGGCCTCAGTTTGCCTTTTTCCGGGGTCATAAGCCTATCCTCCCCCGCTGCCGGGCACCTGCAAGCCGGGAAGCGTGGGGCTTGACACCCTTGGGGGCGTCCCCTTGGCTGTCCCCTTTAACGCCATGCAACCCACCTACCGCCCGTCCAAGATCGCCCGCGCCCGCAAGTGCGGTTTCCGCGCCCGTTCCAAGACCCCCGGTGGCCGTAAGGTCCTGGCCAAGCGCCGCGCCATCGGCCGCAAGCGCCTCGGCGCTTCCTAAGCCCCATGCGTCTCCCGCGGGAGCGTCGAATTCGCGCCTCGGCCGAGTTCAGCCGCCTCCGCCAAGAAGGCTCGCGACTCGATTGCGGGCCTTTTCTTTTGAACTTCCGGCCGACGGGTACGCCCGGTCCGGCCCGCTTCGCGGTGATCGCCGCCAAGAAGAACCTGCCGCTGGCCGTGGACCGTAACCGGGCCAAGCGCCTGGCGCGGGAACTCTTCCGGACCGATCCTGCCGCCTTTCCCGGAGGGTGGGAGGTCGTATTGGTCATCCGCTCGGGCATGCTGAAGCGCTCCCTCGCCGAGCTGCGCAAGGTCTACGCCGCCGCGGCCGTCCGCATCACGGCGGCGAAGGCCGGCCCGTCCGCATGAGCGAGGCGCGTCCATCGCCGCTGGCCTGGGTCGCGCTGGCGCTCGTCCGTTTCTACCAACGCTTCCTGTCCAAGCCG
Source organism: Verrucomicrobiota bacterium (assembly GCA_046052185.1). Classification (GTDB taxonomy): domain Bacteria; phylum Verrucomicrobiota; class Verrucomicrobiia; order Opitutales; family UBA953; genus UBA953. The sequence continues at coordinate 2,312 of JBJOMV010000063.1, read as the reverse complement.
CTGCACCTGATCCCCGGCTCCGGCTGCCGCTACCATCCGACCTGCTCGTGCTACACGGCCACCGCGCTCGCGCGCTTCGGCTTCTTCAAGGGCGGCTGGATGGGCTTCCGACGCATCTGTCGCTGCCATCCTTGGGGCGGGTCCGGCGTCGATGAAGTGCCGGAACGGTGACCGCCGTTTAATAGGCTCGCCCTCTCGCCGCGTTCTGCAGTCTTTTCCTAACGTGAATTCGCTGTTTTCGAAGGTCCTTGGTTCGCGTCAGGGTGGCGCCCTGCTTCTGGCGACCAGTTACGTCTTACTCGGCACGCTCCTCCGCCTCGGTCTGCTCGTCGCCTCCGTCGGAGAGGTCTCCTGGGGTCTGCCGACCTTCGCGTCGTTGCTCGTCGGTCTGCTTTTCGATCTCGTGATGGCGTGGTTCCTGACCCTGCCGCTCGGCCTGCTCGGCGCGGTCTGGCCGGCGTCCTGGTCGGCCTCCCGCTGGCTGCGGCTGCCTCTCCGCGCAGCCTGGCTTTTCGGCGCCTTCCTCTTCACGTTCTGGAAGATCTCCGAGATCCTCTTCTGGGAGGAGTTCGGCGTCCGCTTCAACTTCATCGCGGTCGATTACCTCGTCTACACGACGGAGGTCGTGAAGAACATCCGCGAGTCCTATAACCTGCCGCTGATCATCGGCGTGGTGCTCGCCATCGCGACGGGTCTGTTCCTGCTCTGGCGTCGGCTCGGTTTCGTGCGTCGTTGGGAAGAAGGCGCCGCCGCCGATGCCTCGTCCCGCTGGCGCGACTTCGCCGCGCTCCTGTCGCCTTTGCTGGTCCTGTTGCTCGTCGCCTATTTCGTGGGCCGACACGACCTCAAGGTCGCCAGCGCCGCGCGTTCCTCGGTCGCCGAACGGCTCACCGCGGGCCTCCGTCACATGGGCGACGTCCAGCCGGGCTGGGCGAACAGCTACGACGCCGAACTGGCCAAGAACGGCGAATACGCCTTCCTAGCGGCCTTCTGGGCCAATCAGCTCGAATGGCATCGCTTCTATCCGTCGCGTCCCGATGCCGTCGCGAAGCTCCGCGCGACCTTGCTCGCCCAGGGCGGCGAGGCCGCCGCCGCAGGGTGGAAGGACGACATCACCCGCCGCATCACGCCGGCTTCGCCCGTCCGCAAGTGGAACGTCATCCAGATCACGATCGAAAGCCTGAGCGCGGAGTACGTCGGTTGCTACGGTTCGCCGGAATATCAGCCCAAGAACCTGACGCCGAACCTCGACCGACTCTCCCGCGAGTCCCTCTGGTTCGCGCGATGCTATGCCGGCGGCACGCGCACCGTGCGCGGCATGGAGGCGTTATCCCTTTCTATCCCGCCGATCCCCGGCCAGTCCGTCCTGCGCCGCGCGGGCTGCGAGAACCTCACGACGCTGGGTTCGGTCCTGCAGGCGCAGGGTTACGAGACCGCCTTCCTCTACGGAGGAGACGGGTTCTTCGACAACATGAACTACTTCTTCGAGGCCAACGGCTACGACATCGTCGACCTGCCGCGACAGCTCGGCCGAGGCAAGCAGCCGACCTTCGCCAACGCCTGGGGCGCTTGCGATGAGGACGCCTTCGCGTGGTCGCTCGAGGAAGCCGACCGCGCCCATGCCGCCGGCAAGCCCTTCCATCACTTCGTGATGACGACTTCCAACCACCGTCCGTACACCTGGCCGGCCGGCAAGATCGACCCGAAGCTCACCAATCGCGAAGGAGGCGTCGCCTACACCGACTACGCCATCGGGGCCTTCCTGAAGGCCGCCCAGTCCAAGCCTTGGTTCAAGGACACGGTCTTCGTCATCGTGGCCGACCACTGCGCCTCCGTCGCGGGCAAGCGCGAGCTCGAGGTGCGCAAGTACGAGATCCCGCTCTTCGTCTGGTCGCCCGGCAACCTCGCCCCCCGCAAGTTCGACACGATGATGAGCCAGATCGACGTGGCGCCCACCGTGCTCGGCCTCCTCGGCGTCCGGTATGCCTCCCGTTTCGTCGGCACCGACGCCCTCGCGCCGTCCTATCGTCCGCGCGCCTTCATCAGCAACTACCAGAAGGTCGCCATGCTCCGTCCCGACGGCCTCCTCACTGTCCTCAAGCCGGTGCGTCAGGCGGTCCAATATCAGGCCGACCTCGCGACCGGCGCGCTGACGCCGGTGGCTTCCCCTGACGCGGCGGCGGTCGAGGAGGCGATCATCCATTACCAAGGCGCCGACGAGCTCTTCAACCATGGCGGACTCCAGAACCCCGAGAAACCTCGCGCCCGTTGAGCCGCGCTCGCTGCTCGCGCCCACGATCGTCCTGGTCGCC
>JBJOMV010000062.1:0-12492 GCA_046052185.1 Verrucomicrobiota bacterium | reverse complement strand
TCGCACGACGACGCGCAGAACGGGACGTGCAGGTAGAGGGCCGTCGCGGACTGGACGGGCGCGGACATCACTCGAGGCCGAGCTGCTTGCGGCCGGCTTCGGAGATCATGCGCGGATTCCAGACCGGATCCCAGACGATCTCGACTTCAGCGGACTCCACGCCGGGCAGGGCTTCCATCTTGGACTTCGCGTCGGCAGCGATGACCGGGCCCATGCCGCAGCCTTGTGCGGTGAGCGTCATCTTGGCGGCGACCTTCTGGCCGCCGCGTTCACCCGGGGTGAGTTCGAGGTGATAGATCAGTCCGAGGTCCACGATGTTGACCGGAATCTCCGGGTCGAAGCAGCCCTTGAGGGCTTCCCAGAGCGCTTCCTGGTTCACGGGTCCGCTGATGACGGCCTCATCCTTCTTGCCGTATTGGCTGACGGCGTCGGCGCCGAGGGCGTCGATGTCCGCCGGGGCGATGCGGAAGAGGCCCATCGGAGTGCGGACCGTGACCGAGCCGCCGAGGGCCTGGGTGACGGTGACTTCCGTGCCTTTTTCCAGTACGACGACGTCCCCGGCGGGGATCAGGGTCGAGGCGCAGTCGCGGACGAGCTTATGGACGGAAGACATGCCCAGAAGACAGGCGGTAAGGCCTTGGGACGCAAGCGTGGGGTGCGGCAGGGATGTGCTTTTGAGGGTGGTCGGGTTGTAGGATGGGATGACGAGCAGGGTTGTCGGAGTCCCGGGCTCGGCTAAATTATCCGTAACCCCATCTTCCCATGCGTTGTCTTCTGGCCCTGCTCTTCGCCCTGACCGTCCAAGCCGCCCCCGTCACGATCTTCGATGGCAAATCCCTCGCCGGCTGGGAGGGCGACGCCGCTTGGTGGCGCGTCGAGGACGGCGAGATCCGCGGCGGTTCCTCGACGGTCAAGGTCCCGAAGAACTTCTTCCTCGCGACCGAGAAGTCCTACCAGAATTTCGACCTTCGCGTGAAGCTCCGCCTCACCGGCACGGGTTTCGTCAACAGCGGCATCCAGATGCGCAGCGTGCGTGTCCCGAACAGCTCCGAGATGAGCGGCTATCAGGTCGACTACGGCAAGGGCTGGTACGGTAAGATCTACGACGAGAGCCGCCGCAACAAGGTCATCTCCGAATCCAAGGACGGCGCCGCCGTCCTCGCCGCCGTCAAGGAAGGCGAGTGGAACGAGTATCGCATCCTCGCCGAGGGTAACCGCATCCGCAGCTGGATCAACGGCGTCCCGGCGCTGGATTACCTCGAGACCGAGCCGAACATCGCCGCCGATGGTAAGATCGCTATCCAGATTCACTCCGGCGGCATGGCGGTGATCCAAGCCAAGGACATCACGATCGAAGAGCTGCCCGCCACGCCGGGCGCGCTGACCTGGGACAAGGTGAAGCCCGTCGCGAAGAAGCCGGAGCCCGCCAAGGCGGCGGCCCCCCGCAAGGACACGAGCTACAACGATGTGCAGGGAGTGCGTCGCCCGGCCGAAGAACAGCAGAAGCTCTTCAAGCTGCCCGAAGGTTTCGAGATCGAGCTCTTCGCCAAGGAGTCCGCCGACTTCGGCAAGTTCATCATGCTGATCTTCGACCAGCAGGGCAGGGCGTGGTCCAGCACCGCGCTCGAATACCCGGTCGACGCCAATGAGAACCCCGCCGCCGCCGAGGCGCTCTATAAGTCCAAGGCCCGCGATAAAGTGGTCATCTTCGACAAGCCCTTCGAGCCGGGCGTGCGTCAGCCGCGCGCCTACGCCGATGGTCTGGCCATCCCTGAGGGTGTCCTGCCTTATAAGGATGGCGCCGTCGTCCAGCACGGCCACGACGTCGTCTTCCTCCGTGACACCGACGCCGACGGTAAGGCTGACGCCCGCGAGGTGCTGCTGACCGGTTTCGGCGTGCAGGACTCGCACCTCTTCCCTCATCAGTTCACCCGCGCCCCGTGGGGTTGGTTCTGGCTCGCCCAGGGCGCGTTCAATTCCGGCAAGGTCACCTCGAGCAAGGGCGACGTGGTCGACTTCCCCAGCACGCGCATGGCCCGCTTCCGTCCGGACGGCAGCTTCTTCGAGCCGACCAGCGTCGGCCCCTGCAACATCTGGGGCCTCGTCCTGACCGGCGAAGGCGAAGCCTTCATCCAAGAGGCCAACGATTACGGCTACCCGGTGATGCCGTTCCATGAATACGCGCTCTACCCGGGCTGCGCCGATCGTCTCGCGAAGTCCTATCAGCCGCCGTTCCCGGTGCAGGCTCCTGATTTCAAGATGAGCGGCAGCGGCCTGAGCGGCCTCGCGCTCTCCGACGTCGGCGTCTGGCCCAAGGGCTACGACGGCGTGATGTATATCGCCAATCCGATCACCTCTAAGGTCAACGCGGTCCGCCAGCATCGCGAGGGCTCCGGCTATCGCCTCGAGAAGCTCGACGACTTCGTCAGCTGCGACGACCCGTTCTTCCGCCCGATCGCCATGACGATGGGTCCGGACGGCTGCCTCTACGTCATCGACTGGTATAACAAGATCATCAGTCATAACGAAGTCGCCCGTAACCATCCCGACCGCGACAAGCAGTCCGGCCGCATCTGGCGCATCAAGCCGAAGGGCTTCGTCCCGCAGGCCGTGCCCGACTACACCAAGCTTTCTTCCGCGGACCTGATCGCCCGTCTGGGTTCGAAGATCGCCGGCGACGCCCATCTCGCCTGGCAGACCCTCGCGGACCGTCGCCCTGAAGAGGCGACCACCGCCGCCTTGTCCGCAATCGCCGGTGACTCCTCGGCTCCCGCCGCCCGCCGCATCCAGGCTCTCTGGGTCCTCGGTGAACACGGCCAGAAGGTCGGCCCGCTCGCCGAGCGTCTGCTCGCCGACCCGAATCGCAACGTCCGCCGCGAGGCGGTGAACGCCCTCCGCCACCTCGGCGCCTGGTCGCCGCATTTCGAAGCGCTGGCGAAACTCTCCGCCGATCCTGATGCGGAAGTCCGTGCCGCCGCCATCAAGGCCCTCGGCGAGGCTTCCGTGAAGCACCCCGCCGCGCTCGGCGTCATGATGCGTTTCGCCGGACCCTCGCTCGAAGGCCCCGTCGCCCCGGATCGCCGCGGCAAGCCGATCAAGGTCGGCGCCGCCTACGAGCGCGACTTCGAGCGCTTCCTGGTCCGCATGTATCTCGAGCGTCAGCCTGAGGCCGTCGCGGCCTTCCTCGCCTCTCAGGAAGCCAAGGCGCTGCCGGCCGAAGGCCGTATGTTCGCCGCGCTCGCGCTCGACCCTAAGGTCGGTGCTCCGCTCGTCGCCGATCTCGTCGGCCAACTGGAACGCGCTCCGGGACCGGATGAACTCTTCGCCGTCGCCAAGACGCTCGACCAGCCGACCAGCGTCGCCGTGCTGCGTAAGCTCCTCGCTGAGGCCGCCGTCCGCAACCGCGTCGTCGAGCTCCTGCTGGTATTCCGCACCGACCTCGACCCGGCCAAGGTCGGACCCGTCGTCGCCGAGGCCGCGCAGGCCTTGCTCAAGCAGGGCGTCGCCGAGCGTGCCCTCGCCGCCCAGCTGATCGGCGGCTTCCAGCTCCTTGACCTCGAGGAAGGCCTGCTCGCCCTTGTCTCACGCGAGGACTCTCGGCGTGACGCCCTGATTGGCCTGCAGCAGCTCCGCACGACCAAGCCCGAAGCGGTCGCCGCGCTCATCGGTATGGCTCCGGCGGAGATCTCCCAGCTCGCACTCCGCGCCTTGGTGGCTTCCCGCGCTCCGCAGGCTTCCGCGCTCGCGATGAAGCTTTATCCGACCCTGACGTTGAACGACCGCAAGATCGTGCTCGACGGTATCAGCGGCACGAAGTCGGGCGCGCAGGCCATCGCGGCCGCCCTGGCCGACAAGACCGTCGCGGTCGCCGACATCGAAACGCCGGTGGCGGAGAAGCTCGCCATCGCCCTGGGCGACAGCCCGGAGCTCGCTGCCGTCTCTGCTCAGCTGGGCGGCGTGTTCCGTAGCGTGCTCGCGCTCGCCGGCACTAATGATGCCGTCGCGAAGTCGGGTATCGTCCTCAAGGGCGCTTTCACGGTGGAGACCTGGGTGCGTCTCGACGGCAAGATCGACAACAACGATAGCCTCCTCGGTGCGGTCGGAGTCCTAGATCTCAATTTCGCGGGCGGCGTCTTCCGCGCCTACATGGGATCTAAGATCAACGACGTGGTCGTCTCATCCAAGCCGACTTCGGTCGGCATCTGGACGCACATCGCCCTCACGCGTGACGCCGCCGGCATCCTGCGCACCTATCAGGATGGCGAGCTCACCGGCACCTCGAAGTCGGCGCAGCCTCATGATCTCCCTGGCCTGACCATCGGCTGGTCTACGCCTAAGGGCGGCACGCAGGGCGCCCTCGCCGAATACCGTATCTGGAACGTCGAGCGCAAGCCGGCCGAGGTCCGCACGAACATGACCCGCACCTTCGCGGGCGAGAAACTACCGGACACCCTCGTCTTCGCTTCGGCGAGCGGCGACGCCGCCTGGGGTAAGCTGGGCAAGGGCGCCAAGCTCGTGCGCACCACCGACGCTCCTCCGCTCCTCAACGCCGAGCAGTTCGCCGCCCTCGAGCAGAAGACCGCTCGCTTCACTGCGCTCTCGGCGAAGGCCGGAGACCCGACGAAGGGCAAGGCCCTCGTCGCGCTCTGCCAGTCGTGCCACATGATCAACGGGCAGGGCGGACTCATCGGTCCGAATCTCTCCGGCGCGGGCGCGATGGGCATGGAAGCCGTCATCCGCAACATCATCGAGCCCAATGCCGCGATCGAGGCCGCCTACCGCATCTTCCAGGTGAAACTGAAGGCCGGCGAGGTCATCGAGGCGTTCTACGTCTCCGAGGACGCCACCGCCTACGTCATCCGCCAGGCCGGCGGCGCCGACCGCCGCGTGCCCAAGGCCGAGGTCGCTTCCGCGAAATACCTTCGACGTTCGCTCATGCCGGAAGGCCTGCTCGACGGCTTCACGGACGAACAGGTCACAGATCTCTTCGCCTACCTGAAGACGCTGAAATAAGCTCTACCCCTGCCCCTACCCCTATCCCTACCCCTATAGGGCCTTCTTCGCTTGCCGAGGGGGCGTAGGGGCTTACGGCTTGAGGCATGTCCGTCTGGTTCAATCCTGCCCGCGAAATCGACGCCCTGCTACGCAAGGCGGCCGCTTCCGTCCCCGGCCTCGAGGCCGATTTCAATCCCGAGCTGAAGCCGTCCGATCCGCGCCACGCCGACTTCCAGGCCAACGGCGTCCTCGCCGCCGCCAAGAAGGCCAAGGCCAACCCGCGCGCCCTCGCGACCGCGCTTGTCGAAGCCGTCCGCGCCCAAGGCGGACTGGACGACAAGATCGTGCAGATGGAAGTGGCCGGTCCGGGCTTCATCAATTTCAAGCTCACGCCCGCCGCCCTCGGCGCTTGGCTCCGCGAGTATCGCGACGAATCCAAGTGGCGCGCCGGCGCGGCCCGCCTGATGGGCGGCCGCAAGGTCGTCATCGACTATCCCTCTCCGAACACCGCGAAGCAGATGCACGTCGGCCACCTGCGTCCGATCGTTATCGGCGAGGCCGTCGCCCGCCTCATCGAGTTCTGCGGCGCCGACCTCGTCCGCGACAACCACATCGGCGACTGGGGCACGAACTTCGGCATCCTGATCCTCGCCATCCGCCGCGCCGGTTTCCAGTTGGACTCCAAGAGCCCGACGGCCCTCGAGGACCTCGAGCGTCTTTACAAGGAGGGCAGCGCGGCCACCAAGGCCGACCCGGCCCTCATGGACGCCGCTCGCGCCGAGCTCGCGAAGCTCCAGTCCGGCGACCCTGCCAACACCGCCCTTTGGAAGGAAATCGTCGAGGTCTCCAATGCCGCCTGCCAGCGCATCTACGACCAGTTCGGCCTCAAGACCGACGTCATCCTCGGCGAATCCTTCTACCGCGATAAAGTCGACCAGGTCTACGCCGAGCTGGCGAAGCATAAGCTGGCCGAGGAAAGCGAAGGCGCCCTCGTGGTCTGGCATGACGAGGAGCCCCGCTTCTCGCGCGACGCCGAGACGAAGATGCCCTTCATCGTCCGCAAGAAGGATGGTTCCTCGAACTACGCTTCGACCGACCTCGCCACGCTTCTCTACCGCGCCGAGCACTTCAAGGCCGACGAGATCGTCTACGTCACCGACGGCCGTCAGCAGGATCACTTCCATCAGCTCTTCCTGACCGGCGCCAAGTGGTTCAAGGCCTCGGACCGCAAGCTGCCGCGTCTCCGTCACGTCTGGTTCGGCACGATCCTCGGTGAGGACGGCAAGGCCATCAAGACGAAGTCCGGCGAGCCTGTGCGCCTGCAGGAGCTCATCGACCAGGCCGAGAAGCTCGCGTACGAAGCCGTCAGCAGCAAGAACCCCGACCTGCCCGAGGCCGAACGTAAGGCCATCGGCAAGGCCATCGGCGTCGCCGCCATGCGTTACGCCGACCTGTCATCGAACCGCACGATGGACTACACCTTCTCGTGGAGCAAACTGCTCGCCTTCGAAGGCAACACCGCGCCGTACCTCATGTATGCCGTCGTGCGTGTCCGCTCGATCTTCCGCAAGAGCGGCCTCGCCGTGGGGCAGGGCGAAGAAGGCGCGACCGACCCGGAAACCCCGGCGGAGATCGCGCTCGCCCGCAAGCTGCTGGCGTTCACCGCCGCGCTCGACCAGGCGCTCGAAGAACTCCGTCCGCACCACCTCTGCACCTACCTGCACGAGCTCGCCGCGGCCTACGGCACCTTCTACGCCGCGGACAGCGTCATCGTGGACGACCCCGCCGTGAAGGCCCGCCGCCTCATGCTCTGCTCGCGTACCTGCGCCGTGATGGAAACCGGCCTGCGCCTCCTCGGCATCGAGCCGGTGGAGAGGATGTAAGGTGCCTTTTTCTGGAGCATAGGTTCGAATCCCATCCTCTCCGCCACTTTAACGCCGATTTACCCCTTCTATCAGGGTAAACGGGGTTAAACCGTTAGCAGACTTAGGCAGGATTAGCAGAGTTAGGCAATAACTTGTCCGCAAACTGTCCGCAAATCGTACCAAGCTTTTGCGGCACTTGGCTCACTGGAGCGAACGTCACCGTTCCCGTCTCAGCCTCGCTTGCGCAGGAGCAACACAGCGATGACACCCAGCGCGATGAGCAAGCCGACGGCGGCCCAGTTGTCGAACAGCTCAGAAGGGCGGGGGAAGCCCGTCGCGGGGCGGGCGCTGGCGATCGGCTGGCCAGCCTGGGCCGGTGCGGCGACCCGGGGGGCCTGACGGGGTGCGGAAGTGACCGATGTGTTGCCGGCGGGCTTGGGTGTGTTGCGGCGCGCAAGGGCCTCCTGCTGGAGGCGCCGGGTCTTCTCGATGACGGGGGCGGCGGCCGGGTCGGCGTCGATCGCGGCCTTCTCGACGGACGTCTGGTAGGCCTGCGTGGCCTTGGCGAGTTCCTCGCGGGCCTTCCGGAGGTTCTCCTCGGCGGCCTTGGCCTCTGGCGAAGCGGTCGCCTTGGTCATCACGGCTTGCAGTTTCTTGGCCTCGTCGGGGGTGAGGGGTGCGTCGGCCGGGGGCTTCGGGGCGACCTGGCCGGGGAGGTTGCAACATACGGCCGACAGGCCGAGGCAGCAGGCGAGCAGGAGGCTTCTCATGGGGTGCGGTTAAGGTGGCACCGTGTCATCCGTTGTCAACGGGGCTGGTGTCGTGTGAATTTGTAATAAATTTGTAAATACTGATGGTCTATAAAACGCTTGAATAACCTCCGCTCGGTTTGATGCTGGGGCCACCCCGCCGACCGCCCCGTCGGCAACTCCCGCAAATGTTGACCACGTCCGCGCACTCCGTGCCGAGCGGTGCCGATCGATCCGGTCAGCCTGCCTGGCGGCGTGCCCTTGCGATCATGCTGATCGCGCTGCTCTCGCCGGTCCCGGCCTTGTTCGCCTTCTGGGCCGACGCCTCGGGCGATTGGCTGCCCGACTCCTGGGTCGATCCTGCGAGCGGCCATGTGTTCACCTTGGCCGAGCTGGACGCTTTCTCGGACGACATCGACGGCGATGGGCTTTCCAATTCGCAGGAGATGGCGCTCGGCGCCAACCCCTTCTCCCCGGATACGGACGGCGACGGCATCTCCGATCTGCTGGATCCGCTTCCGCTGAGCGTTAGTAACCTGAGTCCTGCCAACGGCATCATCTGGGGCGCCATGGCTCTGGACGATGCCGACGGCGACGGCATCTCTAACTTCCTGGATGATTACCCATACGGGCAATATGGCGCCCAACTTGGGACTCCTGACACGGACGGCGATGGCATCCCTGACATCATCGACCCGGCGCCTTGGGATTACTCCAATTGGAGCTCTGTCAACGGCCGGCAGTGGTTGAGCGACGCCCTCGCCGATGCCGACGGCGATGGCGTGCCGAACTTCCACGACTGGTATCCTGATGACTCCGCCCTGTGGGATCCGCTGCAGGATCCGGACGGCGACGGGTTCGTGAAGGCCAGGGATCCCCATCCTGCCGACCCTTACAATCCCAGTCCCGTCAACGGGTTGAACTGGGGGCCTGACGTTTATGGCGACGCGGACGGCGACGGCATCCCCAATTTCTACGACGCCTATCCTATCGACAGCGGCAACGGATACGTGCCCCCGGAGCCGGATTCGGACGGCGACGGCATCCCGGACTCATCCGACCCGTCGCCCTGGGATTATGATAACTTCAGCGCCGCCAACGGCGTCAGCTGGCAGGCGGATGCGCGCGGTGACGCCGACGGCGACGGCATCTCCAACTTCTACGACCAGTTTCCGTACGACTACTACAACGGCAACATGCCGGTCACCGACATGGACGGCGACGGTATCCCAGACGCTGAGGACCCAGCGCCTACAGACCCCACCAACCTGAGCCCGATCAACGGCGGCCTCTGGCATACGGCCGCCCTGGCTGACGCCGACGGCGACGGTAACCCGAACTTTACGGACCCCTGGCCCTACGATCCGACCAACGGCAACCTGCCGCCTGAATGGAACAGCCCTACGGCCGACACCGACGGGGATGGCATCGCCAACGCGCAGGATCCGGCCCTGGCCGACCCGCTGAACTTCAGCATCTACAACGGCACGTCCTGGTATGCCGACGCCATCGGAGACGTCGACGGGGACGGTATCGTCAACTTCCGGGACGAGCACCCGTACGATTATTACAACGGAGGCTACGCCGGGCCCGATTCCGACGCGGACGGCATCCCGGATTCCTCCGACCCGTATCCGAACGATCCGACCAACGGTTCGGGCGGCACGGGAGGCGGCGGCGACCCGCAGCCCGAGCCCGACACGGATGGCGACGGACGGCCGGACTCGCAAGACCCCTATCCGAACGACCCCTACGACAACGCCGACTTCGACCACGACGGCATCCCGGACATCAGCGACCCGGCGCAAACTGACCCGAAGAACCTCAGCCCGTTAAACGGACTAGAGTGGTACGCCGACGTCCGCGACGATATGGATTCCGACGGAGTGCAAAACTTCTGGGATTTGGAGCCTTTTGGTTCGCCTGAGGGTGATTTTGATGGAGACGGTCTGCTTACGTTCGTCGATCCGGCTCCCGTAGATCAAAGTAACTACAGCCGGCACAACATGACCAGCTGGCCGTCTGACGCCCTCGGTGATTTCGACGGGGACGGCGTCCCGAACTTCTTCGATGTCTGGCCGAACGACAGCATGAACGGCACTGCCGACGCGGACATGGACGGCATTCCTGACCTTTCCGACCCGGCGCCGGGAGACCCGATGAACTACAGCTCCTACAACGACCGTAACTGGTACGGGACCGAAGCGCTCGGCGACCTCGACAACGACGGCAGGCTCAACTTCTTCGATCGGTATCCGGAGGACTTCTACGACGGCAATTCCCCGGTCACGGACCCTGATACCGACGGCGATGGTCTGGCCGACAGCATCGACCCTGCCAAGGATGATCCGACTAACTTCAGCCCCCATAACGAACTGCCTTGGCCTGGCGGTTCGGCCAACGAAGATGCCGACGGGGACGTAACCAGAAATTTCGACGACCTTGAGCCTTATCCCAAGCTCCCAGAACCTGAGCCAGGTCCGTCATGCTTCTGTTCCTGGCCGTCCGCGCCGTCTGTTTCCGCGTCTACCTTCGTCCTGCTCAACGATAATTTCGACGAGCTGACCGGCCCATGGACGCCGGAGTCCAAGCGTGATTTCGAGACCGATAAACTCTTCGGGAAGGATGCCGAAGGTAATTCGCGTATCGTTATCGAGGGTCTTATGCCCCTGGCGATATCCCTTCCGGACGGTTATGCTAACGGTCAGCGGTCGATTGTCATCCGTCAGAGCGGTGTAGGCGAGGTGAGGATCCATGCCGTCCGAGGGAACGAAGAGGACTGTGTCTATATCAATGGTATGGCGGTCGTCCTTAAGCAGGGCGACGGGTGGCAGTACTGGGTCGAGGGGACGAGGGCCGGCCAGGTGACGCTGGATTATGAGTTCCCTGAGTACGCCGAATACCTCGATTCTCTTCGGCGTGGCGGTTGCGGGGGTGCAGAATGCATCACCCTGAACTATGATTGGTCGTCGGCCGATTCTTCGTCAACCGCACCGGGTACGCTGACGATTCAAGTAGTGCAATTGGAGTCAGCACCCAAGGTGCTCGCTGTGAACACCAACTTTGACGAAAGAAAAATCAAAGATGGATTCGCCCAGCCTGACGCTGAGGACACCAGCCTGCAGGCAGTGAGTGGCCCAAATGCAGGCAGGATCGTTACGACTGATTTGCACCAAGGTTTCTTCGGCTTGCGACCTGGAGTCTTGCCCTACACCGAGACGGCCGGAGCCGTTGTGAAGATCAAGAAACTAGATAAGGACGACCCGGTAACTGGCACGAAGCAGACGGGTCATGTGAGGATGTATGCTGTTTGGGGTGATACGGACTCCGCTGTGTTACCCATCGAGCTCTACAATCCTGATTCGCTCGAAGCGTATGATCTAGGTCCTAGGTTATACATGACAGCTAGTCCGAATCAACAAATTCAATATTATCTCGAAGGGGTGAAGCCGGGTAAAATCACTCTGGAGTTCAGCTATCAGAAAGGGTCAACGAGCTTTAAACACGAACAAGAGTTCCTTGTATGCACTCAGAAATCACGAGCGGAGTGGCTCTCTGAAGTCACTGAGCAAATCAAACTGGAGACGAATGACAATGTGGACATGAGTACCTACAGCCGGGACAATTTTCTATTTACAGACTTAATTTGGATAACCGGTCAGAAAAAACAGATACAACAGGTATATCGCTATTATGAAGGCCTACACCACCGGTCACCTAATATACAACTCTGGTCTGGATTAGCGAAGCGTGCAGGTTGCGTTGTCTATGCGGGTTTAAGTGATGCGGAATACACGCAGCATGAGGTCTTGGTTCCCTTGGGTCCCTTGGGGCCCGTTGCGCAAAGCGTGCGTTTCTTTTCGCAGAGCGTGCTTATCCACGGCGGCCACAACATCTTTAATGACTTGGCCTGGCAATTCAGAGCCTACGAGCGTAGTGGCTTCTATGCATTAAAGCATGTGAGCGATAAGAAGCTTGAAGATGGAGCAATGCAAAAGCTTGAGCTTGAGCCTTGGGAGCTTATTGCAAGAGGCGAAGCGGCCAGCAATATAGCATTAATAAACGAAGGAACACGGCGTTTGGCGAAAAGAGAACAGGAGTATATACTTCAACCCGCGTTTGACCGAGTTATAGCCGAACCTACCGGATTATTAGACTGGTTATTTTCGCAGCTTTCTGAGCATCCTATCCCTGGCGGTGTAAAGTTCTCAACAAAGTATCCCGATGGCATTATTACACACTTTAAAGATCGTTGGCTCTGGGTTGAAAACGACATGCTGCCACAATGGGGAGCCATGCACGTAGCGGATAGGAATAGGCTTGTGAATGTTCCTCTTGTGGATGCAGCTAAGCCGTATGCGGTCTTTCCTGTGATAAAATGAAAACAAGTCTTACGTTCTCTATTGTTCTCCTGAGCTGTTTGCACGCTCTCGCTGCAATCGCTATTGAGGCACCTAGGCAGGCCGGTGAGCTGAGTTGTCTGCGTATCCTTACCTTAAAAGACATCTATGATTCGGGGTTCCGCCCCTATCGAACAGCCTGGGGTAGTTGCAGGGTCGATAAGGCGGACATTCTGCTTAAATTACCAAACGCAAACCAGTTTGTCTCATTTGGAGTAAACTCAGTAAGCTTTAGTATTGATAAATATGATGCGGTAACGCGCATACAAATCATGACGCCGGGCGTGCCCGTTGAGCAGGCCGGCGCGATGATCAAGGAGCTCGTACGCTCTTTGAATTCCGTCCCGCAAGGACTTGATGAGGCGCTTGCGCGTGCGACGATCGATAACCCGAAATGGCCAGATGCAACATGGACGCAAGATTGGTCGAATGAATGGGCAAGCGGCCGTATCGGATTCGAGCCGCTGACCTACTTCGTGAATG
>JBJOMV010000061.1:0-12702 GCA_046052185.1 Verrucomicrobiota bacterium | reverse complement strand
TCGGCGCCGGGCAGGGTCGAATAGATGCGGGCGTGGTGCTGGCCGAGCGAACCCGTGCCGGCCACCCCGCAGCGGATGCGCGTAGCGGTCATGGGCCGAGACTCCCTCGGCCGGCGGCTTCCTTCAATCCGAAAACCCGCCGGCCTTGACCTCGAACCCGAGGGCATCCTTCGCCCGCTTGACGCGGACGAGGCTGCCGTCGGGGATTTCGCCGGCGAGCATGGCCTTGGCGAGCGAGGTCTCGACCTCACGCTGCAAGTAGCGACGCAGGGGGCGCGCTCCGTACACGGGGTCGAAGCCCTTCTCGGCGATCAGGGCCAGGGCGGCCTGGTCGAAGTCGAGGCGGATGCGCTTGGCGGCGAGGCGGTCGTTGAGACCGCGCAGCATGATGGCCGCGATGGCGGCCACCTGCTCGGGGCCGAGAGGACTGAAGAGCGCGATGTCGTCGATGCGGTTCAGGAACTCCGGACGGAAGTGGGCGCGGAGGTCCGCCATGACGGATTCGCGGACGCTGTCCGTGAGGCCGAAGCCGGCGTGCTCGGCGATGTGCCGGCTGCCGATGTTCGAGGTCATGATGAAGATCGCGTTACGGCAATCCACGGTGCGGCCCTGCGAATCGGTCAGGCGGCCGTCATCCAGGACCTGGAGCAGGATATTGAAGACCTCGGGATGCGCCTTCTCGACCTCGTCCAGGAGGACGACGGCGTAAGGGTGGCGGCGGAGGGCCTCGGTGAGCTGGCCGCCTTCTTCGTGGCCGACGTAGCCGGGAGGCGCGCCGACGAGACGCGAGACGGCATGCTTCTCCATGTACTCGGACATATCGATGCGGATCATCGACTTCTCGCTGTCGAAGAGTTCGGTCGCGAGCGCCTTGGCGAGCTCGGTCTTGCCGACGCCGG
The DNA here is from genome assembly GCA_046052185.1 of Verrucomicrobiota bacterium. Classification (GTDB taxonomy): domain Bacteria; phylum Verrucomicrobiota; class Verrucomicrobiia; order Opitutales; family UBA953; genus UBA953. The sequence continues at coordinate 11,803 of JBJOMV010000061.1, read as the reverse complement.
TGGGGCCGAGGAAGAGGAACGAGCCGACGGGACGGCGCGGATCCTGGACGCCGGCACGCGAACGCTGGACGGCTTCGGCGACGACGCGCACGGCCTCGTCCTGGCCGACGACGCGGGCCTTGAGGTTATCCGGCAGACGGAGGATCTTCTGGCGCTCGCCTTCGAGCAGCTTGCTCACGGGCACGCCGGTCCAGCGGGCCACGACTTCGGCGACCTCTTCGGGCGTGACGGTCTCGCGGAAGAGACCCGTGGCCGACTTCGCGGTGCCTTCGAGCTTGGCGACCTCCTTCTCGAGCTCAGGGATGCTGCCATAGCGGAGCTTGGCGACTTCCTCCAGCTTGCCGGCCCGCTCGGCCTTGGCCATCGCGGCCTTGGCGTCCTCGAGCTGGGCCCGGGAAGACCGGACCTTGGTCACGGCCTCCTTGTCGGCGACCCAGCGGGCGCGGAAGGCGGTCTGCTCCTCGCGGGCCGCGCCGAGCTCCTTGCGGAGCACGGCGAGGCGGGCCTTGGAGGCTTCGTCCTTCTCGTTCTTCAGGGCGGATTCCTCGACTTCGAGCTGGAGCACGCGGCGGTTGAGGGCGTCGAGTTCCTGGGGCACGCTGTCGATCTCGGTGCGGATCTGGGCGCAGGCCTCGTCGATGAGATCGATGGCCTTGTCGGGCAGGAAGCGCGCGGTGATGTAGCGGTCGGACAGCGTGGCCGCCTCGACGAGCGCGGCGTCCTCGATGCGCACGCCGTGGTGCACCTCGAAGCGTTCCTTGAGTCCGCGGAGGATCGAGACCGTATCGGGCACGCTGGGGGGATCGACCAGGACCTGCTGGAAGCGACGTTCGAGCGCGGGATCCTTCTCCACGTGCTCGCGGAACTCCTTGAGCGTCGTGGCGCCGATGCAGTGGAGCTCACCGCGGGCCAGCATGGGCTTGAGGAGATTGGCGGCGTCCATCGCGCCGTCGGCCTTGCCGGCCCCGACGAGCGTGTGCATCTCGTCGATGAAGAGCAGGATGCCCCCTTCGGCGGACTTCACCTCGTTAAGCACCGCCTTGAGGCGTTCTTCGAACTCGCCGCGATACTTCGCGCCGGCGATGAGCGAGCCCATGTCCAGGGAGAACACGGTCTTGTCGCGCAGGCTTTCCGGGACGTCGCCGTTGACGATGCGCTGGGCGAGGCCTTCGACGACGGCGGTCTTGCCGACCCCGGGTTCGCCGATGAGCACGGGGTTGTTCTTGGTGCGGCGGGAAAGGATGCGGATGACCCGGCGGATCTCTTCGTCGCGGCCGATGACGGGATCCATCTTGCCCGTGCGGGCGCGGGCGGTGAGGTCCTGTCCGTACTTGGAGAGGGCTTCGTAGGTGGCCTCCGGGTTGGCCGAGGTCACGCGCTGGGAACCCCGCACCGCCTGGAGCGCGGCGAGGATCGCCTTACGCTCGAACCCGACCGCGGCGAACGCCGGACGCAGCGAAGGCGTCTCGGCGAGCGCGAGCAGCACATGTTCGGCCGACACGAAATCGTCCTTCATCGTCTCGGCCTCGTCCTTGGCCTTGAGCAGGAGCGCGTGGGTCTCGGAGGAAAGCCCGGGCTGGCCCGCGGCCTGCGCGAGCTTGGGCAGACGGGCGAGCTGGCCGGCGACGGCGGTGGCGAGGGCGGCCTCGTCCTTGCCGGCGCGACGGAAGAGCGAGGAGGTCACGCCGCCTTCCTGCGTGAGCAGGCCGTGGAGCAGGTGCGCGGGTTCGAGCGCCGGATTGCGACGCTGCATCGCCTCGCCCTGCGCCTGCTGGAGGGCTTCGGAGGTCTTTTCGGTCAGGTTGCCGTAAGGAGTAGACATGCCATCGGATATGCACCGTCCGTTCCAAACAGTTGGCGCGACTAAAGGCCGTAAAAGGGCCTGTACCAAGGATCCGGAGAGACAGCCGAGCGACAATGCGTCCCCAGGGGCGACGAGTTGTCGCTGGCCTGACACGGGCTACGTCAACCGAGAAAAGACCTCGGCGGGCGGACTCCCTTGTTGCCCAAAGCATGGAGCCGAAGGTAGAAAACCGCCATGACGCACGACGCGGAGCTGGCGACCCTGGAGCGCCTCCTCGACGACCCTTCACCGGTCGTCCGCCAAGCCGTGCTCGCCAAGCTGAAGGCCGCCGGCCTGCCGGGCGTGCTCTGGCTCGAAGCCCTGACCAAGGACGAGACCCTGGCCGCCCACGCCCGCCTGCTGCTCACCGACCTCCGTACCCCGGAAGCGGCCGCCCACTCCTTCCTCGCGCACATCCGGGACGCGCATTGCGACCTCGAAGAAGCCTGCCTCCTGCTCGAACGCGCCACCGACCCCTCGCTGGCCGACGACGCCTACTCCGCCGAACTCGACCGCCTGGCCGAACGGACCCGCGAGCTCATCGCCGAGCCGCTCGATGTCCGCGGGAAGTGCCGCCTGCTCTGCCGCGTGATCTTCGGCGAAGAAGGCTACCGCGGGGCCCAGGAGAGCTTCGCCATCCCGGCCTCTTCCCTGCTCTCCCAGGTGATCCGGAGCCGTCGCGGCATCCCGATCTCGCTCTGCCTCATCTTCCTGCTCGTCGCCCGCCGCCTCGGCCTGCCCGTCGAACCGGTCGGCCTGCCCGGCCGCTTCATGGTCGGCATCTTCCGGGGACGCGAACCGCTCTACCTCGACTGCTACGAAGGCGGCGCCTTCCGCACCCGCGCCGAAGTGCAGCTCCTGCTGCTCGACAACCAGCTGCCCGCCGACGAGGCGTTCCTCCGGCCCGTGACCACGCACCAGACGCTCGCCCGCTGCTGCCGCAACCTCGTCTCGCAGTTCGAAGCGCAGGGCGACGACCGCAGCAGCCGACTCTTCCTCACTTTCGTCCACGCCTTGGAACAGACCGATGAGCGCGCCTGACACCCTCACGCTGGCCGCCCTGCGGACGGCCACCTTCGCGCCCGGGCAGCTCGGCGTGCTCGGCGACCCGATCGCGCACTCGCTCAGCCCGGCGATGCACAACGCCGCGCTGGCGACGCTGCTTCCGACGCACCCGCGCCTCGCGGGCGTGCGTTACCACCGCCTGCACATCACCGCCGAAGAACTGCCGGAAGCGCTGACGCTCCTGCACGGGAAAGGCTTCGCCGGCGTGAACCTGACCGTCCCGCATAAGATCCAGGCGCTCACGCTCGTCGCGACGCTCTCGCCCGAGGCCCGCCGCGCCGAGTCGGTGAACACGCTCGTGCGCACGCCGGCCGGCTGGGCCGGCCACACCACGGACGGCCAAGGCTTCCTGGAAGCGCTGCGCGAACGTACCGGCGGCACGACCCAAGGCCGTCCGGTGATCCTGCTCGGTTCCGGTGGCGCCGCCCGCGCCGTCGCCGCCGCCTGCCTCGACGATGGCTGCGCTTCGCTCAGCCTCCACAATCGGGACGTCGCCAAGGCGGCCGACCTGGCCGCCACGCTCGGCGACCCGCGCGTACGGGCCGCGGGGCTCGCGGAGATCAAGGCCGCGCCCGACGCGGTGATCGTCAACTGCACGACGCTCGGCCTCAAGCCGACGGACGCCTCGCCCTTCCCGGCCGAGCTCCTCGCCGTCGGCCAGTTCGTCTTCGATACGACCTACGGCGCCGAACCCTCGCGCCTGCTCCGGGACGCGCGCGAACGCGGCGTCGCCGGTTGCGACGGACGTTCGATGCTCCGCTGGCAGGGAGCGCTCGCCTTCCGACTCTGGAACGGCATGCTGCCGCCTGACGCCCCGATGCGCGCCGCGCTCGGTGAATCCGCCCTCTGACCATGACGCTCGCCGACCTCCGGAACTTCGCCCAGCTGCATCCCGGGTTCGCCGCGCTGACCGCCGGAGCCTTCGGCGCCTGCGTCGGCAGCTTCCTCAACGTCTGCATCCATCGCCTGCCCAAAGGCGAATCGATCGTCACCCCGGGCTCACGCTGCGCCTGCGGTCAGCCGATCCCATTCTGGTATAACATCCCGCTGTTCGGCTGGCTCACCCTCCGCGGACGCGCGAAATGCTGCGGAGCGGGCATCTCCGTCCGTTATCCGCTCGTCGAACTGATCACCGCCCTGCTCTTCGTCGCCGCGTGGTCCTTCCTTCCGCCGGGCAAGGCCGCCGTCGCCTGCGTCTTCCTTCCGCTGCTCGTCGTCCTCTCGGGTTGCGACCTCGACGACATGACGGTGCCGGACGCTCCGAACTTCGCCTTGGTCGGGACCGGCCTGATCGCCGCGATGCTCGTGCCCTCGATCCACGGCGAGACCGCCCACGCCATCGAGGCCGTGAACCGTTTTCGGGCGCTGATGGATGCCCTGCTAGGCGTCGCCGCCGGTACCGCGCTGGTCTGGTGGATCCGGACGATCGGGACCGTCCTGGCCGGCCGTGAGGCCATGGGCGAAGCCGATATCATCCTTTGCGCCGGCGTCGGGGCCTTCTGCGGCTGGCAAGGGGCGGTTTTCTGCCTTTTCGGGGGGTCCGTCGTCGGGGTGATCACCGTCCTGCCGGGCCTCATCCAGACCAAGTTAAAGGGGGAAGAATACGCCGGAGCCGTGCCTTTCGTGCCCAGTATGGCCGTGGCCGGGGCGATCTGGTTCTTCCGCGGCCCCGAGCTGGTCACCCTCTGGCGCAACTGGGCCGCATCGTGAATGGTTCTGACTTGTCAGCCCCCGACCCCCTGCCAATCATCCGAACTCACCCCATTATGAAGCAGCTCGCCCTTGCTACCTTGATCGCTTCCGCCGCCATGGTCGGTTGCACGACGTATGACACCCCTTACCACGGTAAGAACGTCTCGCTGGAGCCCTCCCATAACTTCCTCGGTCTCGTGACCGTCGAATCCGGCTCCTACGCTCCTTCCGACAAGGCCACCGTCGGCGCCAACATGAGCGAGTTCTCCGGCCGTCGCGCCACCTCCGGCGACCGCATCACGCTCTTCTGGGGCGCGGTGACCCTGACCGACTACTAAGCCGGCAACTAGCCCTTGCAGAAGCCCCGGTTTCGGGGCTTCTTCGTTTGCAGGCCATGAACGTCCCTGGAAGCAATGTCGCCCGCCATCTCCGAATCGCGGCTACCGAGCACCCGGACGGAGTGGCTACGAAATCGCCGACCTCCGTCAGTCCGACGGGAGAGGTCAGCCATGAAGTCCGCACCTTCCGCCGACTCGACCAAGAGAGCGACGCCGCCGCTACCCACTTCGACCAGGCCGGTATCGCGCCGGGGACGCGGGTCCTCCTGGCGGTCCGACCCGGCCACGACCTGATCGTCGGGATGTTCGCCCTGCTGAAACTCGGCGCCGTCCCGGTCGCGATCGACCCGGGCATGGGCTGGTCCGCTTTCCTGGACTGCGTCCGTCGCTCCCGCCCGACGGCGCTCGTCGGCGTCCGCGCGGCCACCCTGCTCAGCCGCCTTCCCTTCGCGGCCTTCGGTGCGCTCCGCACCCGCGTGACCGTCGGCGGTTCCGCCTGGCGCCGAGCCCTCGCCACCGTCTCGACGACGCCGCGTCCGCTGGCCGAGGTCACCCCCGACACGCTCGCCGCGATCCTGTTCACGTCCGGCTCCACCGGCGCACCCAAGGGAGTCTGCTATACGCACGGGATGTTCGACGCGCAGATCGAGCTGGTCCGCGCCACCTACGACATCCTTCCAGGCGAGACGGACATGGCGATGCTGCCGCTCTTCGCCCTTTTCAATCCGGCCCTCGGGACGACGACCGTCACGCCGCTGCTCGACCCCTCCAAGCCCCTCGCCGCCGACCCTGCCCCGCTCGTAGCGGCGCTCCGTGCGGAAAAGGTCACCTGCTCCTTCGGGTCGCCCGCCATCTGGGGCAAGATCGCCGACCATTGCGAAGCCCGCGGCCTGAAGCTGCCCGAGCTTCGCCGCCTGCTCATCGCCGGCGCACCGGTCTCGGGCGAGCTTCTCGCCAAGCTCCGCGTCATCGCGCCGCACTGCGAGACCCACACGCCCTACGGCGCGACGGAATGCCTGCCGGTCACGACCATCGCGGCTGACGAACTCCTCGGGGAAGCCCGCCAAGCCGCCCTTCGCGGCCTCGGTACCTGCGTCGGCCGGCCCGTCAGCGGCGTCGAGATCCGCGTGATCCGCGAGACAGACGGAGCGATCGCGACGCTCGCCGACGCGACCCCTTGCGCCGTCGGCGAGATCGGCGAGATCATCGCGACGGGCCCGAGCGTGACGCGCGCATACGACGGCCTGCCCGAAGCGACCCGCGCCGCGAAGATCGTCGACGGCGCCCGCGTCTGGCATCGCATGGGCGACCTGGGTTCGCTCGACGCGGAGGGACGGCTGCGCTTCTTCGGACGGCGCGTGGAGAAGGTGCGCACCACTGAAGGCGACCTGCCCACGGAATCAATCGAGCCCGCCTTCCGTCAGCACCCGCAGGTCTTCCGCTGCGCGCTGATCGGCCTTGGCGAGGCGCCGCGACAGACTCCTGCGCTGGTCGTAGAACCGCGCGCCGGCTCCTTCCCGGCGGACGACGCCGCCCGCGCCCGCTTCATCGCCGAACTGCGCGACCTCGCCCGCGTCAATCCGCAGGCTGCCGGCGTGCGACACATCGTCTTCCAACGCGCCCTGCCGGTCGACGTCCGTCATAACGCCAAGATCCACCGCCTCCGGCTCGCGAAAGAGTGGACCCCGCGCCTCGTCCGATGAACACCCCACTCGTCCTCGTCACCGGCGGAGCCGGCTTCCTCGGCCAGGCGGTCGTGCGACGCTGCCTCGCCCGCGGCTACCGCGTCCGCATCCTCGGCCGCACGCCGCTGACCGGCGAACTCGCGGACCGGATCGAATTCATCCGCGGTGACATCGGTGACCGCGCGACGGTCGACGCCGCCGTGAAAGGCTGCGACTACGTCTTCCATGTGGCCGCCAAGGCAGGCGTCTGGGGGCCGTGGGAAGAATACCTGCGCATCAACATCGACGGCACTTCGCACGTCGTCGACGCCTGCAAAGCCCACGGCGTCCGCGCGCTCGTGCACACGAGCACCCCGAGCGTCGTCTTCAACGGCGAGGCCTTCCGTGGCGCCGACGAATCCCTGCCCTATGGCGACAACTGGCTCTGCGCCTACGCGGAGACGAAGGCGATCGCCGAGGAGGTCGCGCTCAAGGCCGGCTCGGAGCAGCTCAAGGTCTGCGCGCTCCGCCCCCACCTGATCTGGGGCCCGGGCGATCCGCACATCTTCCCGCGCGTCCTCGCCCGCGCCCGTGCCGGCAAGCTCCGCATCGTCGGCGACGGCCAGAACCAGGTCGACGTCACGCACGTCGACACCGCGGCCGACACGCACCTCGGCGCGCTGGACGCGCTCCTCGCCGGACGCGCCAACGGCAAGGCCTACTTCCTCTCGCAAGGCGAACCGGTGAAGCTCTGGGAGTTCATCAACCGCCTGCTCGTCGGCGCCGGCGAAAAGCCCGTCACGCGCCGGATCAGCCAACGTGCGGCCTACTGGCTCGGCGCGCTGCTCGAAGGCGTCTGGACGCTCTTCCGCCTGAAGGGCGAACCGCCCATGACCCGCTTCGTCGCCGTCGAGCTCGCCAAGGACCACTGGTATGACGTCTCCGCCGCACGGCGCGACCTCGGCCTGAAGCCCGCCGTCGAGACCTGGGCCGAACTGGACCGCCTCGCCGCGACCCTGCGGACGAAATAACAGGTTCGCTTGCCCCGGGCGGCTTTCACCCCATCCCTCTCCCCATGCCCGCCGACGGACTCCAGCCCGACAAGACGTTCATCGTCACGATGAAGACCTGGTTCGATCAGACCGACGGCCTCGGGATCCTGCACCACTCGCACTACGTGCTCCTGATGGAGCGCGCCCAGAAGACCATGTTCGTGGCGATGATGGGCAAGGACACCCTCGACCCGGCCGTCGCCCCCGACGTCTACGTGGTCGTGCGCGACATCGACCTTCACTACCATGCCCCGATCCGCCCGGAGTGCGACGTGAAGCTCATCCTGACCGTCCGCAAGGTCCGCGCCGCCGGCCTCACGGTCGACTTCGAGTTCCGCAGCGCCGATTTCACCGTCCTGCACGCCAAGGCTTCCCGCACCGTCTGCCGCATGGACGGAACGACCCATCAGCCCGCCGCCTGGAGCGACGAGTTCCGAGGGAAGCATGAGGCGTTGCTGAAGTGAAAGGTCAGAATTGAGGACTGAGTTGAGGGCAGCGTGGAGGACTGCGTGGAGGGCTGAATGGATGCGATCCACTTGGCCTTATTGTTGTAGTTTAATCTATTCAGTCCTCCACTCAGCCCTCCATTCAGCGATCAATTCAGTCCTCTATCCCGCGCGTAGCGCGGAGCATATCCCGCAAGTCTTCCCGTCACACCCTCTCGCGGTGCAGTGCTCGCGGCCGTAGAAGATGATGCGCAGGTGCAGCTGGTTCCAGCTCTCCTCGGGGAAGAGCCGTTTGAGGTCCTTCTCGACCTGCTCGACGGACTTGCCGGGACTGAGCTTCCAGCGTTTCGCCAGGCGATGGATATGGGTGTCGACCGGAAAGGCCGGCACGCCGAAGGCCTGGGCCATCACGACCGAAGCGGTCTTGTGGCCGACGCCGGGTAGCTCCTCGAGCTCCTCGAAAGTACGCGGCACCTGCCCGGCATGCTTGGCCATGAGCATCTTACCTAAGCCGACGAGCGCCTTGGATTTCTGCGGAGCCAGGCCGAGCTGGCGGATCAGCGTCAGCACCCGCGCCTCGGTCATCTTGGCCATCTTGGCCGGCGTGCCCGCCTCGGCGAAAAGCGCCGGGGTGATCTCGTTGACCTTCTTATCGGTGCACTGGGCCGAAAGCACCACCGCCACCAGGAGCGTGAAGGCGTCCGTATGGTCGAGCGGGACCGGCGTCTCGGGATAGAGCTTCGCGAGCTCCTTGCCCACGTAGTCGGCTCGTTCTTGCTTGGTCATAGGCGGAGCATGGGCGCCCCTCCGCCGATGGCAACGTGCCACGGTCGGACGAGTTATTCACAAGCCTCGGCAGGGGTTGCCAAACCTTATGTCGAAACCCTGATTCTCTAATACCCCCACCCTCCCTTGGTGGGCGATTGCGACACCCGTTTCCTCCTTCAAAAACCATCGTCACTTCCATGGCCCAACTGCCCTACGATCCGTCCAAGATCTCCCGCGAACTCGCCCGCCATTACATCGCGGCGACCGACGCCGACATCCAGGCGATGTTCGCCGCCGTCGGCTCGAAGGACTTCCCGGACATGTACGCGCACATCGACCGCGCGGTGCAATTCGCCGGCCCGCAGGACCTCCCCGAGGAGCTAAGCTATCAGGCCCTGGCGGACCGTATGGAAGCGCTCTCGCAGAAGAACTCCGTCAAGACCGCCTTCCTCGGCGACGGCCTCCAGGTCTACCGTACGCATGAGATCGTCGGCCACGTCTGCTCGATCCGCAACCTCACGACCTCCTACACACCTTACCAGCCCGAGCGCTCGCAGGGCACGCTGATCACCCACTGGATCTACCAGTCCACGCTCGCCCAGCTGACCGGCTTCGAAGCCGTCAACTCCTCGCTCTACGAACGCGCCAGCGCCCTCTTCGAAGCCGCCGTCTGCGCCGTGCGCATGGCCGACGCCGAAGCCAACACCGTGCTCGTCGCCGGCAACCTGATGCCGTCCGACCTCGAAGTCCTGCGCACGCACGTCGCCGACACTTCGGTGAAGCTGGAATTCCTCGCCCCCGAGGACGCGACCGGTCGCCTCTCTGCCGCCGGCATCGCCGCCGCCGCCGCCCGCCTCGGCAAGCAGCTCGCCGCCGTCATCTTCCCGCAGGTCAACGCCCTCGGCCTCCTTGAAGACGTCGACGCCCTGACTGACGCCTGCGCCGCCGCCGGCGTGAAGTCCATCGCCGTCGTCGACCCGATGCTCCTCGCCACCGGCGGCCTCAAGGCTCCTGCGCAGTATGGCCAGAAGGGCGCCGACATCCTCGTCGGCGAAGGCCAGCACCTCGCCATCGGCGCCAACTTCGGCGGCCCCGGCCTCGGCATCTTCGCCGTCCGCCACCACGCCGACAAGAAGAACGAAGTCCGCGAGACCCCCGGACGTTTCGTCGGCAAGGCCAAGGACAACGCCGGCCGTGATTGCATCGTGATGGTGATGTCCACCCGCGAGCAGCACATCCGCAAGGACAAGGCTACGTCCAACATCTGCTCCAACCAGGCCTTCATCGCCACCATCGCCGGCGCGGCCATCCTCGCCCGCGGCGAAGCCGGCATGGCCGCCTCCTGCGTCGCCGGCCGCGACCAGGCCCGCCGCGCCGCCGCCAAGTTGCACAACATCCCGGGCCTCAAGGTCTGCTACGCCGACCAGGCTTTCTGGAACGAGTTCAGCCTGATGCTCCCCGAGCCGGCCGCCGCCGTCATCGCGAAGGGCCGCGCCGCCGGCCTGCACGTGGGCGTCGACATCACCGGCCGCACCCCCTGCAACTGCTCGCTGCTCAAGATCTCCTTCAGCGACCTCCAGACCGCCGCCGACACCGACAAGCTCGTCGCCTTCTTCGAAGGCCTCTACGGCAAGTCCGCCGGCACGAAGGCCCTCGCCGAAGTCCCTGCCGCCCTGCTCCGCCAAGGCGCCGTCGGCCTGCCATCCTTCCCGCTCTCCGAACTCAAGGCTTACTACTCGAAGCTCGGCGAACTCAACGTCTCGCCCGACACCGGCTGCTTCCCGCTCGGTTCGTGCACGATGAAGTACAACCCGCACATCAACGACTGGGCCGCCGGCCTGCCGGGCTTCACCGGACTGCACCCGCAGGCGCCCGCCGAAGACGCGCAGGGCTCCCTCGAGCTCCTCTGGCAGATCCAGGAATGGCTCCGCAAGATCACCGGCCTCGCCGGCCTGACCACCCAGCCCGTCGCCGGCGCCCAAGGCGAACTCGTCGGCCTCAAGCTCTTCCAGGCCTACCACCGTCACCACGGCCAGCACCGCGACATCATCCTCATCCCGACGACCGCCCACGGCACGAACTTCGCCACGGCCACCACGGCCGGCTATGCCACCAAGCGCAACCCCGACGGCTCGCCCTCGGGCATCGTGCTCCTGAAGTCGGCCCCCGACGGCCGCGTCGACCAGGCCGACTTCGCCGCGAAGATCGCCGAGTTCGGTCCGCGCATCGCGGGCATGATGGTGACCAACCCGAACACCTCCGGCGTCTTCGAGACCGACTTCAAGAAGATGGCCGACGAGATCCACCGCGTCGGCGGCCTCGTCTACATGGACGGCGCCAACATGAACGCCATCGCCGGCTGGGTGAACCTCGGCGCCCTCGGCGTCGACGCCGTCCACAACAACCTGCACAAGACCTGGACCGTCCCGCACGGCGGCGGCGGCCCCGGCGACGGCATCGTGGCCGTGTCCGAGCGCCTCGTCGACTTCCTCCCGGGCTTCCAGATCGAGAAGCACGGCGACACCTACGTGCCGGTGAAGCCGAAGCACAGCATCGGCTCCTTCCACCGCCACTGGGGCAACTTCGCCCACAAGGTGCGCGTCTACACCTACCTGCAGCGCCTCGGCAAGGAAGGCGTCCGCCGCATGGCCGCGATGTCCGTGCTCTCCAGCCGTTACCTGTTCGCCAAGCTGGGCAAGTCCTTCCCGTCGCTCCCCGCGGCGGCCGACGGCGTGCCGCGCATGCACGAATTCATCCTCACGCTCACCGAAGAGGACTTCAAACGCATCGAGGCCGCGGGCATCCCGCGCGCGAGCATCATCGCCCGCGTCGGCAAGCTCTTCCTCGACTTCGGCTTCCACGCCCCGACCGTCGCCTTCCCGGAGGTCTTCGGCCTGATGATCGAGCCGACCGAGTCCTACACGAAGACCGAGCT